>JBKQPD010000079.1:0-57178 GCA_052145175.1 Binataceae bacterium (SeqCode) | reverse complement strand
AATCGAGCATAAGAAACCGCTAGATTCTTCGCTGCGAAGACTTCGCTCAGAATCACAAAGGGTCTTATGGTTACAAAAAGTGGCGTTGTCATCCTGAGCCGGCGAGCATCGCGAGCCGTGTCGAAGGACCTTCGCGAAGCGCTTCCAAAGCCTTCACTTGTGCAGAGGTTCCCTAGCGTTCACACCCACCGCGGACCCATAATGACGGTCAGACCCGATTAAGCAATGGACCAGCCCGTCAACAGTAGCGACGCGGGCAATCTTCTCGCGGAGTTCCATCCCGCCGTCAGGCTCTGGTTTGAGCGGCGCTTTGGCGTACCGGCGCGTGCCCAGACGCTCGGCTGGCCCGCTATCGCCGAAGCCCAGTCCGGGGAAGGCCACGATGTTCTGCTGTGCGCGCCGACCGGCAGCGGCAAGACGCTCGCGGCCTTAATGTGGGCGATCAACCGGCTGGTCGTGGAAGCCGAGGACGGATTGCTGCGCGACGAAGTGTCGGTGCTGTACGTCTCGCCGCTCAAGGCCCTCGCCAACGATATCAGGATCAACCTCGAAGAGCCGCTGGCCGGCGTCACGCAGGTCGCGAGCGGGATGGGCCTCGCGCCCGGGGCGATTCGCGCGGGACTCCGCACTGGCGATACCCCGGCGAGCGACCGCGCCGCGATGTTGCGCCGGCCGCCGCACATCCTTGTCACGACGCCCGAATCGCTCTTCATCCTGCTGACCTCGCCACGCTTCCGCGCGAAGCTCGCCCGTGTTCGTTACGTGATCGTCGACGAGTTGCACGCGATCGCCGACGACAAACGTGGCGCGCATCTGATGCTCACGCTCGAGCGGCTCGAGCGGATGGTCCGTCGGTCCGGGGCACCGCGGCCAACCCGGATCGGTCTTTCGGCGACCCTCAACCCTATCGAGACGCTCGCCGCCTTTCTGACGGGGGCGGAAGTTACGCCCGACGGCGAACGCCATCCGCGGCCCGTGCGCATCGTAAGGGCCGACGACGTTCCGCGCGAGCTCGATCTGCGGATAATCGCACCCGGTCCCGAGCTGGGCTCG
Source organism: Binataceae bacterium (SeqCode) (assembly GCA_052145175.1). GTDB lineage: Bacteria > Desulfobacterota > Binatia > Binatales > Binataceae > JAJPHI01. The sequence continues at coordinate 56,125 of JBKQPD010000079.1, read as the reverse complement.
CTCGCGACCCATCAGCACTGGGAGGCGATGTACGACGCCCTGGCCGCGCTGATTCGGGAGCATCGGACGACCTTGGTCTTCACCTTGAGCCGCCGCTGGGCCGAGCGGATTGCGCTCGCCTTGCAAAAGAAGCTCGGTACGGACGCCGTGATGGCCCATCATGGGAGCCTCGCCCGCGCGGAGCGGCTGGCCGCCGAGCAGAAGCTCAAACGGGGCGAGCTCAAGGCGATCGTTGCGACGGCCTCGCTCGAGCTCGGGATCGACGTGGGTGCGGTCGAGCTGGTCTGCCAGGTCGATTCGCCGAAATCGATCGCGGCCGCGATTCAACGGGTCGGCCGCTCCGGACACAGCCTGGGCGGGACGCCCAAGGGGCGCTTCTTTGCGCTCACGGTCGATGACCTGCTCGAATGCGCCGCTGCCGTGCGCGCGATCCGCCACGGCCGGCTCGACGTTGTCGAGGTTCCCGTCGGCTGCCTCGACGTAGCCGCGCAGCAAATCGTCGCGATTGCCGCCGAGGAAGAGGAGATCGCCGAGGACGAGCTGCTCGCGATGATCCGCGCGGTCAGCAATTTCGCCACACTCGAGCGCGAGGCGTTGCGCGTGATGCTCCTGCAGATGGCGACGACGCTGCCCGAACGGATTCAGGGAGCGAATCCCAAAATCTTCTACGACCGCGCGGCCGGCCGAATCCGCCCGCGCCGCTCGGCGCGCCTTTCGGCGATCACCTCGGGCGGCACCATTCCCGAGGCCGGCAACTACGACGTGGTGATCGCGTCGGCAGGGCGCAAGGTCGGCGACGTCGAAGAGGATTTCGCGCAGGAATCGATGCGCGGTGATGTCTTTTCGCTGGGCTCGATGCCCTGGCAGATCCTCGGTATCTCGAAGAATCGTCTGATGGTCGACCCGGCGCCCGGCATGGCGCCGAGCCTGCCGTTCTGGCAGACCGAAGCGGGCGGCCGCTCGCCGGCGCTTTCCGCCGAAGTGTCCGAACTCCGACGCGCGATCGCCGAGCGGCTGATCCCGGCGGAAGCGGACCCAACCGCCGCACCCTTGACGGTGGAACGTGACGCGACGCCCAGTGCCGCCGAACGCGCCACCGCGGATTGGTTGATCGATGAGTGCCGGCTCGAACCCGCCGCGGCCACGCAGGCCGTCGCGTACGTGCGGCGTGGTCTCGCCGCGCTCGGGGCGATTCCGGGCGAACGGACGCTGATCGTCGAGCGCTTTTTCGACGGCCTTGGGGGCACGCAAATCGTGATTCACGCGCCGTTCGGCATCCGGCTGAATCGCGCCCTGGGTCTCGCACTCCGCAAACGCCTCTGCCAGACCTTCGATTTCGAGATTCAGGCCTCCGCGATCGACGACGCCGTGCTGCTCGCGCTGAACTCGCGCCACAGCTTCCCGCTCGACCATGTCCTCACGCTGATCAACTCGCGCACCGCCCGTCCGACGTTGACCCAGGCGCTGCTCGACGCGCCGATGTTCGAGGTCCGCTTCCGCCACGTCGCGACCCGGGCGCTGGCCGTGATGCGCTCGTCGAGCGGCCGCAAGGTGCCCGCCTGGATTCAGCGCTTGCGGACGCAGGAGTTGCTGACCGCGCTCTTCCCGCAGCGCAACGCCTGCTTCGAGAATCGTCCGCCCAAAATCGAACTTCCCGATCACTTCATCGTCAACGAAGCGGTGCATGAATGCCTCACTGAAACCGCGGATATCGAGCGGCTCGAACGGCTCTATCGCGGTCTCGAGGACGGCTCGGTCAAGGTCGTCTTGGTCGACGGGACGGCGCCGTCCGTCTTCGCTCATCGCATTTTGCTGGCGTGGGACTATTCCTTCCTCGACGACGGCGAGCGCGCGAATCGCCGCAGCCGCACCGTCACGATGAACCGCGCGCTGGCCGAGGACGTTTTTCGCACCGAGGACCTGGCCGATCTACTCTCCGCGGAGGCGGTCGCGACGGTCGCCACCGAAGTCGATGGACGCGCGCCCAATTCGCGTGCCCGCAACTTCGACGAGCTCCACGAAATGATTCGCGCCCACGGCAGTCTGCCGCTGAAGAGTCTCGCCGAGTACACGAGCGTCGACCCGTCGACTATGCTCGCGAATCTCGAACAGAATCGCCGCGTGATGCGCGCGCGGCTCACTGCGGAATCACGAGAGGTCCTTATCGCGAGCGAGGACGTTGCGCTCTACCTCGCGATCTATCCACAGGCTGCGATTGCTCGACTGCGCGACGACGAACGACCGCGCGTACCGGCGGCTGATCGTGGCGCCGCGATACAGGGGATTGTCCGGCGCGCACTGGCGACGTCGGGTCCGGTAAGGGTGCTCGAACTGGCCGAGCGATTGCGCATCAGTCTGGACGACGTGAGTACGGCGCTCGGCGTGCTCGAGTCTCAAGGCACGGTTTTTCGCGGCCAGTTTACGCCGCCATCGCTCGCGCACATCGACAACGGTAGCCTCGCGCCCGCTGAACAATGGTGCGATCGCTACGTCCTTGAGCGGATCCATCGCCAGACCCTGGGCCGCCTGCGCGCCGAGGTCGAGCCCTGCACCGATGACGAGTTTGCCGCGTTCCGCTTCAAATGGCAGAACCTTGGCGGCGCGCAACTCGACGCTGGCGCCGACGGTGTACGCACTGTCGTGGAACAGTTAGCCGGGCTCGCCTATCCGCCGGCCTTCTGGGAGCAGGCTATCTTTCCGGCACGGGTCGCAAATTATCGTCCCGAACATCTCGACCTCTTGTGCCTGAGCGGTGAGTTCGCCTGGCTTGCCGCGCCGATGGAGGACGATCGGAGGGACTTGCCGGCCGGCGCCGGCGAGTTCCCCGCGCGAGTCGCTTTTGTACCGCGCCGCGGCGCGATACCCCATCAGCGGCAGACCGCGACCACGGAGGAGCGCGACGCGCCGGTCCGCGCGGCGTTACGCGAGCACGGCGCACAGTATCTCGATCAGGTCGCCGAGTGCGCCGGACTATCCGAGCGGGATACGCTTGCCGCGCTCTGGCGACTTGCGGCCGCCGGGCTCGTGTCGAATGACAGCTTCGCGCCCTTGCGATTGATCGCGGCCGAGCCGGCCGCCGCGCGCACCGTCGCGGCCACCCGACCGCAGCACGCGGCGACGCGTCATGACGCGGCCGTGCGCGCGCGGCTCAAGTCGAGCCTGAGCGGACGTTGGTCGCTGATCGAACCGGCGCGCAACGATGACGCGAGCGTCGCCCCGGAGGATCAGACGAATGCCGCCGATCGGGTTCGCGCCGTGGCGGAGGTCCTGCTTGCCCGGCACGGGATTCTTACCCGCGAGATGCTCGCGCTGGAGCAGTTCGATATCGGCTGGCGCGAACTTTCGTTTGCGCTTCGCCGGATGGAGTACGCCGGGCTGATCCGTCGCGGATGGTTCGTGCGCGCGCTCTCAGGCGAACAATACGCAACGCCTGAGGCGCTGCAACTGCTGAGCGAGGTTCGCGCCGCCGCCACCCCTGACGACGGACTGACCGTGATGAGCGCGCTCGATCCGGCGAATCCCTACGGCGTGCTGCTCCCCGGGTGCGGCGTCATGCGCGAGGCGGTGAATCTGCTCGTTGCTTACCGTGGCCGCGTCATCCTGGGACTGAGTGGCCACGGCCTGGTCGTACCGGAGCGGCTCGACAACGGGCCGTTGCGCGCCGGGCTCGCTATCCTGCTACGGATGCGGCCGAAAGTGACTATCGATACGATCGACGGGTCGCCCGCGCTCGAATCCGAACATGTCGGCCTGCTCGCGGCGATGGGGTTTCATTCCGACGGCCGGGCGTTGGTCTTCGACGGTTTGCCCGGACCGCTTCCCGCCCGCGCCGCCGTCCCGGTCGCGCACGGCTGATTCGCGCGTCGCGCGTGCGGCGCCGGTCTACTCCATCTGATGGGGATACTCGACCCAATCCTCGGGGGCGTGACTGATCCAGAGCCGCGCCTCGCCCCGCTCGCGCATGTCGCGCAGCCGGCGGATCGACGCACTCGCCTCCGCGATATCGTAGTCGCTATCCATCGCCGCCAGCGTCTCGAGTTGCGGGCGGATATGGATCGTGTCGCCGGTCAACACAATGCTCTCATGCTTCAGGCGCACTTTCAGCGAGCATTCACCGGGGGTATGCCCCGCGGTCTTCAGCATCATCAGGCTGCCGTCACCAAAGATATCGGTGTCGCCCGCGAGCTCCTTCCAATCGAAGCCGCGCGTGGGCGCCAGTTCATTGAAGATGAAGCCGTTGCGGGCCTTGCGATCGGGCCAGTAGGCGTAGGGCAATTCGCCCTTGATAACGAGGAAGGTGGCGTTGGGAAAAAGCCTGATCCCGCCCGAATGGTCCAGATGGAGATGCGACACGACGACGTATTTCACGTCATTCGGCTTATAGCCGTGCAGCCTGACCTGCTGGTCGACGACCTGATCTTTCGTGAAGCGGATATTCGTGAGGAACTTCGTCGCGACGCCCCAGTAGCCCTCGGGATCGACCGCGACCTCGGGGGCGCAACCGGTGTCGAACAAGACCAGCCCCTTGCTATGCTCGATCAGGAACGACGGGATCGGAATATCGATCATCGTGTCACTGCCACCCATCATGAGCCCCGATTCCTTCATGCTGATCGTCGCACCGTCGAGCGCGATTAGTTTGTTGGCGGTTGTCATACCACTCTCCTCATTGTCTTTTATTGTCGACCGCTCGCGTTTTAAGCGTCAAGCCCGATGCGTCGAATTACGGTGATGGATAGCGAGCGTCGCGATCGAGCGAGCGCCTTCCGCGAGGGTCTCGCGCTCTTCAATCAGGGGCGCTTCTTCGACTGCCATGAAGCCTGGGAAGTCGTGTGGAAGCAGGCCGAGGGAGCTGAGCGACTACTCGTGCGGGGACTGATTCAAGCCGCGGTCGCTCTGCTCCACGTCGAGCGTGGGAATCTGCGCGGCGCCCGCTCGGTCTATGCCAAGGCTTGTGCGAAACTCGATCCGTTACCGTCGGACCTGATGGGGCTCGCGCTCGAAGATTTCCGGATTGCGCTCCGCGACTTCTTCAATGACGCACTTGCGGGCCGTGTGACACGATCACCGCCACGTCTGCGACAGGTCGATTCGCGCTCCCCAAATAAGCCGCAACAACTCGACTAAAAGGGGATATCTTCGTCGTCCATCGGCGGAGGAGCCATATCCATGCCCGGCGCGGAGCCAGCGCCCGCCTCGTCCATCCCGCCGGCCCGTCCGCCGAGGAACTGGATCGTCTGCGCGACGATCTCGGTCGAAGTGCGCTTGCCGCTGCCGTCCTTGGCGTCGTACTGCCGGGTCGTGATGCGCCCCTCGACGTAGACCTGCCGGCCCTTTTTGAGGTACTGACCGCAGACCTCGGCGAGTTTGCCCCAGGCGACGATCCGATGCCATTCGGTGCGTTCCTGCCGCGCGCCGCTGCGATCATTGAAGGACTCGGTGGTCGCAATCGAGAAGTTCGCGACGCTCTGACCCGACGGCAGATAGCGAATCTCCGGGTCACGGCCGAGATTTCCGACCAGAATTGCCTTGTTTACCGACATATGATGGGCCCTTGTGATCAGCTTAACAGCCGCCCCCTCGAAGGCAAGCGGGGGGCCGTCAACTATGGACAGGCTGTGGAAATCCCGGTGCTCGACTTCACCAGCACGCGTACGCCCCGTGCTGGCTATGCTGCTGCGGCTGCTCGTCGTGCGCCGAACCGCGCCTCACCCCCTTCAATCCATGATTCAGTTCAGCCAGTGCACCGATATTTCGGGAGGTCTCATCACTTCGCTTGCTCGATTGCGTCAATAATCGTGGCGAGTAACGAATATGCGGCGGTAGGGTCCGTTTGCGCCGGTGGCAGACGATTGGGATTGCGGTGAGCAATCCAATCTCTATAGTCCTTTACCTGCTTGGCAATTCCTATTTGTTTGCCCTCGACGATCGACTTGAAGACGTCCAGAAGTTCGTCGATGCGCCAATGCTCGATTTCCTTTGTCACCTTCGACTTTAACTCTTGTGCGAATGCGAGCGGATTCGTGGTTTCAACCACGCCTGCGCGGAGTTTCGCATATTCAATCAAGTGGCGCTCGAACCAAGCCCATAACGCCACAACGGCGAGATCATCTGCATCTCTTCTGGCGTCGTTTATCCACTCGGCTGCCTGTTCTCCTCAGGCCGCGATAAAATCCGTGCCACTAAGAAGCTCGACCTTTTCGCTGTCGACCGCACGCCGAGCGATCTTCAGACAGTCGCGGAGCCTCCTATGCGTCGCAAAGAAAGCCTCAAGGGAATCAGAGCTCATAGAGATCCGCAACCCCTCTCAGCAAATCCTTGAATACTGATTTGTCCAAGGATTTAGCGCGTCCCAGTCGCACATCTTCGAGCAAGTACCATCCCTCGCTGGTTACATCCCTGAAGACCTTGCGAGAAGTATGCGTGGCGCTCGGTCCAGAGCCGACTGTAAGACCGATTTGAGGGCCACCCGTCGAAAAATAAACCAGCCCCTGCCTATCCCGGCTGCCCACAACCTCGATGCGTCCCTCCGCCGCGATTACCGCAGCTCCCGTGGGAACAAGGGTCGCAACCTCCCTTCCATCGCTGTGGTATATTTTGAGAACAGGAAGGTTGTACGTTCCGTAAGGCCCTTCGGTCACACAAGAATCGCGGCGTGCTGTCATCAGCGAGGTGTCGCGGAGCCAATCTTCGACTCGACCATACAAGTCGAGGACTCGACCCGCGAACACGCGCACCTTCTCGAAAGGTCCAAGCTCGAGGACTAATTGAGATGGCGCCGAGCCGGGGCTGATGAGGACCGTCCGCAGCCCGGCTAGGCTCTTAGGATCATGCACGTCCAAGAAGCCGAAGGCGTCCTTGCGAAGAGCCAACTTCTCGAGGCCCGATTCGTCGTAAAACGCAACCTCAGCATCCTTCCGACTATCTCCAATCCTTATATCGTCTATCCTTAGTTGTTTAGCCCCTTCATCGACGGCGACGACTCTTGGATGCACGCGAAGTTGATCGAAAGTCAGTTCGTGTTGGAGTGTCACTTTCCCATTCGCATCGAGGGTCAAAGTTCCGAGCGTTTGGTCACCTTGCTTGAGGTCAAATTTAGCAACCATATTGTTAAGTAGTATCGCGGAAGCTTTCGACGTGAAAGCTCACTTCCATGCTGACGCTCCCACGCACGTATATCGGGTGAAAACTCAGAAGCCCCTACTTCAAAAACTCGGCGACCCGTGACGTGAATTCGCTGCGCGAAAGGGTCTGGTCGAAACCGGCGTCGCGGGCCGCCTTCAGGGCTTTCAGATCGACGTGCGAGGCGAATCCGACGAGCCTGACCTTGCCCCCGCGCTTGACTGCGGCCGCGGTGGCTTCCGCCGGAAAATTCGCGTCGGAGAGGTCCGCGAAGACCACCGCCGGCTTGAGCTCGGCGCAGCGGGCGAGTCCCTGCTCGAGCGTCGAGGCATACGCGACGTTGACCCCCAGCACCTGCGCCGCGGCGTCGATTCGCGAGCGGAAGAGAATATCGCGGACAAGCCCAAGCGCAGTCACTTTGGCGGCTTTGGCGAGCCGCGCCGGCGCGAAGGGCGCCAGATTGATCGACGGCGCGCGGCCGTATGCCAGGTCCGCGATTATCTCGCCGGTAAGCGCCGAGAGCAGAATCCCGCTGCGAAAATGGCCGGTCGCATACAGGACATTGCCGGCGGTGGGCGAGGCGCCGAGGATCGGCAGGAAATCCCGGGTCGCGGGACGTAAGCCGGCCCACGCCTCGCGGAATGGCAGGTGGCCGAGCGACGGCATCATCTTGCACGCGCCGCAGGCGATCTTCGCGATTCCCTCCAGCGTGACCTCCTTGTCGTAGCCGGCCTCTTCCATCGTCGACCCGGCAAGCAGCCGGCCGTCGCGGCGCGGTACCAGGTAGCCATGCGCCGAAAAGACGCTCGGGCCCGCCAACGGCTTGAGTCCCTCGAAACAGAGTATCTGCCCGCGCACCGGATAAGTGCTGACCTGATCCGCTTCGAGCCCGCGGATATCGACCGCCCAGGCGCCCGCCGCATTGACGATGACGTCGGCGGTAAGCTGCTTGCCGTCGTGCAACCGGACGCCGGAGGCGCGATCGCCTTGCAGCACGATACTTGCGACGCGCACGCCCTCGTGGACCTGTGCCCCGCGGGCGACGGCGGCGGCGGCGAAGGCGCGCGTCAACTGACGATTATCGGTGCGGCGGTCGGCGGGCATATGGACGGCGTAGATGACCTCGGGGGCGAGCGCGGGTTCCAGCTTGTGTGCCTCCGCCGCCGAGAGCTCGAACGCGACGCCACCCGCCGCCTTTTGCCATCGCGCGCGGTCCCGCAGCTCCGCGCTTTCGGCCGCGTCGAAGGCGACATAGAGGATGCCCGCGTCGTCGTACTCGGGATCGATGCCGGACTCGTCCCGGAGCGTCGGCACGGTCGCCGCGAAAACCTCGCGCGCCCGCACACAGAGATCGAAGAAGGGTCCCGGTCCCTGCGCCTCGGCCTGCGGCGCGATCATGCCGGCGGCCGCCCACGAGGCCTCCCGACCCAGGCGCCCGCGCTCGAGGATCGTGACTTCGGCGCCCTCGCGCGCGAGCCGCCACGCGACCGAACTCCCGATGATGCCGCCACCAATGACCAGAACCTTCATATGAATCTCGCTGAGCTAATGTGGTCTCCCGCAAATAGATTTATGAAATTATCACTACCCGGGATTCATCGCTTCGGCAGCCTGCGCTCAGAGTTAGCGAATTTTTCGCTCCGCGCAACAGCGCCTCTGGTGTCATCCTGAGCCGGCGAGCAGCGCGAGCCGTGTCGAAGGACCTGCGCGCAGCGCCTTCAGCTTATTACTTTGTATCACTAGAAAGAGACAACGCTTTTAAGACGAGGCTTCGGTGCACGGCCCCCGACGAGACCTTCCTGACGCTCAGCGACGCGCTTGGTGAGGTCGTTGGTGAACTCGATCTGCAAAACAGTGGACGATTCTACATGACATAAACGTCAATGGGACGTGGGGAAGCGCTGCGCGCAGGTCCTTCGACACGGCTCGCGCTGCTCGCCGGCTCAGGATGACACCAGAGGCGCTGTTGCGCGAATCAAAAAATCGCTGCGCTCCTCGAGGGTAAAGTCCGCGAAGAATCCCGAGCGCTTAGCGGCGTTCACCCAAGCTAACTACCGGGCGTGATACTAATCGACCGGGAGGCCCGGGGCCGGGAAGTTGCGGCAGAACTCGCGCACTTCGCCGCAGACCCGCGCCGCCACCGTTTCGTCGTCGACATGCGCGATCACTTCGTCGATCCAGCCCGCGATCGCGTCCATGTCCGCCTCCTTCATGCCGCGCGAAGTGATCGACGGTGTGCCGAGGCGGAGGCCGCTCGGACTGAACGGTTTGCGCGGATCAAAAGGCACCGTGTTGTAGTTGCCGATAATTCCCGCCCGATCAAGCGCCTGCGCCGCCTTCTTGCCAATTACCTTCTTGCTGGTCAGGTCGAGCAGGAGCAGATGGTTATCCGTGCCGCCCGATACCAGGTCGAAGCCCCGTTCGAGCAGGCCCGCGGCCAAGGCCTTGGCGTTGCGCACGATCTGCTGGCCGTAGGCCTTGAAGTCGGGCGTTGCGGCCTCCTTGAGCGCCACCGCGATCGCGGCGGTCGTATGATTATGCGGACCGCCCTGCAATCCGGGGAAGACCGCCTTGTCGATTCGCGCGGCGACCTCGTTGCGGCAGAGGATCATCGCACCGCGCGGACCGCGCAGCGTTTTATGCGTGGTGGTCATCACCACGTCCGCATGGGGGACCGGATCGGGATGGGCTCCCGCGACGACCAGCCCCGCGATATGGGAAATGTCGGCCGTCAGATAGGCGCCGACCTCCTTCGCGATTTCGGCGAAGGCCTTGAAATCGAACTGGCGCGGATAAGCGGTCGCGCCCGCAACGATCATACGCGGCCGCTCCTTGCGGGCCAGGTCGCGGATCGCGTCGTAGTCGAGACGCTGAGTCACGCGATCGACCGTGTACGGAATCGACCGCCAGAAAGTTCCGGTGATACTGACGTTCCAGCCGTGCGTCAGATGGCCGCCATGCGGCAACGCGAGCCCCATGAGACCGTCACCCGGTTTGAGCAGCGCGAAGTAGACCGCCAGATTCGCCGGTGATCCCGAGTAGGGTTGAACGTTGACATGCTCCGCGCCGAACAGCGCCTGGGCGCGTTCCACCGCGAGACGCTCGATCTGGTCGACGTAGCGTTGACCCTCGTAATAACGCCGGCCGGCGTACCCTTCGGAATACTTGTTGGTGAGCACCGAGCCGGTGGCTTGCAGCACGGCCGCGCTCACGTAGTTCTCGGACGGAATCAGGCGGATCGACTCGGCCTGGTAACGCTCCTCTTCCTTGATTAAACGAAAAATCTCGGGATCGGTTCGCTCGAGTTGATCCACCGCGACCTCCTGAAGACGGAATACTTGAACGGCCGCCGCCGGCCGTCAGCCCAAATCCGGCGGCGTTACCCGCCTGATCCAGCCGCGATAGTCGCCGTCGTAGCCAGCCTGCTTCTGCCGCACGCGCACGCGCTCAATGATCCGCGCGACGTCCTCTTCCGGTAATTTTGCCCTTGTGGCGATGCTTGTGGCAATGTCTGAACCGGCCTGATTGGCTTTCGCCCGGGTGCCGTCGGCCAGCGGCGTGCGGGCGCCGTCGTCGGCAAGTCCCAGGTAACGCTCGGCGACCAGCGTGCCGACCTCGGTCGCGTTGTCCAGCGAATCCTTGATATTGCCCTTGCCGGTCAGCACGTTGCCCGCCGCATAGACGCGGGTCGGACCTTCCAGCAGCAATCCCGTGCGGGCGTCCACGTATTCGTAAACCTCGCCGTGTTGCGGGATACCGGGGATGGGCTCGGGGATGCTGCCGATCGAACTCACTACAAACGGGCCATTCACCGCCTCGTCCGAATCGGGCAGCCGATGGGCCTTGCCGTCGATCACCTCGGTATGGCCGATCATCAGACCGACCAGCCGGTCATGCTCGACGATCACGTCGTTCGGTACGCGCCGATCCTCGAACTCGAACAAATATTTGCGCTGGGCCTTCTCGATAATCTTGATTCGCGCCTGACGCAGCGCTTCGGCGCGCTTGGGCGGCGCGTCGGGCGCGATATCCGAGAGCGGCATATCGATGATGCGCCGGCGGTAAAACAGGCGGCAGGCGGGGACCCCGAGCCCACGCCAATCGAGCCCACGGCTCTTCAGCACGACGTCGATACCCTCGCGCTCGAGCTGGATCATGTCCGCCTCGATCCCGCGCGCCCACAAGGCCGCGATCACTACTTCAAGCTGCAAGACCTTGACCACGTCGATCGAGGCGAGCCCACCGCCGATCACGATTCCGCCGGGTGACAGATCAAAGCGTGGCCCGTCGTAACCCCGCTCGAGATGATGGTTGAACCAGTAGATAAGCGGGTTCTGATAAATCAGGCCGCGACCGACATACTCCTCGGCGGCGGTGACTGGAAAAGGCCGATCGCGCCACGCGCCGTGGGCGAGCACGATACCGCTCAGGCCCCAGTCGCGACGCAGCTCCTCGAAATCGAGGTTCGTCCCCATCCGGGTCAACGGGACGTATTCGATACCCGGCCGTTCGAGGCGTCGATTGATCTCTTCATATTCGTCCCGCCGCTGTTTGGCGTGCCATCGCGGCAGACCGTCTTCGATCTTGCCATAGGGACGGGCGTTCTGTTCAAAGACGATCACCAGCGCGCCACGCGCGGCCAGGACCTGTGCTATTTCGGAACCGGCGGTGGCCGCTCCGATTACCGCTATTACATGGCGCGATTCCATGTTCATGCATTCACCCAAAAAGCTCCGGCTCTGACGAAACGTGCGACGTACACGGTGCCCGAAGTTTTTAGCACACGCAACGTCCGCGCTCGAATCGGCGCCGCATGACTTGCGCGTAAGATTCTCGCATGGTTTCCTGAACAGACCGCCTATGTCAGTTCGGATCCCGCAACGACTTGCTTCATGGACCCTGGCCGTGACCGTCGGCGTCCTCGCCACCGTCGCCGGATGCTTTTTCGGCTATACGGCCTCCGTCGAGCATTACTCGGGCGCCGACTCGGCGTTGGGCGAGGAGCACGAAACCACCTATGCGGCGCCCGACGCCCTCCAGCTGACCGAGGACGCGCTCCGCGGTGACGGTATCCTGTTCGAGGTTCAACCCGACGGCTCGATCATCACGCTCTGGCGCGAGGCCGATCTCAACACTCCCACGGGATGGTTCCCGACGATGATGGGCCAGCATCCGCGTTATCGTTACGAAATCGAGGTGGTGCCTGAGAGCAGCCAACGCAGCAAGATTATCGTTAACGTCAGGACCGAAGGTATAGCGGACGAACAGTTGGCGAGCTACAAGGCGAGCAATCGTTTCGCGCTGTTTAAGGAGATTGACGAGCTGGCGCTCAAATTTCCGCCCTCCTCGCATCTGCCGGCGGCCGGCGGGGTCAACTTCGTGCTGCTGCCTAACGAAGATCTCAAGGCGCTGGCCAAACGGGCAACTGGCGACGAGAGCAACTGGGTGGCGATCGCGAAGGACAACGGTCTCAAGTCGCCCACCGACGTGAGCGCTTTTCAGAACGTCTGGATCAGCAACAAGCTGTTGAAACCCGGTGGGCCCTGAGCAGGCGGATTGGATGCCTCCGCTTCAGTTATCTTTTGTCAGTTGTTTTGCCCTATCACGCCGAGTTCGTCGTCGTACTCGGGACACAGCCCGGTCGGGCTCAAGGCCGCGACCACGGCCAGAAACTGCTCGAACGTCATTTGCAGATTCAGAAAGCCGCCCTGGCAGAAGACCCAACCGTAATAGTCGAGGATCTCGTCAGGGATCATCACCGGCAAGCGCGGCAACGTAGAGACCAGCGGAAAACGCCGCGGCTCATCGATCCGCCGGGCCTCGCCGTTCAAATCCGCAAGCCCATAGCCGTCGCCATTGCCATTACGACCTTCGCGCAAATTGATGACCTTGGGTTTGGAGCTCCGCGCCATCGATGGCCCACCTCCTGTGACCCTCTCCGATCCCCTCCGCAGTGTATTAATGTCCGGCCCTTATGCCAACCGTCAAAGCACACCAGAGGTGTCGCGCGACTCAACAATTCAGCGTAACATCTGTCGGTCAATTCGTCGGGCGATCACAGTAAATCCTCTAACCGGAACCACTGATAAATATAGCATCTCTAAATATGATACAAGAGCTTCATGCCTTCGTTCTTGGGGTAGTCCAGGGCCTCACCGAATTTCTGCCGGTTTCCAGCTCGGCTCATCTCGTGATCGTGCCGTGGCTGCTTAAATGGGAAGATCCGGGCTTGGCCTTCGACGTAGCGCTCCATCTTGGAACATTACTCGCCCTGCTGATTTTTTATTGGCGGCAGTGGCTCGCGATGCTCGCCTCGCCATTCAACGATGATCGCGAGAATCGGCGCCTCCTGACCCTGCTCGTGATCGCATCGGTGCCGGGAGCGATTATCGGCCTGCTCTTCGAGAAGCAGGCCGAGACGGTCTTTCGTAATCCCAGCCTTATCGGAGTTACCTTGGCTTTGATGGGTATCGCGCTATGGTTCTTCGACAAGCGCCAGCCGCTCGAGCGAACAATCAACGAAATCGGCTTCGGGGATGCCCTGCTGATCGGCCTGAGCCAGGCCTTTGCGGTTATACCGGGAGTGTCGCGATCAGGATCGACGATCACCATGGCGCGGGCGCTGCGGATGGAGCGTCAGGACTCCGCCAACTTTTCCTTTCTGATGGCCACGCCGATTATCGCGGGGGCCGGACTCGTCGAGGCGCGGCATTTCATGCACGGGATCGACGCCAGCGTCGCGGTGGGCTTCACCGCTTCGGCGGTGTTCGGCCTGATTGCGATCAGCGCGCTTATCCGCTTCGTGCGAACGCGGACTTACGGTGTCTTTGCCTGGTATCGTTTGGCGCTGGCCGCGTTCGTAATCGTGATCGCCCTCGCGCGAGCATGACATCGAACCCGCGCGGCGGACGCGCCGCTACCCGCCGCCAGATGACGGCGCGTCCGCCATCAAGGCGGGTTACTTGGTTACCGGCGTCCGCTGGTCGCCGTCGTAGGTAAAGAGGCCGGCGCCCTCGTCACGCGTCTTCTTGTGAGTGCCATCGCAGTAGGGCTTGTTCTTCGACAGTCCGCACCCGCAGATCCAGGCGGGAAGCTCGGTTCCCTCGGGAATCTCATAGGGTCCGGTCTCTTCGTGCTTGACCAATCGTGCCATCGCTCACTTCCTCCAAAACGGTGGCGCACTGCTGCAGTGCGCCACGTAATGGCGCAATCAAAGACCAGCGGCCCGCCAGAGTCAAACACTAGCGAGCGCCGTCGCGGCGCGGAGCGAGCAGGCGAGTCTGCGAGCTGCGTCAAGAATCTTAAGCCAGAGCCCATCACGCGACCGGGTGATGAACCGCCTCGACGGTCTCGAGCGGCGATACCCGGCTCGCGTCCGCGCCGGTGACCAGCGCGGCCACGCCGAGGATCGCAACGCTGATCCCGATATACTCGCGTAGGTTGGGCCGCTCGCCGAGAAAAATGATCGCGAAGGCGAAAGAGAGCAGCGGTACGCCCGGAATAACGAAGGCCGTGGTCCAGGTCAGCGAAAGGCGGCTGATCGCGCCGTACCAGGTGAGCGAACCGGCAAAATAGACGAACGCTCCGGTGAAGCCCGCCGCGAGCATCACGTCGCGATTCCCCAGTTCGCCGAACGCGCCGCGATCGACAATCAGCGCCACCACCACCAATACCAGCGCGGCGTAAACGTAGCGCGCACTGGTCACGCATAGCGGCCTGAGCGGCGGCATCACGCCGAGCGAGATCACATGCGAGATCTGCCAGAACAGCGGGGTCACGAAGACCAGCGCCGCCGCCGTGAAGGGACTGAACGCGCGCCCCGCGCCGAACACCGAGCCGATTCCCGCCAGGATCGTCGCCGTCGCGAGCAGTTGGCGGACCGACGGACGCTCCCGCAAAAACATCGTCGCGAGGATCAGCGAGTAAACCGGCTCACTCTCGAGCAGGATAACCGCCGCAACCGCGTCGATTTGATGTAGACCGTAGATAAGCAGAAGCGAAGTCGCGAGACTGCCGGTCAGCGAAAGTGCGAACAGCCGCGGCGCATAAGGACGCGCGAAAATCCGGACGAACTCGCCATTCCATCCGGCCACGAGCGCCGCGGACAGCGCCGCCGCCACCATAGCGACCGTGCTGAAGAACAGCGGGTCGGCTTTGAGGGCGCCATACCGCATCACGACCGGCTGCAAGGCCGCGATTACGGTCGTCGCGACCGCCATCGCCAGACCGACGCCGAATTCGCTCCATACTCCGGTGGGCTTGGCGGCCGGAGCATCCGGCGTGGTTTGACGAAACATGCTCGCGTTGCTTTCCAGCGGGTGCTCGGATGCTGCATCGGCGCCGCCGCGCCGCTATGGTAGTCGGCTGCGGACGGGAGGGAAATGGCGGAAGTATCGCAAACCGAGGCAGGAGTTCTGGCGGGCGGCGTCGACGACGCCCTGAATTCGACAACGACTGTTAACCCGGCGCCGGACGACGTTGGCCGCCGCGTGTTGGCGACGGTCGCGGCCCCGGCCTGCGCCCTTCCGCTTATCGCGGTGGTCGGCGCCCTGCTCTTCATCCTCAACCTTGACGGCTATCCGCTCTATACCAAGGGCGAGCCGCGCGAGGCCGTCACGGTCTTTGATATCGTCCACGGCGGCGGCGTGATCCTGCCGATGCGCGCCGGGGTCGAGATCCCCTCGAAGCCGCTTCTGATGCATTGGCTGGCCGCGCTCGTCGCGCTGCTTGGCGGCGGCGTGAACGAATGGACGGTGCGGCTCCCCTCGGCCTTGTGCGCGATCGGCGGGATGATCGCCTGCTACCTCTACGTCAGGCGGCTGTTCGATCAGCGCGCCGGACTCGTCGCCGCGCTGATTTTGGGCACGACGTTTCAATACGTCCAGGCCGGAACCGGCGCGCGCGTCGATATGACGCTCACCTTTTTCCTCGAACTGGCGTTCTTCGAATTTCTCATGATCGCCGAGGGCGTTTCGCGACGGGTCAACCTGTTTTATCTCGCGATCGCGATGGCCGTGCTGACCAAAGGGCCGGTGGGCGCCGCCTTGCCTCTGATGGTCGCTGGCATCTGGATCGCGCTTTATCGCCGCTGGAACCTGCTTCCGCGATTCCAACTGATACGGGGGGCGTTAATCGTCGGGATCCTCGGCGGCGGATGGTACGTCGCCGCGATCATCAGCGGCGGCAGCGCCTTCGTTCACAAGCAGCTACTCGCGGAGAACCTCTACCGGCTCGTCCCGCAGGGCGCCGCGTCCGTCGGCCACAATCATCCATTTTACTATGAGGAGGCGGCCCTGCTCGGCGGCGTGATGCCGTGGACGCCGCTCGCCGCTCTGGCGGTAGCGAAATTCTTCCGGGGGGATCGCAAGATCGACCCCCGCTTCGGCTATCTGCTCGTCTGGTTCTTCGCCGTTCTGGTTTTCTACAACCTGCCGCAGAGCAAGCGCGGGGTCTATCTGCTCGCGCTCTATCCCGCTTTGAGCGCGCTCGTCGCGATCCTGTTGTGCGACGCGCTCGCCGCACCCGGCGGCTTCGCGAAGACGATAGCGGTCCTGTCACGCGTGACCGGTGTCGCGTTCGCGGCGGCCGGGACGACGGCGATCGCGGGTATCACTATTCTTTACTTGTGGCCCGCCCTGATGAGCTGGATTCTGCGGCAGTGCGGTATCGTCGTACCCGAACTGACCGACGAGCTTCGTAGCGCGGTCGGCGCCTGGCGCTTCGCGGCGCCGTCGATCGGGCTCGCGCTCGTCGCGCTCGGGGTCTGGCTCATCCGCTCCAAACCGTCGCTGACCGGGCTGGCCGCGAGCACCGCAGCGGGCTTCGTTGCTATCGTGCTCGCAATTAACCTCGTCGTCGAACCGAGTGTTGCGCGCACGCTCACGCTCAAACAGTTTGCAGCGGATGCGCGGCGAATCGCCGGCCCCAACCCGGTCGGCTACTTCGGTAATCTCGATTACGATTTCGCGTTTTATAATGGCCGCGACCTGCGGCTGACCTCGCCGATCGATCCTGCCGCGCCCGCCCTGATCGTTTCTCCGGAAGATGATTGGAAGCTGGTCGCGCCGCGCCTGAGCGACAACTATACAGTGGTGCTGCGCAGTAACCCGACCGACCTCGATGGCTCCGGCCGGATGCTCCTGCTGCGCAATCGCGCCAGCTCCCCCGCCCCGCCTGAGCCTCCGGCCGCCGCGAAAGTCAGTGCCTGACGCGCCTCACGAGAGCGTCGTTTTACGCAGTTCGGCGACCGTTGCCGTCAGCCGGGGCAGGACCTCGCCGGTCGGGCCGCGCAGGCTGAAGTCACAGAGCGCGCTGATCTCCGACTCGTAGAGATTCGCCTCGACCAGCACGCCGCCGCGCTGTTTCACCTCGATCGCGAACCCGGCCGCCGGATACACCGTCGCCGAGGTTCCCGCGACGATCACCAGGTCGGCGCGCGCCGATTGATCCATGCATTCGCCCAGCACGTCGCGCGGAATCGGCTCGCCGAACGCCACCGTATCGCCCTTGAGCAGCCCCTCACATTCGGGGCAGGTCGGCGGCAGTACGGCCAGGCTGATCGCCTCCGCCGGAAAGCGTGCGTTGCACTCGATACAGCGGATCAGCCGCCAGTTGCCATGAATCTCCGCGAGGCCCTGATGGCCCGCCTGCCGATGGAGGTCGTCGACATTCTGCGTGATCAGAAAGCGCAGGACACCCAGCGCCTCCATCTCGGCCAATGCGCGATGGCCGGGATTCGGTTGCGCGGCCTTGAGCGGCCGCCACAATTCGTCGTCCTGCCGCCGAATCCGCTCCTCCCAGCCTTTTTTCGGGTCATCGAGAAAGAGCTGGTAGCCATTCATCGGCGGCTCGCCGTACTTGGTCCAGAGCCCGCCTGGCCCGCGAAAGGGCGGGATACCGCTCTCGACCGACATCCCGGCCCCGGTCAGCGCGATCACGTAGTTCGCGTTGAGAATCGCGCGCGCCGCGCCCAGAATCTGCTCATCGACTGTTTTGGTTGATACTCGCGCCATACCAATCTGATAGCTCATTTTGGCGTCGAGCAAGAAACGGTTTCATCGGCCTGATGCCGGCGGCTGGCTTGACGCGTCCAACCGGCCCCGCATCTCCTGGGCCGTTGCATCCCGGAATGGTGCGAGCGATTTCGCTGAAGGCCGGGCGACTATGACACCGCCAATTTTTGTGATCTGCCTGGTGCGGGAATCCATCAACGCCAGCCATCGCGCGACGAGTGGATCGCGCTGATCAATGACGACAGCGGTCACCTGATGGGCCGCGAGAAAAGCGCGGAACTGCTGATCGGCTTGCGGAATCGATACGCCGTGATTGAACATCGCCATTATCGGCCATGCCGCAAACCCGGGCGGCGTCGGACCGGTCCACCCGCCCGCCGTCGCGAAATACATCCCGCTCAGCGCCTGCCAAGTCATCCCCTGCCCGTTGGCGCTGTAGGGGAGGAGCAGAACATTTTCGCCGGGCCGCAAATTATCGCGGACGGCGCTGGCCGTGAAAAACTCCGGCGTCTCCAGGTCGGCCGCCCAGAGTGACTGGTCGAGCAGATTCGGCAGAAGTGAAACCACGATCAGCGCGGCAATCCCCCACTTGGCGGAAACCCCGAGGGTCGTGTCGGCGATCCATAACGTCACGACCAAGGCGAGCAGCAGATGTAAATAAATGGTGAAGCGCACCGCCTGCGCACTGTTGATCAGCGGCAGCTTGTCGAAAAGCTTCCACGGCATCGCGCAGAGCTCGATCCCGCGAAAGTGTAACGATGGCCCGAGCGCCGCGACATAGATAATCGCGAGCATCACGGCGAGAAACCGTACGCGCCGCTCGTGCCATCGGGCACGGAAGAAAACGATCGCGAGAAACAGAATCGGCAGGCCGACGTAACCACCGACGTCACGCGAGAAATGATCGTATGCGGCGTCACTCCCGCTACGACCAAAGAGATCGCCGAGCAGAAAGAATTTGCCGGGCGCGATCAACTCGAACAGGTCGACGCCATGATCCGCCCATACGCGATGGCGCCCCATCCCGCTGCCCGTCAGGACATGGAATAACAGCGGCGCAAGCACGATCGCCGTCAGAGTCAGGGCGGCGGCGATCAGCGCTCCGATTGATTGCGGGCGCGCGCCGCGCTCCGGCCAAATCAGCCACGCAACGCCAAGCGCGGTCGCCCCGAACAGCCCGATCGTGCCCAGCAACTCCAATCCCATCAGGAATTGGCAAACGAATAGCAACGCCAGGCCGACGACGAACGCGGTCGCGCCGACACGATCCTCGATCCGCCGCAACGTCAGCAGGATGATCGTGGGAATCATGAACGCCGTCGTCAGTACGATATGCGCGCCCGCCTGATGACCCACCATGAAGGGTGAAAATCCGTACAGGTAACCGCCCAGCACCGCGGGTCCCGTTTTCCCGACGAGCCGCCGGGCCAGGACAAAGCCGGCCAACGCGGTCAGCGCCGGCATCGTCAACGCCAACAGATTCAGACTGACCACCGGTCCAAAGCGCAGTGTCAGCGGCGCCGTCACGATACTCAGCAGGTTGATCGAGGTGCTCCAGACGACGTCGAAACCCTCGGGCGCCCAAACCAGCTTCGAGAACAGGGGGTTCACGTGATGGCTCAACGCATAGGGCCACCACGCGACGCTCCACAACATGAACTGCGGATCCGGTCCCGACCCGGCGTGATAGTCGGCGAAATGAAAAAGCAGGGTTCGGCCGTAAAAAAGGATCGCGACAGCCTGATAGACGAGAAACACGCCAAGCAAGCGGGCAACCCTGGCCGAATCAGACAAACTTAGCGGCTCCTTTCGCAACTATTCTGAGCCCTGCGGCGCTCAGGCGCCTGACGGGCAAGCTCCCGTCGCTGAGTGAATATCGTTTTTTGAGATCCGGATTGAAGCTCGACACGGCTCAGGTCGATAGCAGATATGGGTATTCTAACGCTACTTCCAAGGAGATGGGATGCGGCAGTTGCTGCTAAAATTTGATGAAATATCGTAATCAGGTGCTAATAGCCCTGATATTCCAAATCATTGTACGCCTCAAGATAGTCTCGTGGATCGCTGGGACGTTACTAAATGGCGACAGGTTAGTCTCCCGGAGATCTGCGGCATGGAGCTTGCTCAGGTTACTGTCAACTACAAAGTTAGGAGCACAGTTCAATGGTTGCAAAACTGACTAGCCTAATCCAAGACAACAATGGCCGGTATCATAAGCCCGGCGAGCAGGTTGATATTATCGGTCAGTGGAGGGAGCTTGGCACGCACCGAACCCTGTTTCGGGTGGTTTGGGCGGACGGCACCAAGGGAATCGCCTTATCCGTGGATCTGGCTGAAACCCCAATCGCGGATCGCGTCGAAGCTCTCTAAGTTATTCCCCTTTCCACACGGCTTTGCGCTTTTCGAGGAACGCGCGCACGCCCTCTTTCGCGTCCTTGCTGGTGCGAACCTGATTGCCCAACTCGTCCAAATCCTTGTGTTCGACCTCGAACGCGGTGCTCATCACGCGCGCGATCGTCCGCTTCATCGCGCGGACCGAGAGCGGCGCGTTGCCCGCAATCTTGGTCGCCCAGGCGGCCGCTGCCGCACCGAGTTCGGCGTCCGGCACGACTTTATGCACGAGTCCCATTTCGCGCGCCCGCGCCGTATCGACCGGGTCCGCCAGATAGAGGATTTCGGCGGCGTTCGCCGGGCCGACGGTCTCGATAAACTTGCGGAAAATCCAGTAGGTCGGCAGATAGCCGATCCGCGCGGGCGTCATCCCAAGCCGCGCGCTCGCACCCGCGATCCGCAAGTCGCAGAAGAGCGCCATCACGAGCCCGCCGGTCAGCGCCTCGCCATGAATCGCCGCGATCGTCGGGACCGGACAACTGCCGAGCCGATGGATAATCTTGTCAAACGGGATACCACCGACGCCCGACTGCTCGAGGTCGCGCAAGTCGAGCCCGGAACAGAAGCCGCGCCCTTCGCCGCGGATAATCACGGCGCGGACTTCCCTGTCCTGCTCGATCGCCGCGAACGCGGCGTCGAGCCCCTCGGTCATCGCGCGATTGATCGCGTTGCGCTTTTCGGGACGGTTCAGCGTGAGCGTGACGTAATTATCCGCGCGTTCAACTTTCACCACTTCATCGGCCATGGGTATCTCACCTTTCAGTAATGACTGTCGCAAACCATCGCATGAGTGCCGCGAGCCCATCAAGGCGCCCGCGTCGGCGATCCTACTTCACCACGAAGTTCAAGAGCTTGTCTTTTATGTAGATGTGGGTTTTCAGCTCCTTACCATCCAAGTGTTTTTTGACAGCCTCGCTTTGTAGCGCGAGTTCTACATTGGCCTCCTCGGTCCTACCCGCTTCGACTTCCAGGCGATCACGTACTTTGCCGCTAACCTGCACAACCAACGTAATCGTCTCGTCGCGGGTCAAGGCCTCGTCGTACTTCGGCCACGCTTGGAGATGAATCGACGTCTTATGACCGAGTTCGCGCCAGAATTCCTCCGCCACGAACGGCGCCAGCGGCGCGAGCAACAGCACGTAGCTCTCGACGGCAAAACGGCCAAGCTCGTCGGGGGTAAGCTTCTGAATATAATTGAGCTGGTCCATCAGCGCGGCGAGCGCCGTATTGAAGCGCATCCGCTCGACGTGATCCGTCACGATACGAATCGTCTTATGCGCCCGCTTCACGGTCTCGGCGCCCGGCTTGCCCGTCGGGCATCCCGCCAGCACATAGCGGCGTAGCACGCCCCACACGCGGGCGAGATAGCGCGCGGTGCCGAAAACTCCGTCTTCATTCCAGTTGGTTGCTTCCTCGAACGGGCCCATGAAGAGTTCCCACAGGCGCAGGGCATCGGCGCCGTATTTCTCGACCATCGCGTCGGGCGTGACGACGTTGCCCTTGCTCTTCGACATCTTCTGGCCGTCGCCGGCCCAGATCATTCCCTGGTTGCGCAGCACCGGAAAGGGCTCGAGGAACTTGATCAGGCCCGCGTCGTACATCACCTTGGTCCACATCCGCGCGTACAGCAGATGCATCACGGCATGCTCGGCGCCGCCGACATAGAGATCCACCGGCAGCCAGTAGTCACCCGCCTTTTGCTCGAACGGCGCGGCGTCGTAATGCGGCGAGGCGAAGCGCAGAAAGTACCAGGACGAACAGGCAAAGCCGTCCAGCGTATCGGTCTCGCGCTGGGCGGGACCACCGCATTTTGGGCAAACGGTATTGACGAACTCCGGCACGTTGGCGAGCGGTGAGCGTCCGGTGCCCGACGGCTGGTAGTCTTTCATGTCGGGCAGCACGACCGGCAATTGCTCGTCCGGGACCGGCACGATCCCGTCCTTCGCACAGTAGATAATCGGGATGGGACAGCCCCAGTAGCGCTGACGTGAGATTAGCCAGTCGCGCATCCGGTAGCTGACGGTTGCCCGGCCGAAGCCGTGCTCCTCGACGTACCGGCAGACCGCGCGGAGCGCGTCAGCGGTCTTCAGCCCGTTGAGGAAACCCGAATTGACCGCGACGCCGTGCTCGCTGAAAGCGCGATCCCGCGGCGCGTCGGTCCCGTCAGCCGGCGCGGTCACGACCGGGATTTCGAGTCGGTACTTGCGCGCGAAGTCGTAGTCGCGCTGATCCTCTCCCGGTGCCGCCATGATGGCGCCGGTGCCGTAGCCCATCAGCACGTAGTCAGCGATCCAGATCGGTACGTCCTTGTTGGAAAAGGGATTACGCGCGCAGGCGCCGGTGAACACGCCGGTCTTTTCCTTGACCGTCGAGAGACGTTCGATCTCGGTCTGCCGCCGCGCCTGGGTCACGTACGCCTCAACTTCGGCTCGTTGGGCGGGCGTCGTGATTTCGGCGACCAGCGGATGCTCGGGGGCGAGCACCATGAACGACACGCCGAAAACGGTATCGGGGCGCGTGGTGAAGAAGCGCACCTCGTTGCCGGGATGGCCGCTGACGGCAAACGCGATCTCCGCCCCCTCGGAGCGGCCGATCCAGTTGCGCTGCATCAGTTTGATCGGCTCGGGCCAGTCGATCCCCTCGAGGTCCGCGAGCAGCCGATCGGCGTAGTCAGTGATTTTGAAGAACCATTGCTCGAGATCTTTCTTCGAAACCGGCGTATCGGTGTGCCGCCAGCAGCAGCCGTTGACCACCTGCTCGTTGGCGAGGATCGTGCGGCACTGCTCGCACCACCATTGCGCGCCCATCGCGCGATAGGCGAGTCCGCGCTTGTAGAGCAACAGGAAAAACCACTGTGTCCACTTGTAGTAGTCGGGGGTGGACGAATTAATCTCGCGGCTCCAGTCGTAGGCGCATCCAGCCAACTTCAACTGACGCTTGAAGTTTGCGGCGTAGCGGGGAACCGTTTCCTTGGGATGGAGCTTCTTGAGCAGGGCGTCGTTTTCCGCCGGCAGGCCGAATGCGTCCCAGCCCATCGCATGCAGCACGTTGAAGCCGGCCATCCGCTTGTAGCGGCCGATCACGTCGCACGGCACATAGTTATGCAGATGGCCGACGCTCAGCCCGTCGCCGGATGGATAGGGGAACATCTCGAGGCCGTAGAATTTCGGCCGGCCCGGCTCCTCGCGCGTGCGGTAAAGATCCGCGCGTTCCCACTCCTCGCGCCACTTGGGCTCGAACTGCTTGGGGTCGTAGCGTTCATCCATCGGCATCGGTCTGCAATCTCTCCTCGCGACGAGTCTAGCGTGCGTAGCTGATGCGCTCAAAGACGAAATATTTTGACCCCTACACTGTTAGACGCTAAAGTTAGTCCCTGATGGCTTCCCGGGAGATCATATCGACACCCTTCCCCTCAGTGGAGGAAGTTGCGTCCGAATTGGGCGTCAGCCCGGCGCGCGTTCGCAAGCTGCGGAAATTGGCCAGCACTATCGCGTCGGAACCTGATTGGAAGAAGTACGTTTACAAAGTCGGAGACACGATCAAGTACATCGGAATCACGCGGGATCTCGAACAGCGCGAAGCGGAGCATCGGCGTCGATGGCCAGGTGGCCACATCGAGCAGATTGGTCGCGCCACAACCGAGGAGCTGGCCCGCAAATGGGAAGAGAAAATGGCCCGGGCGCCGTCGGCTAGTAGGGCCCTCGACGCGGCCCACGACAGCAGGACCGTCTTGGTGGAAGCTGTGGGCATCGGTCGGGCAAACCTCTCGCGCCTGATCAAAAGGCGAGCACGACTATCTCGCAGAAAGTGACGCTGAAGACGGGGGCACCACTGCCACGACGACCCCGTGTCTTGGTCGCTGCCAACGCCTTCCTCAATGTGCCTTATGATCGGCGCTATGAGAATTTGTACATTGCTTTTATAGCGGGGCTTTGTGGCTTCGGACTGACACCGCGTGCGACAATCGAAATCACCGGCAGCAGAAGACGCCTCGAACGCATAATTCGGCTAATCCAGGAATGCGCGTACTCGTTTCACGACTTATCGAGGGTAGAACTCGACCGATCCCGTCCCTTTACGCCGCGCTTCAATATGCCATTTGAACTCGGGCTCGCCGTGGCACAAGCAAGAAATCAGCGCGGGAAGCAGAAGTGGTTTGTCTTTGAGGCTCAAGCGCATCGTCTCAAGAAGTCGTTGAGCGACCTGGATGGAACTGATCCATACATTCACGAAGGCGATTCTTATGGTGTTCTCCGGGCTCTCACCAACGCGCTATCGCGAGATCGCAATCGCCGTGATCTCAGGGAGCTTGAGGAGATCTACCTTGATCTCAGTAAAGCGGCCCGCGCAATAAAGCGTGAATTGCGCGGCGGCTCGTTGTTCGAGGCCCGACCTTTCCATGACCTCGTGGTGTCCGCGAGGATTTTCGCTCAGGAGAGGCTCGGGTCACTTAGGAAAGGAACCGCCTAGCCCAGCCCAAGTATGCGGCGCGCTTCCGCCGGGCTCGCGACTTCGCGGCCGATCTGCCGCGCCATCTCCGCCACCCGCTCGACCAGTTCAGCGTTTCGCGGCGTACCGATTTCGTTGTACGGATAGTCACCGAGACCGATGGCGATATGGCCACCGCGTTCGACCGTTGCCCCGACCAGCGGAAAGAGATTGCCGCCCACGCACATCACCGACCAGTGAATCCGCGGCTCGGCCGGGATGAAATCGACCATCGCCTGCAAGCCACGCACTGTTCCCGGATTGCCGGCAAACAGCCCCGCCTCACTCAACACGATTCCAGCGTAGAGCGGCGGCGCGAGAAGGCCGGATTCGACGAAAGCCTGCGTGACGCGGATCGCGCTGACGTTCCATAGCGCCAGGTATGGACGTACGCCGGCCGCGCGAATCGTCTCGGCGAAGTAGCGCAGGGTGCTGGTCGGGTTGTGATAGACCACGTCCTCGGTCAGGAACTGTTTGCGATGCGCGTTGTAGATATCGACGTTGCTGGTGCCCATATCGATCGGCCCAAAGTCCGGCCGCGTCGCGGCATCCCGCGCCATCTCGATAATGTGGCTCATCCGCGCCTCCGGTGACGGCAGGGTCCAGGCGCCCAACGTGGGCATCACGAGCAAATCGCTCTGCTCCTTAATCAGCCGCGCGGTCTCCGCATAATGCTCGAGCTTGGACGACGGCGCGCCGCTCTGCGGGTCGCGCGCATGATAATGAATGATCGACGCCCCCTCGCTCCAACAGCGCATCGCCTCTTCGCTGATTTCAGCCGGACTGAAAGGCACGTTGGCATTCTCCCGACGCGAGGCATACTCATTGATACGCACTTCGATAATCAGCTTGTCCATCTTCTTCCCTTGGCTGCCCGGATGAGTAATGTGTGACTATTTCCGGCGGCAAATCGTCAGGCCGTCCGAGACGGCCAGCATCACCGCGTCGACGCGATCATCGCGGGCGATAAGCTCGTTGAGCTCGCGGATCGCCCGGGTATCGGCGGTTCGATCCGCCGGATCGAGCACCGCGCCGCTCCAGAGCACGTTATCGATCAGAATCAGGCCGCCCACACGCGTCCGCCGCAGGATTTCCTCGTAATAGTTGACATAGTTTGACTTGTCGGCGTCGATAAAGGCGAAATCCAGCGATGCTTCGGCCGGCAAGGCGCGGATCGTTGCGAGCGCCGGCCCGAGCTTGAGCGTGATGCGATCGCTGACGCCGGCCTTGCGCCAATAGCTGCGCGCGATCGTGGTCCACTCCTCGCTCACGTCGCAGCAAAGCAGATGCCCGTCGGACGGGATCGCGCGGGCGATACAGATCGCGCTGTAGCCGGTGAAAGTACCGACCTCGATTGCCGACCGCGCGCCGGCCAGCCGGGCGAGCATCGTCATCAGCGTGCCCTGCTCGGGTGCAACCTGCATCCCGGCCCGCGGACCGCACTTCCGCGCGGTTTCGTCGGCCAGTTCCGCCAGAAGCGGATCGCGATTATGGCCGTGCGCGATAATGTAGTCGTAGAGTGGCTGATCAACTTTGACGAATTTTGCTGCCGTACTCATCACGCTAACTTAGCCCGGGCCGGAACCACGCACAAAGTCTCGTGAGCCGATTTATAACCCGAGCGCCTCGATTTCACGTAGCGCGCGGGCGGGATGGGTCCCGCCCCAGTAGACGCGATTGCAATTGGCGCAGACCGCGAACTGGTCGTGCGCCGCGAAGACGAAGGGCGGCACGCGCCGCGCGACGACCTCGCGCGCGACCGTCTTCAGCAGGTTGTTGCAGGTCAGACAGCGCGTGAAAGCGAAGCGGCGCGGGTCGAACGGATAGCGCGTCATTACCTCGCGCAGCTGATCGCGGAAGAGC
Organism: Binataceae bacterium (SeqCode); assembly: GCA_052145175.1. Classification (GTDB taxonomy): domain Bacteria; phylum Desulfobacterota; class Binatia; order Binatales; family Binataceae; genus JAJPHI01. The sequence goes on along the minus strand of JBKQPD010000079.1, from coordinate 29,249 downwards.
TGCGTCTCCAGATAGAGCGCGTCCGGCGCGGTCCGCAGCCGCTTGTCGCGCGTCAGCAGCGGACGCCCTTCGGCGCGCGCGCGATGCAAAATCTCGACCCCGGATAGCGCTTCGTCATATAAAACGTCGGCGCCCATCAGGCGGAGCCAGCGCGCGAGCCGCTTGAGCGTCCGATCGGCGGCGAATCTGGCTGGCATTTCTTCCACGGCTGACGCTTGTAGTATAGCAGGCTTGGAACTTCAGGCGTTGAGTCGTCCTGTGAGGTAGCGATGAACGAAGAACGAGTCAGCTTCAGTTCGGGAGATTTGACGCTTGAGGGCTTGCTGGCCAAGCCCGACGGATCGGACCCGGTACGCGGCGGCGTTATCTGCCATCCCCATCCGCTGTACGGCGGCTCGATGTACAACAACGTCGTCGACGCGGTCCTGGCGGCGATGTGGGAACTCGGCTGGGCGACGTTGCGCTTCAATTTCCGCGGCGTCGGCGCGAGTGAGGGTGAACATACGGGCGGCCCGGGCGAAGCTGCCGATGCGGCCGCCGCGGTGAAGTTCCTGACGGAGCAGCCGGGCGTGCTCCGCGACGGCGCGATCCTGGCCGGCTATTCGTTTGGTGCGATGGCGGCGATGGCCGCCGCCCCGCAGATCAGCAGTCTTGCGGCGCTGACCCTGATCGCGTTGCCGCTCCAGATGGTTGATACCGCGGCGCTCGAACAGTTCAGTCGGCCGATTATTCTGGCCGCCGGCGACAATGACGGCTACTGCCCCGCGCGTCAGCTTGAAGCGCTCCATCGCCGTCTGGGCGGACGGTCGCAGCTCAAGATTATCGAGGGTGCGGACCATTTTTTCGGCGGCTTCGAAGAAGAACTGGCCGACGCGCTCGAACCGATGCTCAAGGCGGTCACCAACGCCAGCTAGGTTTTTGACCGCGCGCGAGGGACAGGCAGATGTCGATTGAATTTACCACCAGCGGCCGTATTGCGGTCGTGACAATCAACCGGCCCGCAGTCCGCAACGCTGTCGATCAGCCGGCCGCCGAGGCGCTCGCGGCCGCCTTCCGCAAGTTCGACAGCGACGATGGGCTCGACGCCGCGGTCCTGACCGGGGCGGCGGGACATTTCTGCGCCGGCGCCGACCTCAAGGCGGTCGCCGGGGGACAGGGCAATCGGGTCGCGCTCGACGGTGACGGCCCACTCGGCTGCACGCGGATGCTGCTCGGCAAGCCGGTAATCGCGGCGGTCGAGGGCCATGCCGTCGCGGGCGGACTGGAGCTCGCGCTGTGGTGCGATTTGCGGGTGGCCGCGCGCGACGCGGTGTTTGGCGTCTACTGCCGGCGGTTCGGGGTGCCTCTGATCGACGGCGGCACGATTCGTCTGCCGCGGCTGATCGGGATGAGCCGCGCCCTCGACATGATTCTTACCGGACGCGGGGTGGCGGGCGACGAGGCCTTCGCGATCGGCCTCGCGAACCGGGTCGTGGATCAGGGTACCGCCCTGCCCAACGCGATAGCGCTGGCGCAGACGATCGCGTCCTTTCCGCGCGGCGCGATGAGGTCCGACCGTCGCTCCGCCTATGAGCAATGGGGCCTGTCGCTGGACGACGCGTTGCGCAACGAATCCCGCTTGGGTATCGAAACGATTCGCTCCGGCGAGACCCTCGCGGGCGCCGCCCGCTTCGCGCAAGGCGCCGGCCGCCACGGCCGCTTCTGAGGGCTACTTCTTCCGTTTCTACTTGCCGGCCGCGATGTTCCAGAATTGGCGAGGACTCACGATTCGCAGGCCCTCCGGCTTGTTCTTAAGGTCGAGCATCTCCTGGTCACCGGTAATGAGTATTGCCGCTTTGGCCTGGACGGCTGAACCGACCACGATTACATCATTGCGGTCACTGAGTTTCAGATTGAGTAGCCGGTTCGGCCTTGGTTCCACGTGATAGCCACGCAAGAAGTTTTCAATTTCCTTGACCACTGATGCTGGTACCCCGAACTTCCTCCGCAACACCGAGCGCAATTCGTCGATCACCACCTCGCCGGTTATGAACTCGTGCTCCGCCAGAACGATCCGCAGCAGGTCGGCGCACAGCCCGCGTGTGCCGAACGCACTCGCCAGCACATTCGTATCCGGGAAGACCCTCACGATACCGTCTTGAAAACATCCTCATCGGTCAGGTAGCCGCGCGCCTCGGCAAACGGCATCACGCGCCCGCGCAGTTGGGCAAACCGGAGTTGCGCGAGATGGCGCTTGAGCGCCTCCCGCATCACCTCGCTGCGGGTTTGCCCTGAGCGCCGGCAGACTTCGTCGAGGATTGGGGCCAGGCCGTCATCGAGCCGGACCGTGATCGTATCGGTTTTCATGTACGACATTGTAATACAATCACCCGTAATGCTCCACCCGCCCCCCTTACCTTCGGGTAAACGTCAATGCGTGGGAACATTAAGGGTGGCCGCCCAGATCGCGTGAAACGGATCGACCGGCTCGGATTTCGCCAGCTCGATAATCGCCCGGATCGTCGCGGCGACGTCGCCATGATGGAGTCGTTCGAGCGTCGCAAAGTTGGCCAGATCGTGGAAGTAGATCAGGTAGTTCAGGAGCACGGCGTTGTTGAGTTTGATCCGGTCGAGATCGAACCGCTCCAGACCTGAAAGTGATGGTTTAAGTTTGGCGTAGTCCGCGTTGATCGACGCAAACACCGCCTCCCGGCGTTTGAGAATTTCGTCGCGCGCCTGACCGCTTTGATAGAGCCTGATCAAGCGTGCCTCCTCTTGCAGGAGAAAGGCCGCGAACTCGAGGTCGCTTTCATAGACCCCGCGGGCCGCGACGGCGTCGGCGGAATCCGCTCCCTCGGTGTCGGCAAAGAACTCCATCGCGCCGCGACTCCCGACCCAGGTCGCCGCCGACTCGTCGAACATGACGTCGCTGGCGAGAAAATAGGTGCGATGGAAAAGCTCGTGCGTGATTACGCCCGCCAGCTCGACGCGGTCGAGCGCGAGCAGGTTCGAGAGCAACGGGTCGTTGAAGAAGCCCAGGCTGGAGAAGGCGACCGCCGAGCGGACGTACGTGTCGTAGCCCGCCGTCTCCATCCGGGCGGCTTCGGCCTCGGCCTGCCCTTTGTCGAAATAGCCCCGATAAGGAACGTTGCCGACAATCGGGAACCACCACGTATAGGGCGTCAGCGAATCGCGCGGCGCCGCCATCACGACCCAGACGATCGCATGCTGATCGACGTTGGTGACCGTCGCATAGGCACCACCGACCTTGAGGCCGAGGCGCTCCTCGTCGAATTTGCGCACGGTCAACACGGTGGCGAGCTTGGCGCGGACGTCGGCGGGGAGATCAGACTTGGCCAGCACCTGTGTTATCGGCTCGCGATGCCATAGCAGGCGGCCTTCTTCATAAGCGGCTTGCGCGAGGTAGCGCACGTCGCATCCCGCCAGCAGGAACGCGAACAGAATCGCCAACGCGCTCCACCGCGATCGCGTGCCGAGCGGTGTGGATGCGAACGTGGCTTTGGGTGCCGGGCCGATCCTCATGACGACTGATTCTAGCGGTTTCGCGCGACGAAGACGGTTGTTTCGTGGCCGATGGCTCTGCGATAGTCAGCTCAATTAGTTGGCCAGCGTTGCGGGTGCGGCGGCCGACGCCATCCGGCGCGTGCAAGGAGACGACCATGAGCTTCACCGCAGAACCGGAAAAATTTCGTTTCGCCAGCGAACTCGGGACCGCCGTCGCCGGCAAGCGCGTGCTAATCACGGGCGCGGGCAAGGACGGCGGTCTGGGGCAGGCCTTCGCGCTGGCGGCCGGGCTCAACGGGGCGGCCAGCGTCGGTATCCATTTCCATCGCAGCTACAGCGACGCGTTCGATCTGGTCGCGGCGCTGCGCAAACAAGGCGTCAACGCCTTTCCGGTGCAGGCCGACGTGACGAATCTCGGTGACCTGTGGGCGACGCGCACCTACGTTATCGATCAGATGGGAGGTAAGCCGCCCAACCTGCTGATCTGCAACTCGGGGCTGACGGAAAAGGGCTACACGCTTGGCCGCGCACTCCGCGAGGTCGAAGGCGAGCCGATGGCGATGCGGCGGGCGCGCACCCGCCAGCATTTCATCGACAATCTCGGCGAATCGCGCGAGGTGCTCGACACCAAAATCGACGGCTTCCTCGCGCTGACCCATCTCTGGGCGGGCGAGTCGGTCTACCATAAAGAATCACTTCAAGTGGTTTACGTCTCGTCGCGTCAAGCGATCGATCCGGGCGTGGCGGTCCCCGGCTACGTGATCAGCAACTGGGCCGTGCTCGCACTACCCAAGGTACTGGGCGTCAACCTCGGACGCGATGCCGGTATGATCACCGCGTCATGCATCCTGCTGCCCTTTGTCCGCACCGGCATGACCGGGGAATACGCCGACAATCCGAAAGTCTTCGGGCGCTGGCAACCGCGGATGCTCGAGACCTTCGAGGCGGCGCAAGCCTTCATGCAACTGCTGGCGCGCAGTTCCGAGGAACTCAAGCAGGGGCTGTTCGAGTTGATGGTCGACGGCGACGCGGGTGCGATACGGGTGAGTTGGAAGCGGGTCGATCTGGTCGTGCGCGAAGAACCGCTCGCCTGGAGCGACGACGGCGCATTGCACTTCGCGACCGTCGGTTTGACAAAATCCTGAAGTTTTACTTTAAGATTAGTGGCATTCCCCCGTCAGTCACCGTCCGAACGCGATCTCGCTCATCTGAATGACGGGTTCGATGTCCGTGTAATTGGGCATATCGCCGGTTAAGACGCTCGCATTCGGAAAGAAGGCCGCCTCGAATGCCTCGCGCGAGTCGCAGACGAAATGGCAGAGCGCAACATGTGCGGGCGGCGAGTCCCTTTCCCGACCTTCGATTCCGCGTTCGATGCTGACGCTCTTGATGGCCGTTCCCAACAGCTTCAGCGACATCGGCATGTGCTTATTCAAGTAGTAGTCGAAGTCGAATCTCGATCCGGGGATATTCGGATAGAAAATGCTCACCTTGATCATCGTGGACTCCTGATATGAAACGTCGCGACCTGCACGGCTCTAGTTCACCAACTCGCGGGCGGGATCGGAGGCCGTCGCGTACTGCAACTCGAACAGCCGGCGGTAGAGGCCGGGGCGCCGGAGCAATTCCTCATGAGTGCCGCTCTCGCGCAGCGTGCCGTTGCTGAGCACCAGGATGCGGTCGGCGCGTTCGATGGTCGAGAGACGATGGGCGATGATCAGCGCGGTCCGCGCCGCGAGCAACTGATCGAGCGCGATCTGAATCAGCCGCTCGGTCTCACTGTCGACGCTCGAAGTCGCCTCGTCCATCACCAGGATGCGCGGGTCGTAGGCGAGCGCGCGGGCGAAAGACAGCAACTGGCGCTGCCCGCCCGACAGATTGGCGCCCCGCTCGTGGATCTCCTCGTGGATGCCATCAGGCAGCCGCTCGACGAACCGCAGCGCCTGCGCCCGTTCGAGAGCCTCGCGGATTTGATCCTCGCTCAGATCGGTACGGCTCAGCCGGACGTTCTCGAGAATATCGGCGGCGAACAGAAAGACGTCCTGCTGGACTAATCCAATCGTGCGACGGAGCGCCCGCAGATCCCATTCGCGGACGTCGACCCCGTCGACCAGGATGCGCCCCGCGGTGACGTCGTAAAAGCGATTGAGCAGCTTGATCACGGTGGTCTTGCCCGAGCCGGTCGCCCCGACGATCGCGATCTTCCGCCCGGGATCAACCCGGAAGCTGAGATCGCGCAGCACCGGCTCGCCACGGCGATACTCAAAGGACACATGCTCGAAGGCGATCGCGCCCAGCGCCCGGGTCACGTGCCGCGGCTCCGGCGGACTCGCGATCGCTTCCGGCAGCATCATCAGACCTTCGATCCGTTCAACCGAGCTCAACGCCGATTGCAGCGTCGTGTATTTCGACGAGACGTCGCGCAACGGATCGAAGAAGCGCCGTGCATATTCGTTGAAAGCCACCAGCGTCCCCAGTGTGATTACATGCCGGATGACGTCGCCGCCGCCGACCCAAAAGACCAGCGCGACGGTAATCGAGCTCAGCGCCTCGACCGTGGAATAGAGCGCGCCATCATAGATATTCGAGCTGCGCTGGGTATCGCGACTGTCCTGATTCAGCCGCTCGAACTCGCGTCGGCTCTCGCGTTCGCGGGTGAAGAGCTGAATCACCGCCATCCCGCTGAGCGCCTCGGACAGATAGGCGTTGAGCGCCGCGAGGCGGTCGCGGAGATCGCGAAAGACCGCGCGCATCCGCGGGCGGAAGAAATTGATAATGAACAGCAGGGGCGGAACGCCGCACAGCGCCCACAGCGCGAGGCGCACGTTGAAATGGAACATCACGACGATGATCCCGGTCAGCGTCAGGAAATCCATGAAGAGGGTCAGCGAGCCCGCGCTGAACATCTCGTTGATCGCGTCGATATCCGTGGTCATCCGGCTGACCAGCCGCCCCGCCGGCGTGCGATCAAAGAAGGCCATCGGCAGCCGTTCAACGTGGCGGAACAAGGCGACGCGCAGGTCCGACAGGCTGTATTGCGCAACCAGCATCGTCAGATAGAACTGGCCATAGAAGGTGCTCACCTCGCCGAGCAGCAGAATCAGGTACATCGCGCCCATCACGAGCAGCTCGTGACCGTGCGACGCCGCGAGCAGGGGGGTCAGCCAATGTGGTGGCGCGGTCCGCTGGCGGGTGAGAAAGAGATCGATCGTCAGCTTGTAGATATAGGGCTGCGCCAGCAGGAAGAGCGTATTCAGCGGCATCAGGATGACGGACAACCAGAAAAGGCGCCGGTACGGGCGTATATAGCCCCAGATAAATTTGAGCAGCCGCCAGTCGTAGGAGCGGATCGGCCGGTCTTCGTTCGCGGTTTGCATCGCGGTTAGTAGCGCGCAAGCTCCTCCTCGAGCAGTTGGCGATGGAAGAGCTCGGCGTAGATGCCGCGGCGGGCCATCAGTTCTTCATGGGTACCGCGCTCCGCGATCGCGCCTTCGTCGAGTACGACAATTTCGTCAGCGTCGCGGACCGTCGAGGCGCGATGGGCGACCACGATCGTGGTGCGGCCCTTCACACTCTCCTCAAGACTGTGGAGCACGGCCTGCTCGGTTTCGGTGTCGACGCTCGCCAGCGCATCGTCGAGCGCGACGATCGCCGGGTTGTAGGTCAGCAGGCGCGCGATCGTGACCCGCTGCTTCTGCCCGCCCGAGAGCGACATCCCGCGCTCGCCGACCACGGTGGCGAAGCCGCGCGGCATCACGGCCAGGTCGCCGTCGAGTCCGGCGACATGCGCCGCCTGTGCGATCTCCTCCGCCGTCGCGTCGATCCGGCCGAACGCGATATTGCGCGCGACCGTGTCGGAAAAGAGCACCGGCTCCTGCGGCACCAGTCCGACGGTTTTGCGCAGCCCGGCGAGGGGCAACTGCCGCACGTCACGCCCGTCGAGCAACACCCGCCCGCTGGTCGGCTCGATCAGCCGCGCGAGCAGCTTGAGCATCGTCGACTTGCCGGACCCGGTCCGTCCGACAATCGCGAGTTTGCCGCCGGGCGGCACCTTGACGCTGATATCGCGCAGCGCCCAGGCATGCGACCCGTTGCCGTTGGCGGAGCCGTTGGCAAAGTAGCTGAATGAGACGTGATCCCACTCGATCGCGCCGGAAGTTTCGAGCCGGGCTTCACCTTCGCCGATCGTCACCGTCGGCACGGCGAGGAAAATCGCCTCGAGGCGCTTCATCGAGGCCTTCGCGCGCTGATAGATCGAGAGCATCCAACCAATCGAGACCGTCGGCCAGGCGAGCGCGCTAAGATAAGCCATGAAGGCCACAAGGTCGCCGATCGAGATCCGGCGCGCCTCGATCAGCGCACCCCCATAGACCAGCAGAACCATCATCGAGCTCGCGACCGCCGCGCGAATCAACGGCATCAGGGCGCCGCGGACCCGGGCCAGCGCGAGGTTTTCCGCGTTGTAACCGTCGTTAAGCCCGCGAAACCGCTCGGCCTCACGATCTTCGAGCGTGTAGGCCTTGACCAGATGAATTCCCGAGAGGCTCTCCTGCACCTTGGCTCCCAGGTTGCCAAGCCCCTCCTGCACCCTGAAACTGCGCTCCATCATGGCGCGCGTCAGAAAACGAATCGTCACAAAAAGCAGCAAATAGGGGGCGACCGTGGCAAGCGTCAACCGGGCGCTCAACGAAAACATGAAGATCAACGCAAGGAGATAGGTGACCGGCGTACCGGTAAAGCTCAGGATGCCCATCCCGAGCATCATCCGCACGGCCGTCAGGTCGTTGACCATGCGCGACATCAGGTCGCCGGTCTTGAGCCGCTCGTAGAAATCCGGCCCAAGCTTCGTCAGATGGGCAAAAAGGTCGTTGCGCAAGTCATATTCTATATTGCGCCCGGTATTGAAGGTGATAATCCGCGAGAGCGCCCGCGCGATTCCCATCAGGATCGCCACCACCACCATCGCCACCGCGATCCAGACTAATCGCCGTGGCGTCTGGTCGCGCACCGCGTTGATCGCGTCGCGCATTAACAACGGCAGCGACATCTGCAGAATCGCGAAGGCGAGGGTACAGAGCGAACCGAGCGCGTACCAGGAGCGGTAACGCCGGAGATAGAAGAAGAGGCGCTTCATTTAGCCGAATACACTCTATGGAAATCACCCGCGATCGTCCACATGGGGGGTGAAGCAAGGAATTAGGTGGTCGGTCTGGTTCGTATTGATTGGGCGGTCGCGTGCCTTCGAGAAGCGGGGCCTCAAGCTGTCGAGGTTCTTGCGAACAAGAGTATGCCCCCAAGACATGTCAGGTAAATGAAATCGACCTCCGTGGGCTTCAAACGGAATTCTGTGGTCATCCCATGACCGAACCTGTTGTGACGCAGCACCTCCACCTTTCCCAAGACTTTCCGGGTGAACTCGTCGAAGTGCCCTCGTCGCTGAGCAACTTCCAAAATCGCGCCGAGCGTAGCCGCAGGCATTTCATATACTGCTTTCGCGGTGGTCTCGAGCGCGTTATAGGCGTTGATGCAGACCTCTCGTTCGCGACGGGGCCGGTCGTTGAATGCCTCAATCGCATGTGCAAGCTGCTCGGAAGCTCCAACGAAGCGAACAGCGCCAAGCTCCTCAATCGCGGAGGCGACTAGGGCCATCACAGGTTCCGGGAGAACTCTATCGAGTCGGCCTCTTTCGTTCAGTTCCCAAACAATCCCGTAGGCGCTGAGGATGCGATTGACGCCCTCTCGATACTCAGAGAACAGCCGAAGCCTTTGAAATTCGGGAACGAACCGGAGGGCCAAATCATATACTCTGCGCCAGTCTTCCAATAGTTCAACGGTGCGCCCAGCTCCTCCTCGAAATCCCGCGCTTGGTGGATTTGAGGGCCTCACTCCACAACTCTGCGCGATAATCTGATAGCATTCCTTGTCAGTGAGTTGGTTATATGATCGCTCAGATGTTGCTAGTAGGAAGATTAGATCGATGAGCTCTTGGCGTAAACCGTCAGGGGCGTCGCTGTCAACAGATCGAGCGTTCTGATCCGCCCTCGTAAATTCTCGTATGTGCATGGGCATGGCTATTTTCGTCAGATAAGGCCTATCTCCCGCATTGCATTCCGCACCCCTGCTGGATCTGGCATAACGTAATACGCGCGTCGTCCGCCACGGCTCACCCCTGTCCGAGTGAGCACGCCGTGGACGACAAGGGGCCTCAGGTTCGGAAACCAGTCGACTCCGAGCTTTTTAACCTCATTGAGAACCCACGCGCCCGCAAACTCTCCCTGAGTCCGTTCCGCTTCGGCTAGACAGGCCTTCAATATTGCTCCCCATTGCACATCGGGATGTTCCCGAAGGAACCTCCGGACCGCACTCCGAGCGCTTAGAGCCTGATGATTCTCTTGCTTCTCCATTATAAGCATCATATTGCACCATGTTCATGCTTGTCAAACCCAAGAGAAGTGGCAGAAGCATGTTTTCAACGAACATCTGCCTTTTCGCGGTACGAGTGGATTGCGAATCTACCGCCTACCAAAAGACCACTGATTTCATTGGAGAATCCGCCCACTTTTCCACGCTTTTTACCGTAATCGGTGACAGACCCCGTCTTGCCAACACTTGCGCGCCCAAGAGACCCAATGGGGAATTGAGTACCCGCGCCTAACCGTTTAGGCTGAGGGCTCGTTTCAGGGATAGCTCCACGCCTGTCGAAGAGAAAAATCACGGATGGCTGAATTGGCGAAGATCGATACGACGGCGGCCGACATCGAACGGCTGCTGGAATTACGGCATCCGGACCCGCATTCGATCCTCGGCGCCCATCCGAATGCCACCGGCATAACGATCCGCGCCTTCCGTCCCGGGGCGCGTGCGATGGCGGTGATTCCTGACAGTGGCGCGCTGCAACCAATGCGCCGCCGCGATCGGACGGGATTGTTCGAGGCGGTCTTGCCCGCCACGGTTTTGGCCAAACGCGAACAGGTCTTCCGCTACCGGCTCGAGGCGACCTATCCTGACGGCGCCGTCGTTACCTTTCGCGATCCGTACAGCTTTTTGCCGACTATTGGCGAGCTTGATCAGCATCTGTGGAATGAAGGGCGGCACGAGCGCCCCCATCATAAGCTCGGCGCGCACGTCCATCAGCTTGACGGTGTGAGCGGCGTCGGCTTCGCCGTCTGGGCGCCGAATGCGCGCGGCGTCAGCGTGGTCGGCGATTTCAATGGCTGGGACGGCCGCCTCCACATGATGCGCTCGCTCGGATCCTCCGGCATCTGGGAACTCTTCGTCCCCGACGTCGCGCCCGGCGCGCGCTACAAGTTCGAAATCCGCACCCCCGACGGCGGCCTCGAGATTAAAGCCGATCCCTTCGCGGCAGCCGCCGAGATCCCGCCCGCGACCGCGTCGGTCGTTTACGCGAGCGCGTACCAATTCAACGACGCGGACTGGATGGAACAGCGGCGCAGCCGCGATCTGGTACGCGCCCCGATGTCGATCTACGAGCTCCATCCGGGATCGTGGCGGCGCGTGCCCGAGGAGGCCAATCGCCCGCTGACCTATCGCGAATTGGCCGCCGCCCTCGCCGATTATGTCCAGGACATGGGCTTTACCCATGTCGAGCTGATGCCCGTGATGGAGCATCCGTTCACCGGCTCGTGGGGCTATCAGGTGACGGGTTTCTTTGCGCCGACCGCGCGCTACGGCAGTCCGGACGACTTCCGCTTCATGGTCGACTATCTGCATCAGCGCGGTATCGGCGTGCTCCTCGACTGGGTTCCGGCGCATTTTCCTACTGACAGTTTCGCACTCGGACGCTTCGACGGCACGGCGCTCTTCGAGCATCTCGATCCGCGCCAGGGACGGCAACCGGAATGGGGCACCTATATTTTCAATTTCGGCCGCAACGAGGTGCGGAATTTCCTCGTCGCGAACGCGCTGGCCTGGCTGGAGGATTTCCATGCCGACGGACTGCGGGTCGACGCCGTCGCGTCGATGCTCTATCTCGACTACGCGCGGCAGCCCGGCCAATGGGAGCCCAACCGCTATGGCGGCCACGAAAATCTCGAAGCGATCGAATTCATCAAGCAGCTCAATGAAGTCGTCTACCGCGACAACCCGGGCGTCGCGATGATCGCCGAGGAATCGACCTCGTGGGCCGGGGTGAGCCGTCCGGTTTATCTCGGCGGCCTGGGCTTCGGCTTCAAGTGGGATATGGGCTGGATGAACGATACGCTCGACTATTTCGCGCGCGACCCGGTTCATCGCCGCTATCATCATCGCGACATCACCTTCGGCTTCCTCTACGCCTGGAGCGAACATTTCGTCCTGCCGCTTTCGCATGACGAAGTGGTGCACGGCAAGGGCTCGATGCTCGCGAAGATGCCCGGCGATGACTGGCAGAAGTTCGCGAATCTGCGGGCGCTCTACGCCTATATGTGGGCGCGGCCCGGCAAGAAGATGATCTTCATGGGCGGCGAGTTCGGCCAATGGGGAGAATGGAACCACGATCATAGCCTGGAGTGGCACCTGCTCCAGTATGATCCCCATCGCCAGCTCCAGGCGTTCGTGCGCGAGCTGAATCGGCTCTACCGCGCGGAACCGGCGCTCTGGGAGGGCGATGCGGAGCCGGCCGGCTTCCATTTCATCGATGCCGACAACGCGGACGACAACGTGATCGCCTTTATGCGAATCGCGCCGCGCGGCGGAGCCCGCTCGATCATCTGCGTCGGCAACTTCGCCCCGGTCGTGCGCGAAGGGTATCGGATCGGCGTGCCGGCACCCGGACTTTACCTGGAGCTGCTCAACTCGGATTCCGCATTTTTTGGCGGCAGCAATGTCGGCAACGGCGGCGCCCTCATGGCGGAAGCGATTCCATGCCACGGCCTCGGTTATTCGATCGCGTTGCGACTGCCGCCGTTGGGCGTCCTGTGGCTGGCGGTCCCGTAGGAACCTGCCCCCCGGCCCCTTCCCCTAAAAAGGAGAGCTTTGCATAACTGCCGAACCGAGCCGAACGCCCCTTGGTGTCATCCTGAGTGCAGCGAGCAACGCGAGCGAAGTCGAAGGATCTCGGACAGCTTCGCCTAAGCGAAGCCGGTACCGGTTCTTTGTTCGCGAAGCGCTCCGCGGTTTTGCAAAGCTCTCTAAAAAGGAAGTGGTGCGCACTGTGGTAATTGCTCTGATCCCCCTCTCCGCACAGAGGGGTTGGGCGAGAGGTTTCCGGAGCGAAGCCGTCTTTACCCAACCCGGCCGAAATCATACCTTCACGTTCAGCGCTGACTGTTGTGCTCCGCGGGATGTTTCGCAAGGGGGGATGCAGCATTGGAGGAGGAGTCACAGATACCGGACCCGTCGCAATCGGCGGAGGCCCCGCGGGATGAGGTGTCCGCGTCGGACTTGGAAGCGGTCGTTGAACGGTCGCTGGTTCGGCGGTTTTCGAGCGCGATCCGCTTCGCCGATTTCATGGCGTTGCTGATGGTCGCGGCAACCGGCTTCAGCGCTTACGCCACCTGGCGTACCGCCCAGGTGACCCACGAGCTATTCACGGTTGCGGAGCGTCCCTATATCGGCATGCAGCGTGTGAGCTTTGATGTGATCGATCGCACAAGCGCTCGCCTTATAATCGATCTCCGGAATTTCGGCAGCGTTTCGGCACGCGCCGCCGTCGCCCGGTTCCGCCTGCTGGTCGACGGCAAGGTACTCCCCGAAGCCGCTAACGGCGATGAAAGCACGGTCAATGTCGGGAATTTCTCGCCGCAGGTGCCCCACCCCTTCCATCTCTTCGTCCCGCTCAAAGTATACGACGACGCGCGCGCCGGCCGCGCCATGATAGTCCTTTATGTGCGGCTGACGTTTCAGAGTCCGGATGAACGGCCGTTCTGCTACAATGAAATTATGAGCTATGATTATCGCGCCGATACCTTCGATCCTAAAGGAGGCGACGACCGCTGCGATAGCGAAATCTTTTAGTACACATCGCAGCCCAGACTAGCTACTGACGTAACTGGCTAATTGGCGACTGGTAAACAGGAGTGATCTGATGCGTTGTCCGACCTGCAAACGCGAAACCGACTCTTCGCCGCGCAATCCGCATCGGCCGTTTTGCTCGGAGCGCTGCCAGATGGTCGACCTGGGCACTTGGGCCAGTGAGGGCTATACCGTGCCGGGCGGCGCCGTCGACGACCACGAGCATATCGACGATCTCCCGCGCAAAAAACCCTCGAACTGATTCAAGCACCGCACGCTTAAGAAATCCGCAGGACGGCGGCGCCTTTCAGCTCGTCGTGCTTGAGCAGGTTGAGCGCGCGATTCGCGTCCTCGAACCCCATCGGCACGGTATGCGTGCGGATCGGAATCTCACCCGCAAGCCTAAGGAACTCGTCGCCGTCCCGACGGGTATTGGCGGTGACACTGCGCAGCTCCTTTTCGTAAAACAGATGGCGTTCGTAGTCGAGCGTCGGGATCGGCGTCAGATAGATACCCGCGACGGCGAGGATACCGCCGCGATCGAGCGCCTCCAGCGCGGGGACGACCAGCCGCCCGGCCGGCGCGAAGAGGATCGCGGCGTCGAGCGGCGCCGGCGGTGGCTCGTCCGCGGCGCCGATCCATTCCGCCCCGAGTTCACGCGCCAGCTCCTGATGGATACCGCCCCGGCTCATCACGAACACGCGGCAGCCCCAATGCCTGAGCACCTGCAGCGCGAGATGCGCCGACCCGCCAAAGCCGTAGAGTCCGACCGTGGCGCCCGGTTGGACCTGCGCACGCTTGATCGCGCGGTAACCGATAATCCCCGCGCAGAGCAGCGGCGCGATCGCCTCGTCCGCGATCCCCTCTGGCAGCGCATACGCGAAATGCTCGCGCACCGTCGCGAACTCCGCGTATCCGCCGTCGTGATCCCATCCCGTGAAACGGGCATTGGGACAAAGATTCTCGACGTCGCGCAGGCAGTACTTGCAGCGCCCGCAGGTCTCGCGCAGCCACGCGATCCCGACCCGCTCCCCGACCCGGAAGCGCGTACACGCCGGCCCTGCTTCTTCGACCACGCCGACGATCTCATGGCCCGGGATGATCCGCGGATGCTTCGGCGGCAGATCGCCCTCGGCGACGTGCAGATCGGTGCGGCAAACCCCGCAGGCGCGAATCCGGACGAAGATCTCGTTGGCCGCGGGACGCGGCCGTTCCTGCTCGATCAGGCGCAGTGGATTGGTCTCGATCGCGGCGGGGGTCTCGACCACGAACGCGCGCATGCATTATCCCCCGGCGCTCAGGCGCGCTCGCGCGCGGCGCGCATCGACCAGTAATCGTACGACACCTTGAGCGCGGCGGCGGCCCGTTCAAAGCTTTCGAACACCACGAGTCCGCGCGCCCGGGCCAGTTCGCGCGCATGCGCCACGATCGCCGCGACGTGCGCCTGATGCATGATCGCGACGAACGGCTTCGCCGTCCGTTGATTGAACTCCGCCATCTTGTCGAGCAACGACGTCAGCTCGTCCTCGTGCGCCGCCCAGCGCTGCGCCGCGAAGCCCGTGCCGACTTCGAGCACGATCGCGTCGATCACCGGGTCGCGATCGAGAATCTCGAGGATGCGCTGCAGATTGCCGGTATGCACGCCGCCGCCGATCGTGCCGCCCGCGTCGAGCGGATTACGGTAGCTGCCGCCGATAATGTTGAAGAAGCTCTTGAGCTCCTCGTACGACGAATCCGACAGCGTCGGGATATCGAGTCCCGCGCCGGCGAACGTGTCGGTGATAACCACCGACTGGCCGCCGGTCATCGCCACCAGACCCATCCGCCGGCCGGGCACCGCGCGCCCGCGCGCCAGCATCTCGATCGCGTCGAGCATCGGATCGAGACCAAACGCGCTGACCGCGCCCGCCTGACGCACCATCGCATCCCACACCGCCGCCGGCGTCGCCAACGAGCCAGTGTGCGAGAAGGTGGCCCGTGCGCCCGCCGCCGTCATCCCGCCCTTCCAGATCGCGACCGGATGCCGTGCCGCCACGCGCCGCAAGGTCTCGAAGAAGCGGCGGCCGTCGCGCACGCCTTCAACGTACATCCCGATCACCCGGGTCGCCGGGTCGTCGGCCATCAAACCGAGAAAGTCCGCCGCTTCGAGCATCAGGACATTGCCGATCGACGCCGCATAGTTGACCTTGATCCCGCGGAGCGGGGCCTGCGTCGAAAAATTGATCGTGTGCGTGCCGCTCTGTGAGATGAAGCAGACGTCGCCGCCCTCCCCGGTCTTCAATTCAGGAAAATTGCAAAGTCCCACCGCTGGGCTGTAGAGACCCATGCAGTTGGGACCGACCAGGGCGATCTCCGCGCCGGTCGCCAATTCCCGCAGCTCGCCTTCGAGCCGGATGCCAAGCTCCTCGGTCGTCTCGGCAAACCCCGAGGTGAAAAACCCGATACTGCCGACCCGGTTCGCGATACAATCCTTCAGAATTCGTGGCGCGACCTGGCGCGGCACCGCGCTGACCGCGTAGTCGATACGCTCTTCGGGAATGTCGGCGAGCGACTTGTAGTTGGCCACTCCCATCGCCTCGATCCCGGGAATCTCGTTGGGATCGATCTGCACCGAGTAGAGCTTGCCGGTCAGCCGTTTCATCGCGCGCAACCACATATAGCCGCCCATCCGCTTGTCGCCGATTACGGCGACCGAGCGGGCGTTGAACGCGCGCTTGAGATTCTCGAGCCGCGCCGCCTTATGTGGATCGGCGCTGACCGCGCCGGGTGCGCCACCGAGCAATACGAGGGCGTCGAGCACCGCGAGTCCATCGTCGTAGGCGACGACCGGGTTGAGGTCCATCTCCTTGACGTCGGGATGGGTGGCGGCGAACTCCGACAGCTTGACCAGCAAGTCGGCGACCGCGTCGAAAGCGATCGGCCGGGCGCCACGCACTCCACGCAGGATCGCGCCGCCGCGCAGCTCGTCGAGCATCGCACGCGCCTCACGGCGATCAATTGGCGCCAGCCGAAAGGCGGTATCGGCGAACACCTCGACGAAGATCCCGCCGAGGCCAGCGATCACCAGCGGCCCGAAGCGCTCGTCGCGAATTATTCCCAGAATCAGCTCGACGCCCGGCCGCGCCATGCGGTCAACCGCCACGCCGTCGAAGCGGGCGCCCGGAGCGCGCTCGGCCAGGCTGGTGCGAATCCGGGCGAAGGCGTCGCGCACCTCGCGCTCTGAACTCAGCCCTAGCGCGACCCCGCCGACCTCGCTCTTATGGCTGACCTCGGGCGACAGCACCTTCAGCACCACGGGCAAGCCGATGCGCGCCGCCGCCGCGGCCGCCTCGTCGGCGTTCAGCGCCGCCTGCGGAATCGTCACGGCGACCCCGAGCGCCTGCAGGAGCTGCTTCGATTCGATCTCGGAAAGGGCGGTACGCGCGGCGGCTGCCGCGCTCGCGATTATTTGCTCGACGGTTCTCTCTTCCACGATTCTGGCGTATAGCAGAGGTTCGTGGAGTTTTGAAAACCGTCATGCCCGCCGCCACCACCAAACGGGTCTTCGTCACGCGGCCGATCGCCGAAACCGCGCTCCGGCGGCTGGCCGAAACGGCTCGCGTCGACCTCTGGGACGACGAGATGGCGCCGCCCCACGACGAGCTGGTCACTCGCCTCGCCTCGGCGGACGCCGTTATCAGCATGGTCGCCGACCGCTTCGACGCCGCGACTATCGCCGGACTTACGCGCCTCGCGGTCATCAGCAATCTCGCGGTAGGGCTCGACAATATCGATCTCGAGGCGGCCACCCGCGCCGGAATCGCGGTCGGCCATACCCCCGGCGTCCTCGCCGAGACCACCGCCGACCTCGCCTTCGCGCTGCTGATGGCGGTCGCGCGCCGGGTGGCCGAGGGCGACCGTTATGTGCGGGCGGATCGCTGGCGCACGTGGACCCCGCGTCTGATGCTCGGGCGGGACGTCTGGGGCGCGACTCTAGGCATCATCGGTTGGGGTGCGATCGGGCAGGCGGTCGCGCGCCGCGCGAGTGGCTTCGGGATGCGGATTCTGTACGCCGCCTATCAATCATCGCGCGGGCCATCGGCTGGCGCTTCACCGCCGCCGGGCGAACCGGTCGAGCTTCCGCGCTTGCTGGCCGAGTCCGACTTTATTTCGATCAACGTGCCACTGACGGACAAAACCCGTCATATGATCGGCGCGCACGAGTTCGCCGCGATGAAGCGCGAGGCGATTATCGTCAACACGGCACGCGGTCCGGTGATCGACGAAGAGGCGTTGATCATGGCGCTCCGGCTGGGACGAATCGGCGGCGCTGGTCTCGACGTCACCGAAGTCGAGCCGATCCGCGCCGACCATCCGCTGCTGCAATTCCCCAATGTGATTGTGACGCCGCATATCGGCAGCGCGAGCCACGCGACCCGGCTTAAGATGGCCGAGCTGGCCGTGGACAATGTCCTCGAAGTCTTCGCCGGCCGCCTCCCGCGCTCCTGCGCGAACCCAACGGTGGTGCCGCGCAAATTTGGCTGAACTCACCCTCGCGCCCGCCCCGCATCTCCGATTGTTTTCAAGTCCCGTTTTTCCGCGTGCTGGAACTCGTGGGTACATCCATTCTCGTGGTCACACGGTGAGCGCACCTCGGCCCCTACCCCGTCTAAGTCGATTCTTTCATAAGAAGCCGATGTCACGCAGAAAGTCGCGCAGTTCCGGCTCCAGAGAGGCTGCCGTTGCAATCTGTTGGATGCCTATTCGCCGCAACAGCTGATCTGCCGAACTCCCTTTGGTGTAATCTGGCCAGCGCCGCGTTAACTCTGTAAGGGCAGCAGCAGAACTTTGCGGTCGAAGTGTTTGACATCCGTCAAGGTGCCGAAGCAGTAACGCTTCGTGATACGGCTCTTGCCATATCAGGCGCAGAGACTCCTTGTGTGCGAGGCGAAACATCCTTTCGTCGCGCTGTTGGTCTTGTCCAAGTGTATCGCTGTCCAGGAGAATCGCGCGGATCGAGTATCGGATTTGGCGATTGCTTTCATCGTGAGCGATTTTTTGACATGCCAGTTCTACAAGGGCGAGCGGATCGCCTCCGCCCGGCCTGAGTAAGGTAGCCGCGAGATGGAGGTCGGACCGAAGCTCCTCACGCAAACGACCGAGCAGTCTGCCATAGCCTCGCTCGCTCTCGCCCTCGCAACCGAGAAAGACTGGCCGGCGTTGGGGCCGTGCAGGTCGCCTGCGGCTCATCCGAGATGGGGGACCGCTCCGTACACGCCACCTAGGTATTTACGATAGTAGTTATCGTTTCGGCGCACTGCTTGCACGTCTTGCAGGCCGTAAACGGTCGTCCGGCCTCTGGAGTCCTTCTCGCAGAAGAAGACTTCTTCTTTGACCAGTTCTTCGAGCAGCGAAGCATTTTGACAGGTCATCCAGAGTTGGGCGTTGCGAGGGTTGCGCGCAGTGTCGTGGAACCAACGTATAATTTCAGGAAGCACCATGGGATGAATGGAAAGATCCAACTCGTCGACTACCGCAATTCCGCCCGATTGAAGCGCTTCCGCCAGGAGAGGAAATATCCGGACAAACGCGCGGGTGCCCTGACTCTCCAATTGAACCGGGAGGGGCGCGGTCAGACCGGTATGCTCAAAGAGCGCCACTGGCCCGTTCGGTCCCGAACCTATTTGCACTTTGCGGATACCCAGATCGACTCGTTCGATCTCGCGATTCAAAGACTCAAGAAGAGCGGGGTTAGCCGCGTAATGACGGACAATTGCGTCCTCGGTTGTATCAACCTTCTCGATTAACACGTTCGAGAAAATTGTAGCGGCAAGATGGCGTCCGAGCAGGGCGAGGGGATGATCGAGTTGCGCAAGAGTGGAAATCAAACTGGCGTTTGGTCGCAGAATCTTGTCGACGGCAGATCTATATCCCGCTAGTGGAAAAGCTTTCCCCGCACTAAGCGAACTGCCTTGCTTCCGTGCAAACAGACGCACCTGTCTCCCAGCTACTTTAGGCCAGTAATGCAAGTTTTCGGCTATAACCTGCTGCGGTTTATCTTTGGGGCCACCGAGCACCAGTTCGTACGCATAGCAGCATTGCGGCGTCGCGGGATCGTTAGGCTTCGTTGTGTCAGCGGGGCCGGCGAAGCGAATAGCGAGACGCGTAGGTGCTTCACGACCCTCGCTGTCATTGAAGCGTTGGAAGGGCAGAAAGGCGTCTGGCGGATGACGGAAGCTTGAACTCACGAACCAGGACAGAAAGCCCAGTGATCGAAGAACGTTCGATTTGCCAGCAGCATTCGGGCCGAAAAACGCCACCACCTTTGGCGCACGATCTTTCGCTCCAAGCCACGCGGGTGTGAATCGACCAGAGGAATCCGTGACGTTCGCAACAACGCGCAGGTCGATGACCTGCCGTTCCTTGAGGGAATAAAAATTCGAGACTTCCAACCGATGGATCATCTTTAAAATCTGCGTTTAAAGGCTTATTCCGAAGACGTCAAACGGTCAAGTCGTCATAAAAATGTCGACTCAAGCGTTTGGATCACGAATTATTACATCCTAACCAGCGAACGTCTACAAGAAGAGCGCTCGCAGGACGGTCGTAATGCTACGTGTTCACGCGATTTTGCCGCGTGGCGGCGAGCGCTTCGGGCAGTGAGAAGCGGCCCTCGTACAGTGCTCGACCGACGATGACGCCCACGACTCCCGAATCAAAGAGCGGCGCGAGGGCGCGGATATCGCCGAGCGTCGCGACTCCGCCCGACGCGATAATCGGAATACCAGCCGCAATCGCCGCGGCGCGGTAATTCGCCGCATCGACACCCGACTCCGTACCGTCCCGCGAAATATCAGTCAGGTTAATTGCCGTCACGCCAGCCGCACGAAAACGCTCGACCGCCTCCGCCGTCGTGAGTTGGCTGGTCTCGACCCAGCCGCGAATAGCCAATCGGCTGTCGCGCGCGTCGATCGAGCCGCAGACCCGTCCGGGATACTCCTTGCAGGCCTCGACAATCAGCTCGGGAGTCAGAAACGCGGCCGACCCGATGGAGACGAGATCGGCGCCCGCCCCGATCAACTCACGCACCGACGCCATCGTACGGAGTCCGCCACTTACCTCGATCCGGCAACTCACCGCGTCACGAATCGCCCTCACCGCCGCGAGGTTTTGGGGCTCACCCGCGATCGCACCGTCGAGATCCACCACGTGAATCAGTTCGGCGCCCCCGCGCTCGAAACGGCGTGCGACCGCCGCCGGATCGTCGCCGTAGATCGTGGCGCGATCCATCGCGCCGCGCAGCAAGCGAACGACCTTGCCACCCTTGAGGTCGATAGCGGGAATTACGATGAAGTGTTTCGCGTAAGGGCTCGGCATGCTCGGATCAGGAGAGCGTGCCCTTGGTCGAGAGCGCCCCTGTCACTCGCGGATCGAGCGTCGTCGCCGTGTCCATCGCGCGGGCGAGCGCCTTGAAGGCCGCCTCGATAATGTGATGGGGATTGCGGCCGGCCTGCAGATTGAGATGGAGATTCATGCCGGTTTCGTCGGCCAGCGCCTTCATGAAGTCATGCACCAGCACCGTCTGGAAAGCCCCCACGCGCTCGTGCTCGATCGGCAGGTTGTAGGCGAGATAAGAACGGCCGCTGATATCGACGACCGCCGTACATAGAGCCTCGTCGAGCGGTACGGTCGCTTCGCCGAAGCGCCGAATCCCGGAGCGATCACCCAGCGCTTCGCGAAAAGCGCGGCCCAGCACGATCCCAGCGTCTTCGACCGTATGGTGGTCGTCGATCTGCAGGTCGCCCGTGGCGTCGACCTTGAGGTCGAAGAAGCCGTGCCGGGCGAAGCTGTCGAGCATGTGATCGAGAAACGGCACGCCGGTATTGATCGCGGCGGTGCCCCGGCCGTCGAGCTTCAAAGCGACGCTGATACTGGTCTCGCGCGTCTTGCGGTCGATTGTCGCAAGGCGTGGCGGGTTAGGGCTCGCGGCAGGCGCCGGTCGTAATTTATTGCGATTTTCCATTAGCTGATTTGATCCGTCGCTGTCCGCCCTGCCCTTTCGTGTCTTTCGTCAAGCGCACGTCGATTGCGCGTGCGTGCCCCTCGAAACCTTCCATCCGTGCCAGCCGCGCCGTCGCCGGTCCAAGCGCCGCGAGCCCGCGCGCCGACGCCCCGATTATAGTGGTTCGCTTGACGAAATCGTACGCCCCCAGGGGCGAGGCAAAACGCGCCGACCCTCCCGTCGGCAGCACGTGATTGGGCCCCGCGAGGTAGTCGCCCAGCGGCGCGGGCGAGCGGCCGCCCAGAAAGACGGCGCCCGCCGCCTCGATCCGGCCGAGCCAGCGCCCGGGATTGGCCAACTCGAGTTCGAGATGCTCGGGGCCAATCCGGTTGGCGAGCGCGAACGCCTCCTCGAGATTGCCGACCACGATCGCGGCGCCGCGCTTCGCCATCACGCGCCGGACGCTCGCGGCGCGCGGCAGATCCTCGAGCGCCCGTTCAAGCGCGGCGGCCACCGCCACTGCGACCGGGCGCGAGGGCGTCAGCAGAATCGCCGACTCGTCGCCGGAGCCGTGCTCGGCCTGCGCGATCAGATCGGCGGCGACCCAGTCCGCGCGCGCCCGGCTGTCGGCGATCACCAGGACCTCGCTCGGACCGGCCATCTTGTCGATATCCGCGACCCCGTAGACCATCCGCTTGGCCGCCTGCACGTAGGCGTTGCCCGGCCCGACGATCTTGTCGACGGATCGAATCGTCGCCGTCCCATACGCGAGCGCGGCAACGGCCTGCGCCCCGCCGACGCGATAGACCTCGGTCACGCCCGCGATCGCCGCGGCGGCCAGCACGCCGGGGTTGTCACCGTCGCGGCCGGGCGGCGAGACCATCACGATTTCGCGCACGCCGGCGACCCGCGCGGGAAGCGCGTTCATCAGCACCGACGACGGATACGCACCGAGTCCGCCCGGCACGTAGATCCCGACCCGGGTGAGCGGCCGCACGAGCTGCCCAAGGCGCATCCCGAGGGGGTCGCGATAACTGAACGAGCGCTCCCGCGTATGCCTATGGAACGCCTCGATTCGGCGCGCGGCGAGCGCCAGCGCGCGGCGCTCGGCGGCGGGGAGCTGGGCGCGCGCCGCCGCCAGCTCGGCCGCGGTGACCCGCAGACGCGTGCGCGGAATCGTCACTCCGTCGAAGCGCGCGGTCAGCCTGACCAGCGCGGCGTCACCGTCGCGCCGCACCTCCGCGATAATCGCCGCGACCGCGCTATCGATCGCGCTCGCGCCCGCGCCGCGCCGCGCCAGCAGCCGGTCGAGGAACCGCGCGTAGGCCGGGCTGCCGGACTCCAGGATCGGCAAGACGGTCGGCGCCGTTCGCGGCACTATTCCGCGACCCGCTCGATCGCGGCGCCCAGCGCCTGCAATTTCTGATCGAGCGCTTCGTAACCCCGGTCGAGATGATAGACGCGGCTGACGGCCGTTTCCTGATCGGCGGCCAGACCGGCCAGAATCAACCCCATCGAGGCGCGCAGATCGGTCGCCATCACCGGCGCGCCGCTCAGGCGGGCCGGGCCGCGCACCACGGCGGTCGCCCCCTTCATCACGATATCGGCGCCCATCCGCAGTAGCTCCTGCGCATGCATGAAGCGATTCTCGAAAATCGTCTCCGTGATGACCGACGTTCCGGCGGCCTGCGTCAGCAACGCCATCATCTGGGCCTGCAAGTCGGTCGGAAACCCCGGATAGGGCAGCGTGCGCAATTCGATCGGCTGGAGCACGCCATCAGCGACGACGCGCAATCCCCCGTTCTGCGCCGTCACGTTGACGCCGGTTTCGCGCAGCTTGGTAATCACCGCGTCAAGTTGCTCAACCGGCGCATTTTCGACGACGACGTCGCCGCCGGTAATCGCCGCCGCGACCATCAGCGAACCCGCCTCGATCCGGTCGGGTATCACGCGATGCTCCGCGCCGTGCAGGCGTGCGACCCCCTCGATCGCGATCACATGGGTCCCGGTGCCCGTGATTCGCGCTCCCATCGCGACCAGCAGCCGCCCGAGGTCCTGCACCTCCGGCTCGCGCGCGGCATTTTCGATCGTCGTATGCCCCTGGCCGAGCGCCGCCGCCATCATGATGTTCTCGGTTGCGCCGACGGAGGGATTATCGAGCCATAGACGCGCGCCGGTCAGATGGTCCGCGCGCGCCTCGACATAGCCGTTCCGCAGTTGAATCCTTGCGCCGAGCGCCCGCAGGCCACCGATATGCAGGTTGACGGGCCGCGCCCCGATTGCGCATCCGCCCGGCGTCGACACCCGCGCCCGTCCGGTCCGTGCCAGGATCGGCCCCAGCACGACGAACGACGCCCGCATCGTCTTCACCAGGTCGTACGACGCCTCGTAGCCCGTCACCTGCGCGGCGTGCAGCTCAAGACTATGCTCGTCGAGCCAGCGCGCCTTGGCGCCCAGCCCTTCGAGCAGCGATATCGCCGTGCGCACGTCGCGAAGCCGGGGCACGTTATGCAGCACGACGGGCTCCGACGTGAGCAGCGAGGCCATCAGAATCGGCAACGCGGCGTTCTTGCTGCCACTGACCGTCGTCGTACCCCGCAGCGGCCGGCCGCCGCGGATGAGCATCTTGTCCATCGGTTAGTTAACTCGCGATTAATTATCCCGCGCCGCGTGATCGCGCGAAGCTCGCGTCCAGCTTGCGTTTAGCTTGCGATTATTTCGGGCTTTGCTCATCGAGGCGTCGGTCGAGTCATTCTGCACCGCGTTGATTTGAGCTTCAATACGGCTCCGCGACGCCACGGAAGGTTGCCTTTCGTCGCCGGCCGCGGAAAGGCATGATGGCACCGTCATGCCGGACGGGTCCATCAGGGCCTGATCAAAAAGGAGCGATCAATGGGATTTTTCTCGATGATAATTGTCGGACTGATCGCCGGCTATATCGGGAGCCGGATCGTCAACAAGAGCGGCGAAGGGCTTATCCGGGACATTCTGCTCGGCGTGCTCGGCGCGTTGGTCGGCGGAATTCTTTTCCAGCGGCTGGGTTATGCCGGCGTCACCGGGATTAACCTCTGGAGCATTTAGTGGCACTGATTGGCTCGATCATCCTGCTGGTGCTCTATCATGCGCTCAGTGGCAAGAAAGGCTAGCGGAGCGCGCCGCCGCGCGGAGCGAGAAGGCATCCTGACTCTGGCCGCTCCTCTCCGACTCGGCCGCCCCTTGGAGCTGCGTCAAGAATCTTCAGTCGCGCGATGTGCGGTCAGCACCCGCACGATCCCCGAGGGAACGCGGAGCCGATCGATATGCCCTAAGTCGGCGTCGCGCAGAATACGGGTCACGGCGGCGGCCTGACCGTCGCCAAGCTCGACGATCAGTCGAGACCCGATGCAAGGGAGGGTGCACGAAGCGCGCGCGGGATAGCAGGCGCTGAAGAAAATGCCTTCGGTTCAGCGACCACCGATGAATTATCTGAATCGTTGCTGGCCGACCAGTGGCCAGGAGTTATTGTCAACCAAGTAGCTCCACCATCTGCTGTGGATAGCAACTGTCCGGATCGCGTTAACAGCCAGCCTTTGGTAGGCGTGGAAAAACTCAACGCTTTAGCTAAACCGTTCCCAATGAAGTAGCTGGAAGTTCTATCTGCCTCGACGACTTGCGGCGAGGTGATATCAATCGAAGAGACTGTACAAACTCCTTCGCTGGTCAATTTTGCAATTATCCAGGTGGAATCGGTCACCGTCGACACTACCTTGTTTCCGGGGATAAAATCGCTCAAACCGGTGATCGTCGAGCCGATTCTCCACGTAACACCACCATCACTCGTCTTGAACAGGACCACTGCCGATTTCGTATAGACCGAGTCCGAGAATGTGACGGCGATGAAACTATGCCTGCTGTCGCGGAAAAGTAGCCGATCATAAACAGCGATCTCCGGCGAGAATGGCAGATGCGGCGCAGGCAAGGATACTTTATGCCAGCTCTTTGACCCGTCCAGCGTCGCGTAAAGGGTGCCATCATCGAGATCCCCGGACAGCCAGGCGTCGTCCGGTGTAATGTACGTCAATAACCCACGCGTGCCGGGGCTACCTGGAGCTGCTCGCCAGCTTCGTCCGCCGTCTGAAGTGATGAGCAGCCACGCAAAGCTAAACGCGCTACCACTCACGATGTCCAAATTCATCAAACCGTGCTGAGTATCTGCGAAGACTAATTGTCCGCTGCCGGCAATAGTCACATGTTCCTCTGCTATACCCGGAATCGTACTAAGGGGTGAGATCGACCACGTTCTCCCCGTATCGCGTGTCGACGCCACGTCAAATATCGGCTCGTCGAAGGGGCCGCTGGCAGCTCGCAAAAGCCAGCCGGTAGTCTCGTTTAGGAAGAACACGGAGAGAATCTGTTCGTGAGGTTGGCCCTGCGGCATGATCTCTCTCCATTCGGCCCCTGCGGTCGAGGTCCACATGAGCCGACTGGTGTAGCCCATGTCGCCGCCTCTTGTGAGCACCCATCCGGTGTTTTCATTCAACAGCTTCATCTCCGCCGGCATCCCGAGCCAAGGCGCGGGCTTGATTTTCACCTGAGCGAACGCTTGTTGAACCAATGACTGCGCGATAATGCAGACGAAGGCAACGAGAATCCTACAACGTCTCATGTCGGGGGTTTCCTTTTTTGCCGTTCAAGGGCTTCGTACCTGGCACTTGCTGACTTTGCCGCGCCGGTCGCTGAACTGCGTCAGATTGGTATTGCCATCGTGATTAGCGGATCGTCAGCACCCGCACGATCCCGGATGGATCGCGCAACTGGTCGATAGGTCCGTAGCCGGCGGCGCACAAAATACGAGTCACGGCGGCGGCCTGACCGTCGCCAAGCTCGACAATCAACCGGCCCTCCGCAGCGAGATACTCCGGCAACCCGGCGGCGATACGACGATAGAAGTCCAGACCATCGGGTCCGCCGGCCAGCGCCCGCCGCGGCTCCCATCGCGCGACTTCGGGCTGTAGCCCGATGATCGCCTGATCGACGATGTAGGGCGGGTTCGACACGATCAGGTCGAAGCGGCCCAGCGCTGCGCCGCCGTCGCGCACATCGAAGCAATCCGCATTGCGGAAGGTGACTCGCCCCGTGAGGCCCAGACCCTCGGCGTTATGCCGGGCGACCGCCAGGGCCGCGTCCGAGATATCGCTGGCAACGATCATGGCCTGTGGTGCGTTGGCTGCGATCGCGAGTGCGATCGCACCGGAACCCGTGCCCAAATCGAGCACGCGCGCACCCGGCCGCGTCGCCAGGAAGTCGAGCGCCGCCGTCACCACGAGCTCGGTCTCCGGCCGCGGAATCAGCACGGCGGGCGTCACCGCGAATTCGAGCGAGTAGAACTCTTTGACTCCGAGGATGTAGGCGAGCGGCTCGCGAGCGGCCCGGCGGCCGACCAGCACCGCATAGGCACTGCGGGCCGCATCCCTGAGCATCGCGTCACCTGTTATCACCTGGATACGGGATACGCCGGCCGCCCGCGCGAGCATCAGCTCGGCGTCGAGCCGGGCGCTCTCGACTCCGGCCTGCTGTAACGTCGCGACGGCGTCGTTGAGCAGCTCGCGCAGGCTGACGCGCGCGGCCTTGTCTGAGTGCATTATCGTGATCCCGCGCTCAGGGTGTGGTGACCCGCAAATAACTTTAAAACGAGGAGCGAATCGCTCCGCTCAGGGCAGGCTCGGCTCGCGATGCTCGCCAGCTCAGGATGACACGGGGAGATGGTCCTTTTGTCGTTTGCCGGACAGCACACTAGGCGCTCAACGCCGCGGCCTGTTCCTTGGTCGCGAGCCCGTCGATAATCGGGTCGAGGGCGCCGTCCAGCACCTGATCAAGCTGATGGAGCGTCAGGTTGATGCGATGGTCGGTGACGCGGGTCTGCGGAAAATTGTAGGTGCGGATTCGTTCGGAGCGGTCGCCCGTCCCGACCATCGAGCGGCGCGCGTCGGCGATCTTGGCGTCCTGCTCGGCATGCGCATTTTCGAGCAGCCGGGCGCGCAGGATCTTGAGCGCACGCGCCTTGTTCTTGTGCTGCGACTTTTCGTCGCGGCAGATAATCACCATCCCGGTCGGCAGGTGGGTGATCCGCACGGCGGAGTCGGTGGTGTTGACACTCTGCCCGCCCGGTCCCGACGCCCGCATCACGTCGATCCGCAGGTCCTTTTCCTCGTTGATATTGACCTCGACCTCGTCGGCTTCGGGCAGCACCGCGACCGTCACCGCTGACGTATGAATCCGGCCTTGCGCTTCGGTGGCGGGCACCCGCTGGACCCGATGGACCCCGCCTTCGTACTTCAGCCGGCTGTACGCACCGCGCCCGCTAATCGAAGCGATCACTTCCTTGATTCCGCCGAGTCCCGTGGCGCTCATGCTCAGCGCTTCGACCTTCCAGCCGTGCCGCTCGGCGTAGCGGGTGTACATCCGGTAGAGCACGCCGGCAAAGAGGGAGGCTTCCTCGCCGCCGGTGCCGGCGCGAATCTCGAGCAGGACGTTCTTGTCGTCGTTGGGGTCGCGCGGGGTCAGGAGCTGACGGAGACGCTCTTCCAGCGCCGCCTGACTGCGAAGCATCGACGGCAGTTCGGCTTTGGCCAGCTCGCGCAGGTCGGCGTCGTCGGTTTCGAGCACCGCCTTATGCTCCTCGATCTCGCCGAGCACCTTGCGGTACTCCCGGGTCGCGCCGATAACGTCGCTGAGCTGGGCGCGCTCCCGGGCGAGCTGCGCATACTCGCGATTATTGGCGATAACCGCGGGGTCGCTCAGGCGGCGTTCGAGCTCGGCGAATCGATCTTCGATTCCCTTGAGCTTGTCGAGCATCGGGTTCAACGCGGCACCATCACGCGGGGTGAGGCGCCGTCAGTGGCGCCGCGCGTCGTCAAGCTGTTGCGGGGCTTGCTTTCTTGATGCCGTATTTGCGGTTGAAGCGTTCGACCCGTCCGGCGGTATCAACCAGCCGTTGCTGGCCGGTATAGTAGGGATGGCAGTTCGAGCACACTTCGACCTGGATTTCGCCCAGCGTCGAGCGGGTTTCAAAGGTATTGCCGCAGGCGCAGGTGACCACGCAGCGGCGGTATTCGGGATGGATTTCTGCTCTCATTTACGTTGACCAGTTTGCCTGAACCAATCCCCCAAGTATAACCACGAATCCCCCGTCGCACAATTGGGCTTGAGTCCGGGTCGGATCCCAAATGCTGACGCCCAGGACCCTCGAGCGGTAGCGCGTCGCGTGCGTTCGAATCGCACCGCCCCGTCACCGGACTATTTCACAAGAAAAGGCTTGCTGCTAGATGAAACGCATGAAGCCCCGCCACGCCGCCGCGCTCGCGCTGATGTTGGCTCTTTGGGGTTGCACAGCACCGTCTTCTGAACGCTGGTATCTGATCGTGCCATTGCCCCGCACCCGGGACGTTCCTATGGTTTTTTGGAGCCATTACGCCAGTTACGATAATGCGAAAGAGTGCGAGCAAGTCAAAGCTTCTCTCGTCGAGAAAATCGACCGACGTGATTATCAGCCACCCCCCGGCGAGTACTCCGCCAAGCAACTCAGGGCGGCCTATCTTTCCAGCATATGCCTCGTCAGTGACGACCCGCGCCTGAGCGAACAAGGCCCTAGGGAACCTCTGCACAAGTGATTTTCGCCATCCTTCATAGAGTTCCGGCCGACGAGGCCGAAGAGCGCGGACGCAGATCCTTCGCGGAGTTTACCCTTGAGGAGCGCAGCGACGAAGGGCTCAGGATGACACTGCTACTTGTTGTAACTATAAGCACCTTTCGTCATTCTGAGCCGTTCGTCGCT
>JBKQPD010000078.1:0-2625 GCA_052145175.1 Binataceae bacterium (SeqCode) | reverse complement strand
CATTGCGTCGGGTTCAACAGCGGCACCTCGGCACTGCACGTGGCGATGAAGCTGCTCAACATCGGCCCGGGCGATGAGGTCATCACCACGCCCTGCACGTTCGTGGCGACGAGCTGGGGCATTTCGTATGTCGGCGCCAAGCCAGTCTATGTGGATGTGGATGACGCGACGTTCAACCTGGATGCGAAGCTGGTCGAACGCGCCATCACCCCGCGCACCAAGGCGGTCCTGCCCGTCCATCTCTACGGCCACCCGGCCGACTTGGAGCCGCTGCTAGCGATTTGCCGCAAACACGGTCTGCCGCTGGTCGAAGACGCGGCGCAGGCGCACGGGGCAAAGTATAGGGGAAAGGTCATTGGCACGTTCGGGGTGATGTCCTGCTTCAGCTTTTATCCGGGCAAGAACCTCGGCGCCTATGGCGAAGGCGGTGGGCTGGTGACGAATAACGCAGCGTATGCGGCGCGCGCGCGCGCGTTGCGCGAACACGGGTCCACGCAGCGTTACTACCACGACGAAGTCGGCTTCAACTACCGCATGGAAGGCATCCAGGGCGCGGTGCTGGGTGTGAAGCTCAAACACCTGGACGACTGGACGCGGGAGCGCCGGCGTGTGGCGCATCGCTATCACGAACTGCTGGCTGGCACGCCGCTCCAACTGCCGCGCGAAGCCGATTACGCCGAGAGCGCCTACCATCTTTACGTGGTGCGCCACCCGCGCCGCGATGAACTCAAGCAGCACCTCGAAGCCAACAAAGTCGGTTGTGCCCTCCATTACCCGGTGTCGTTGCACTTGCAGAAGTGCTATGCGGATCTTGGCCATAAGCCCGGCGATTTCCCCGTCGCGGAGAAAGCGGCGCGCGAGTGCCTGAGCCTGCCGATTTACCCGGAAATGACCGAAGCGCAAATCGAGCGGGTGGCGGCGGTAATCAATGAGTTTTTCGGGAAGTAGATAGCCGGACGGTATTCAGACCGTCAGCCGAAGGCACTACAGTGGGACGGGTCTTGGCAGAAGCGCCCAGGTCCACCTGCCAGACCTCACCGGACCGCGTTCTTCGTTGTGAGCATCTCTTGCTTGCCCCGCCGGAACGGCACACGGTAACTTACCGGTGATGGCGCACGCCGAATTTGTTCATCTGCACCTGCACACCGAGTATTCGCTGCTCGATGGCGCCTGCCGTTTAGACCGGTTGATGGACAAGGCGCACGAGCTGGCGTTTCCCGCGCTGGCGATCACCGACCACGGCGTGCTTTACGGGGTGATTGATTTTTACCAGGCGGCCGGCGAGAGAGGCATCAAAGCGATTATCGGCTGCGAGGTCTATGTCGCACCCGGGAGCCGGTTCGAAAAGAAGACCCGCACGGGCGGTCGGGATGTCTATCACCACCTCGTCCTGCTGGCCAAGGATGAAGCCGGCTACCAGAACCTGATCAAGCTCTCCACAGCCGCCCATCTGGAGGGGTATTATTACAAGCCACGCATTGACAAGGAACTGCTGGCTGCGCACAAGGTGGGGCTGATCGCGCTCTCCGGCTGCCTGGCGAGCGAAATCCCCGAGTTAATTCAGAAGGACCAGTTGCCCCGCGCGCGCGAGGCGATTGACTGGTTCAAGCAGACGATCGGGGCGGAGAACTTCTACCTGGAGCTGCAAAACCACGGCCTGCCCGAGCAGGCCAAGGTCAACCGGCACCTGGTTGCGTGGGCGAGGGAGTTCGGCCTGAAACTGGTCGCGACGAACGACGTGCACTACGTGGAGAAAGGCCATTCGCACGCGCACGACTGCCTCATCTGTATCGGCACGCAAACGCAGTTGACCGATACCAAGCGGCTCAGGTACACGGAGCAGCAGTTCTATTTGCGCTCGGCGGAGGAGATGAAGGCGCGCTTCGCCGAGGTCCCCGAGGCGGTGCAGAATACACTGGAGTTGGCCGAGAAGTGCAACGTGGAGATCGAGTTCGACAAGCTGCATTACCCGGTTTTCCATCCACCAGAACATTTCACGCGCGAGGGCTATTTGCGGCAACTGGTAGTCGAGGGCTTGGTCAAACGCTACGGCATCCACGCGCGGGCCGAGGGACAGGAGTTCGTCGTTGAGCGAGTCGAAGATCCGCGGCGGCTGCCGACGTTTCACGAAGTCCAAAGTCCAGAGTCCAAGGTCCAAAGTCCCGCAGATCGGCCACCCGATACCAATCCCCAGTCACCCGTCCCGGATCACGCATCACGCATCACGTTTCACGTTTCACGTGACCTTTCCGATCCCGCCGTTGCGGCGGCTGCCAAAGCGATCATTGACCGCTTGCAGCTCGAACTGAAGGTCATCGAGAAGACCGGGTTCGTCAGCTATTTCCTGATCGTCGGGGACTTCATCCGCTACGGCCACGAGCGAGGCATTCCCTGCGGGGCGCGCGGCTCGGCTGCCGGCTCAATTGTCACCTATTTGCTTGAAATATCCAACGTGTGCCCGATCCGCTATGGGTTGCTGTTCGAGCGCTTCCTCAATCCCGAGCGCGTCAACCCGCCGGACATTGACATTGACTTCGCCGACGACCGGCGGGCCGAGGTCATCGAATACGTGCGGCAGAAGTATGGAAAGGAGGCTGTGGCGCAAATCATCACCTTCGGCACGAT
>JBKQPD010000077.1:0-25502 GCA_052145175.1 Binataceae bacterium (SeqCode) | reverse complement strand
CATCCGCGAAGTTCGCGCGAATCGGAGCCTAGGCGGGCTTCGCGCGCGCTTCGCTCAGCAGCTTCTCCGCAACGAACCAATCTTCCCGGTCCCGACCATGCGTCGCCCCGCGCTCGAGATAAAGGTGGTAGGCGCGGATACGGATCTCTTCGATCGTTGGGAAAACCGTCATGGTCGGCGCCGCTTCGTGGTTCGCAGAGCCGTTTTGCGTTTTTGTCGATTTGCCGGAGGCCGTAGACTTGGACTGCCGCGCGGGCGGCCCTTTCTTCCTGGGCGTAGCCATCACCAATTTTCCTCCATTGGACTAAAACCTGCCCCACAAGGCCGACGCACTCCGCCATTGTGCCATCGTCAAGCGCGAAATTCGAGTAGCTGAGCGGCAATCTGATGGTCAAGGTACTCAATGAAGCAACCGATTCAGGAATTGTGGGGCGGACCCGGTAAACCGGCGGGTCCGCCCCAACACGTATATTCCCCTATTCCAAATCAGAAGGTGTAAACCGCATCCGCCATGAACGTATCCTGGCCCGAACGCGTATGCGTCGGGAGCCCTGCGAGCGGCGAAGGCGCCGGAATCGCATCACT
Source organism: Binataceae bacterium (SeqCode) (assembly GCA_052145175.1). GTDB lineage: Bacteria > Desulfobacterota > Binatia > Binatales > Binataceae > JAJPHI01. The sequence goes on along the minus strand of JBKQPD010000077.1, from coordinate 24,917 downwards.
GTTGAAGAACGGTTTGTGAGTCGACTCGTCGTGACGGTATTCCAGCCGCGCCAGCAGCCCGGTAACGGCAGGCACCTTGTAGTTCAGCGTTCCGGTGACCTCGCCCAAGCCCTGCCGGAGCCCGGTGCGGGCGCCGTTGGGATCGTCGAAGTATTCGCCGCGCGTCGCAAATTCGACGTTGTCGTTCAGGTCATAGACGATGTAGCCCGCCGCGCCGGTCCAGCTGACCTGGCCCGGAATCGTGATCGTGCCGTCACTAACCGGAAGGAAACCCGGCGTGGGCACGCAAAACGTACCCGGCACGCAGAAACGATTGCCCTGCTCACTGTACCCGGGCGCAACCGACACTGGTCCGCCCTCCGACGCATACAGGTACTCGGCAATGAACTGGAGATTCTTGAGCGGCGTCTTGTACGTCAACACCGGATCAATCGCCCAGAGTTTGGAGCTTCCCCGATTGACCTGCTCGGCGCCGAAGGTGCTGTTCAGCGCCAGTGCCAGTGACTGCACCGATCCCAGCATGTCGCCGGAACTGAGGTTCAACTCGCCTTCGGCCGTCTGTCCGTCGTTGCTGTTCGTGACATCGTCCCAGCCGTTGTTGACGCCCAGCACGAAGTTGACCTTGTCATTCACGGTATACGTGCCGCGCAAGCCCGTGTGCGTAAGGGGCTCGCCCAAGGTAAAGAGCAGACTGCGTGAGATATTGTAATCGGCGCTGCCATACGTGCTGTAGGTCGGGATGACCTCCGCCCCTATCAGGGTAACGAAACGGCCGGCCTGCAGCGCGATCCCGCTGCCGAGCGGCGCGGTGTACGTAAGGTACGCCTGCGTCAGATCGATTACGTCGTTGCTCGTCGCCGCTGGGTTGATATTCGAATTGCGGGTCGAAGCGCGCAGGACGTTGGCCGTCTCGCCGAAGTTAAGCTCGGTGACGAACCCGACGCCGCCGTCCGAAGTCCGGTCCAGATGCAGGTTGAATTGGGTCAGGTTGAAGCCGTTGACCTCGGTGTCGAACGCCCGATACTGGTTGGTGCCCGGACCCAAAGCAGTCGGGTTGGGGCCGCCTTTGCTTGCGCCGTTGGTGATTGGATGGTTGAGATTGTATTCGTAGGAGACATCCGCCAGACCGTGGATGTGCACCCCCAGATTAGTCGCGAGGTTGTTCTTGATATCGGCGACGTCCTTTTCGATCGCGCCGACATGCTCACCGACCGTGGCCGGCGCTGGCGCCGCTGCCGTTGAAGTCGCGGCAGCCGGGGCTTTTACCTCGGCCTGGCTTTTGATTACGCCGATCTCGCCTTTGAGCTCCTTGACCTCCTGCTGCAGTTCCTGCACCTCATTCTGCAGATCGGCGCTCGAGGACGGGTCTCCCGATCCCGCCCACGACACCCCGCCCCAGCCCAACGTCAGCGCCGCGCCAAGCAGCGCGAAACGCGGGGCCGTGGAGCGCCAACTTCTTCCTAGTCTCATGCCTCTTCCCTCCCCGGCGATCGTGCGAGTCGCCGGTTGCTTTTTTGGGTGAACAGCGGACGCACGAGGAGCCCCGCCGCGACTGCCATCAATCAAGTTCCGTGCCTTACGCAACCTGCATTTTGCAGCAACTATGGCGAGCAATTTTCAGATGAGCTGCCCATTTCGACGGCAATCGCTGAACGCACAGTCAGAAGACTGCCGCGTGGGACGAAAATTGACGCGGGGAGAACCGCTCGATGACGGTTCTCCCCGCAGTTTTGAGTCGTCCGCAGACGACTGTTTTCAAAATCAGGCAGGCCGCTCGACCAGGATCGTGCTCTTACCCTTCTTCTTGGAATTGCGGCTGAAGTAAATTGCGCCGTAGACACCCCAAATCACCGCGAAACCGACCGCCATCAGAGGCTCTTTCGCGCTGCCGAGGCCCTCGATTGGTCCGATTACGTAGAAGAGCATGCAGCCAACGTTCGCGACCGCGCCGAATACTGGAATAACCATGTGCTTGAGACCATGGAATTCATGATGCTCGCGGTAGGCTACGATGCAGATAACGTTGGTCAGTCCGTACGTGATGAAGGTCCCGAAATTCGAAATCAGCGTTACCAGCGCCAAGCCATTCGGCAGGCCCGCAAGATACGCATTTGAACTCATGCCGACCGAGTACCAGATGTTGTGTGGCAGGGTCGCGATCGTCTTGTCGTCGGGAGCCGAGCCGCCGGCGAAGAAATAAAGCGCGGCATAGGCGCCGAGTACGGCGGAAATAACGGCGAGGGTCCAGATCGAGCGATGCGGAGTGAGGTTATCCCCGTGTAACAGGCCGAAATGTGACGGTACCTCCTCGTCACGTCCCATAGCATATGTAACACGCGCTCCGGTGTTGATGCAGCTCAGCGTCGTACCAATCAGGGCGAGGAACACTGTTATCGCTTCGATCAGCATGAACGCCTGGCCATGGCCGCCCAGTAGCACGTTACCAATGATGACCATCATATCACCAATCGGCGCCGCAGAGCCTGAGGCGTCTTTTAGGCTATATACGCTGCTCATGAAGTAATTGGCCGCGAAGTACTCGATCAGGTAACAGAACAACCCCTGAATTGTCAGCGACAGCAAGACACCGCGCGGAATGTCGCGCTTGGGGTTGATGGCTTCGTCGCCGAGCGAGGTCACGGACTCGAAGCCGACCAACAGAAAGATCGCGATGGTCGCCTGCAGCATGACGTTGCTGAAACCGTGCGGAGCAATTACGGAAAATGCGCTCGGATGGGACGGCGTGTCCCCGGAAAACGAATAATGCAGCACCTTGCTGGTGCCGTCCAGCGCCTGACCGGTCGAGCCGTCGGGATGTCCGATGCGGTAGGCGATCGCCAATGCCGAGAAAAACAGCAGCGCGACAATCTGGATAGCGTTAATCCCGATGGCGACATTCGTGGACCCATTAACTCCGCGATAGGCGATGTAAGAGACAACAAAAGCAAAGATTATCGCCACCATCGCCATGAACACCGGACCCGGGGTGCCGGCATTGATCGTGTTCGGCGCGAACTGACCGACGATATATCCGATCATGATGCCGATTGTCGCGACCATCGCGCCCGGATAGACCCAGTAATAGAGATGAGCGCCCCAACCGATCGTGAATTTGGCGATCCGGGCGAACTTATACGCGTGGGTTTTGCTCAAGAACGCCTGTTCGGCAAACAGATAGGAACTGCCCGCGCCGGGGTAGAGCTTCGCGAGTTCGGAATACGAGACCGCGGTTGCATACGCCAGTAACAGGGCGGCGAAGATGCCCGCCCACATAGTCATTCCAGACGGGGACGAATAGCCGGCCTGAACGACGAACGTGATCCAGAGAAATGCGCCTGGCGCTATCAACGCCATCGCGTTTACGGTGACGCCGGTCAAGCTGAGCGTCGCCTTCATCTTTGGGGCTTCGGGGGTCGCAGCCATTTTTCCTCCTAGCGAACGCGCGGGGGGACGCGCGGTCCGTGGGTGCATCAGCAAGGCCGATGCCATCGAGATTGCACAATGCAATGGCGATGCACGAGTGTATCGTGCTCGCGTTTTAAGCATCCGCTCAGCCGATAGTCAGGCTTATGACTGAAAAGGGCCTCCGACGTCCGTTGGAGGCTATTTGGGGATCTCGCAAAACAGTTAGGACGATTCGTGCCGAAAATGCTATAGAACGTCGCGCCGGGTGTTGCTCCGATCCCGCATCGGATCGGATAGCAACTCTGAAGCGCCACAGGAGGTGCATTCATGGCTGCGCGACTTACCAAGGATCAGGTCAAAGCCGCTTTCGAGCAAATCAACAATTGGGGACGCTGGGGCAAGGAGGACGAGCGCGGCGCGCTCAACTATATCACTCCGGAAAAGCGCGCGGCCGCCGCCAAACTCGCCATGAGTGGCGAAATCGTCTCGTGCGCGTTGCCTCTCGCGACTAAGACCGCCCCGGATAACCCCCAGCCCGTGCAACATATGATGTTGCACGTGGGAGCGCCGGTCGCTTCGCTCGACTATTTCGCGATCGCGCCGCACGGCTACGCTTTCACCCATCTTGACGCGCTTTGCCACGTTTTCTGGGAAGGCAAGATGTATAATGGCTTTAGCTCACGCGAAGTGGGACGTTTCGGCGCGCGTAAATGCGCGATCGACGTTGCGCGCGACGGCGTGGTCACGCGCGGCGTGATGCTCGATATACCGCTGGTCAGGAAAGTTGATTTTCTCGAGCCCGGCGAAGCTATTTATCCCGAGGAGCTCGACGCGGCCGAAAAGTTGCACGGGGTGCGCGTCGCCGAGGGCGACGTCCTGCTGATTCGCACGGGACGTCATCAGCGGCGCAAGGTGAAGGGCGCCTCGGACCCGCGCCGCGAGGGACTCGCGGGTCTCGACGCGTCGTGTCTGCCCTGGCTGCACGAGCGCCGAATCGCGCTGTTGGGCTGTGACGGGGTGAGCGACTGCGCGCCGAGCCATTATGCACCGGACTACGAGATGCCCGTGCATGTCGGCGCGCTGGTGATGATGGGGGTCCATCTGCTCGACAATGCGGATCTCGACGCGCTCGCGACCGCGTGCGCGAAGCACGGGCGCTACGAATTCCTCTTCGCCCTCGCGCCGCTGATTCTCGAACGCGGGACCGCGTCGCCGGTCAACCCGCTCGCGATTCTCTAGCACGCGATAACGCCAAGATTGTGGAAAGGACACGACGATGCCAAGGCCCAGCGAACAGGAACTCAAAGGTTATTTCGAGAAGTGCAGCAATTGGGGTAGATGGGGCAAAGACGACGAACGCGGCGCCTTGAATTTCATCACGGCCGAAAAGCGGGCCGCCGCCGCGAAGCTGGTGCGGACCGGCGAGACGGTCTCGCTCGCGCTGCCGCTGCCAACGATCCCCGCGCCGGACAACCCGACGCCGGTGATGCATATGGTGCAGCAGGCCGGCTATGACTCGCATGACCTGCCGCTGTTGCCCTACGCCGCTGATTACTTCGCGATAGCGCCGCACGGTCTCGCGACGACCCATCTCGACGCGCTCTGCCACGTCTTCAAGGACGGCAAGATGTATAACGGCTTCGACGCGAGCGAGGTCGGCTCGAGCGGCGCGCGCAAGTGCGCGATCGACGTCGCGCGCAACGGCGTCATCAGCCGCGGCGTGCTGCTCGATATCCCCAAGCTCAGGAAGGTCGACTGGCTCGAGAACGACGTCGCGATCACCGCGAGCGACCTCGACGCCGCCGAGAAAGCTCATGGCGTGACGGTCGCCGAGGGCGACGTGCTCTTCATCCGCACCGGGCGCGCCAAGCGGCGTAAGGTCAAGGGCGGCTGGGATGCGCTGCATGAAGGGATGGCCGGGCTCGAAACCTCCTGCCTGCCGTGGCTGCACGGCCGCAAAATCGCGGTGCTCGGTTCCGACGGAATCAGCGACGCCGTGCCCAGCGGCTATGACAAGTTTGCCCTGCCTATCCACGTCTGCACGCTGGTAATGATGGGGCTTCATCTGATTGACAACGCCGACCTGGACGCGCTGTCCGAGGCCTGCGCGCGCAATGGCCGCTACGAATTTCAATTCGTGATGGCGCCGCTGATTTTGAGCAAAGGCACCGCGTCGCCGGTCAATCCGCTCGCGTCGTTCTGAGCCGCTGATCAAAACAGCACAGGAGTAAAAATTTGCCGACCGAAGCAACCGTAATCGACGCCGACGGCCACATTCTCGAGCCGCCTGACCTGTGGGAAAAGTACCTCGAGCCGAAATACCGGCCTGACGCAGTGCGGCTGAAGATCGGCGACGACGGCTACGAATATCTCGAAGTTGCGGGCCAGCGCGCCAAAATGGTGACGCAGGGTCAGTTGGGCACGCTGGGCGGGATGGGCAAGCTGGTGCGCGAGGCCAACCGCCGGCGCGAGGAAGCCGTCAATGCCGGCCGCGCCGAGACCCTGCGCTACGCCAAGCCCAAGCCCGAGGAGACCTACGTCCGCGGCGCCGCTTTCGGCACGATGGATATGAAGGAACGGCTGCAACTGCTCGATAAAGAGCGGATGGCGAAGGCGATCCTCTATCCGACGCTCGGGCTTTTTTGGGAGACGGAAACCAATAATGTGGAGCTGTTGAACGCGTACGCGCGCGCGTACAACCGCTGGATCGCCGACTTCTGCCGCGACTCGGGCGGACGGCTCATACCGATTGCCCACATCTCACTCGGCGACCCGGACGAGGCGGCGCGCGAGCTCGAGCGCGCCGTGAAAGATGGCTGCCGTGGCGCCTTTCTGGCGCCCTTCACGGTGTCGCGCCGGCCGCACGGCGATGCCGCGCACGATCGATTTTTCGCCGTGGCGCAGGACCATGACGTGCCGGTTGCGATTCATCCGACGGTCGAGCAGGCGGCGATCGGCATCCACCATCGCTTTGATCATTTCGGCTGGGCGGCCTGGTATTACGATCTATTCGCGGGCCAGCCGGTACAGCATGCCTTCGCCACTTTTTTTCAGCTCGGCGTGTTCGATCGCTTTCCGCGGCTGCGCGTGGTCGTGCTCGAGGCGGGTGCGGGATGGATCGGCTATTTCCTTGATCGCGCCGACGCCATCTTTACCGGCACCCCGATCGCGCAGACCGTGCGGCTCAAGGAGAAGCCGTCGGTCTACTTCAAGGAGCGCTGCTTCATCTCGGCGGATCCCGACGAGCGCACTATCGCGGGGCTGATGACCCATGTGGGCGAGGACAGGTTCTTCTGGGCGAGTGACTATCCGCATCCGGACCATCCAGGGAACTACCTCGAAGAGCTGGCCGGACTGGTCAAGCCGATGACTGACACGGGCCGCCGGGGAATCCTCGGCGCGAATGTCGCCAAGGCCTATAACATTTCTTAACGCGAGCACTCCGCGAGGTAAGTGATGACTGAAAAGGGGTCCGACACGGTGGAGCCGGCGACGTATGACTGGACACAAATCGTCGACGATTTGAATCGGCTGTTGCGCCTCAAGACCACGCCGATCGGCATGAAGCTCTTCACGACGGTCGAGGAGATGGAGGCCATTCCCAAAATCCGCCGCCCGACGTCGATCCATACGACTGATCAGATTGTCGCGCAGGCGGCCCGGCTCGGCTTCACCGTCGGCATCACGCAAAAGGACCTGGTTGGCGCGCAATGCGGCGCGGTCATCGGGCTGCATCCGCAGGACGCCGATTGGCGCTCGGGGCGGAGCATGGCGGGCGTGTGGTACTCAACGCCCGCCGACGCCGCCGCGCATCAGGCGGCGATGGACGTCGTGCCACACGGCGAGTACCAGGCGATGGCGGTTTCGCCATTGGCGAGCGGACGCCTCAATCCGCCGGATATCTGCCTCATCTACGCGACTCCGGGCCAGATGATTATTTTCATTAACGGGATGCAATGGGCGGGCTACAAGAAGTTCGCGTGGGGTGTCGTGGGCGAGTCGGCCTGCGCCGATTCGTGGGGCCGCGCCCTCAAGACCGGCGAGCCCAGCCTTTCGATCCCCTGCTTTGCGGAGCGCCGCTATGGGGGCGTGCTCGACGACGAACTGCTGATGGCGCTGCCACCGCGTTTCGTACCGCAGGCGATTGCCGGAATGAAACGGCTGGGCAGCAACGGGCTGCGCTATCCGATTCCGCAGTATGGCATCCAGTCGGACGCCCGCGCCGGTCTTGCGGTAAGCTACGGCGCGAAGCGCGACTGAGCAATCAGCGACCTTCCATTCTGTCATTCCCGCGCGTCTGCCTTGCGCGACGCGCCAGGGGGCGACCGAGTCCGCGCGGCGCGGCCGAGGTCAGGAATGCCGGAATTCGCGACCGTTCGCGCGGCAGCTTTCATTCGGCCGTGCCACGCGGGTGACAAGACAAAAGGGCGTCGTGTGAAGAAACAGCTGAAACTAACTCACTATCAGAGTATTACTCTTTTAGTCAGTTGAAAGGGACCTTGAATGAGGATTGTCGAGGGAATTTTCTGCGGCCTGCTTTTACTTATCACACCAGCTATCGCGGAGGCGCAAACCAGCGCAGAACCGGTCACGACTTCCGCCGCGGCGCCGGCGGCCGCTATGCCATCCATCCCGGTGGGAACAGTCATCACCACCCACAACTGGCGGCAGTATAAGGACTTCATGCCGGACGGGATGGTCAAGCTCTTCGCCGGTGAATACGCCCTCAAGATGCCGGACGACGCGCAAATCGTGGTCGGCCCGACCGTGATCCATCCACTGCCCAAGGGTTATCTCGACGCGACGGAAAAATATGCCGCCCAGGTCAAGCTAATCGAATTGCCGGACGGCGGTCTTACGCTGTCGGGCTATCAAGGGGGAATTCCCTTTCCCAACCCGGCCGATCCGCACAAGGGATGGAAGATGCTGGCTAATCTCTGGTATCGCTACCTGCCCTATCTCAACGTGGATACGCATGGGGCCGGCTGCGTCGTCGGCAGCGGCGGCAGCGGAATCAACTGCAAGTATGTGAACATCGTCGACCGGCAACTGGCCTACCTGACCGATCCCGGTGTCCCGGCCAACACGCCGGGCGCGGAAGGCAAGTTCTTTTCGCAGTGGCTGATGGTCACCGAGCCCGAACAGAGCCGTTACACCGCAACGCTCACGATTTCCTACGACGATCTGACGCGTGAGGAAGATTCTTACATCTTTCTGCCCGCGTTGCGGCGCTACCAGCCGATCTCGACGCGTGCCCGCTGCAGTCCGAATCAGGGCACCGACTCAACCCAGGAGGAATATCGCAACGGGTTCGATTCCAACCTGACCGAGCTGAAGGTCGATTTCCTCGGCGCAAAGAAGATTGTCATGCTGCTGCCGGACCAGATGCCGGCCGGCCAGTTTCCCGACGACTTCGCTATGCCGCTCGGGTGGCCCAAGCCTTCATGGGGCAAGTGGCAGGTGCGCGACGTCAACGTGATCAGCGCGAGCAAACTGCCAGCGCACGCCCGAGGCTATTGTTACGGCAAGCGCGTGATGTACGTCGATCAGCTGACGGCGGCGCCACTCTGGGAAGATCTCTACGACAAGGATATGCACCTCTGGCGGATCTACGGCCTGTTCCTCCATCCGGCGGAAGTGCCCCACGTGGGCGTGGTCGATACCGCGGGTCCGATGGTCTACGCGTTCTGGGACGTGCAGAACAGCCACACCACGTTTTTTATCGATCCGTCGGAGGGCAAGCCGTTTTATATCAACGAGCAGGCGCCGAAGGACTATTTTGATCTCGGCCGCTATACCGAACCTTCGGGGCTCAATCTGATTATGCGCTAGGCGGATCGCGATTTGCCCGCTGCACAAAGCGTGCTAATTTAGCCTCCCGCGCGGAACTCCGGGTGGCGGCGTACCCAAGTGGTTAAGGGAGAGGTCTGCAAAACCTCGATTCAGCGGTTCGAATCCGCTCGCCGCCTCCAATTAAAACTCATCGTGATAGTGGACTGTCCGCTGAGCCGACCACTAACTTGACGTCGCACGAGTCCTCGTCTTCGCCATAGCAGAGGTTGCTGATCGCGCCGGCCGCCGCGTCGTGGCTCTCACTGGCGTTGGCGGGGCAAATCCAGTGCCCACCGGAACGATGGAGCGCCACCGCGTAATACTGTCCGGGGTCGAGGGTGCCCGCGGCTTCGCCGCCGTTGACCTCGCTGGTCGCAACCACCGTGAAGCCGTCGTGGCCGCCCGCCGGATCGTAATGCATGAACGTCATGATCCAGTGACCGGCGCCGCGTTTGGTCGCCCGCCAGGTCATCGCCTTGGGACCGGAAAAAACCGGAATCTGGCGGCATAGCCACGGCCGTGGCTCGGCCGCCCGCGCAACGCGCGAGCAAAGTGTCCCGGCCAATAGCAGTGCAAGCAGTAACACAAGTCCTGGTTTGCGAAGTCGCGTAACGTTTCCCATTTGCCGCACTCCTCCTACGCCTCAATCCCGACCGCGATAATCCGCTCGACGATCGCGCCGAGGTTCGAATCCTTCGGCGTGAAGACGGCCTTGACGCCGAGCTCGAGCAGCCGCCGCGCGTCGGCCGGCGGAATAATCCCGCCCATCACGAGTTTGACGTCGGCGGCGCCGCTCTGTTTCAGGAGCGCGACGGCCTCGCGCGCGATCGCCATATGCGCCCCCGCCAGACTGCTGATCGCCAGGATGTCAGCGTCCTCCTGCAACGCGGCTTCGACCAACTGGGCTGGGGTCTGCTTGAAGCCGGCGAGAATCACTTCCATCCCGGCCTGCATGCAGGCGAGCGCCAACAGCTTGACCGCGTTGATATGACCGTCGAGACCGGCTTTGCCGAGCGCAATCCGCAACTTGCGCGGCGCTGTCGGGACTTTGAAGCCACTGCGCGCCGCGCCGCGATCGAGAATCGGCGGGACGTAGCGGCCGTTGGTCGCCCGTTCGATAGTCGTGGACCATTCGCCAACCGTGCCACCGGCCCGGGCGAGCTCGAGCGTGGGCTCGAACGTACCACCCTGCTCGCGCATCGCGCGGTCGAGCTTGGCTTGTGCGGCCGCGACGGCAGCATTATCGCGAGTCGTCCGCCATTCGCGCAGCGACGCGATCCGGTCGCGCGCCACCGCCGCGTAATCCGTTTCGTCCTCCGCGGCGGAGGGCGGCGTGAGCCCGATCACGCCGGTGAAGGCGTTGACGCCGACCTGGATTATGTCGCCCGCTTCGATCCGGGCCTGCCGCTCGGCGAGCAGCCGGGTCAGTTGCGCGCTAATGAGCGCGATCGCGTTGCTGTAGCCCGCCGCACGCAGTTCCCTGACGATACGCCGCGCGCCGTCCATCGTTTCGTTGGTGAGCTTCTCGATAACGGTGCTGCCGGCGAAGATATCGCCATACGCGGCCACCCCGGTTTCATGCATCAGCACCTGTTGCGTGCGCAGGCCGATTAGTTGCTCGGCTTCGTCCGGGAGCGCCATCGCTTCGCGGAAACCCGGTAGTTGCAAGGCGTTGACCCGGGCGTCGGCGCAGAGCGTCACCGGCAACGCCTCATACGCGATCCGGATGATATTCACTTCGGGCTGTTGCTCGGTCAGCGTGAGCGAGCGCACCTGGCATCCGGCGCGAAAGGCGACGCCGTCGATTCCGTACTCGTCGCGGCACAGCTCGCGCCAGAGCCGGAAGTAGGCGCGGACCTTGCAAATCTCCGGCACCAGCTCGATCCCGCTGTTGATGAAGAACGAAATTCGCCGGACGGTCTGCGCGAAGGCCGCCGGGTCGAGCGCGGGCCGCAACGCGTCGAGAATCAGCAGCGCATTGCCGAACGCATAGCCGATCTCTTCGACCGGCCCGGCCCCGCTTTCCATATAATGGTAGCCACAGCAGTTGATCGGGTTCCAGTTGGGGACGCGCTCGACCGCGAAACGGATCATATCGATCGAGAGGCGGAACGAGACCGCGGGATTGAAGATCGAAGTTCCGCGCGCGACGAACTCCTTCATCAGGTCGTTCTGCGTCGTGCCGCGCAACTCACTCCAGGGCACGCCGTGTTTCTCGGCGACGACCAGATACAGCGCGAGGATGAACGGCGCGGTCGCATTGATCGTCATCGAGGTGTTGATTTGCTCGAGCGGAATTCCTTCGAGCAATCGCTCCATGTCCCGCCAGTGCGCGATCGCGACGCCGGCCTTGCCGACCTCGCCGGCCGCGATCGGGGCGTCGGCGTCGTAGCCGTTCTGCGTGGGAAGGTCGAAAGCGATCGAGAGGCCGCGTTGCCCTTCCTTCAGGTTGCGCAGGAAACGCTGATTGGCCTGGCTCGCGTCGCCGAATCCCGCGTACGTGCGAATGATCCAGGGATCGCGCCGCGGCTTCGCGGCTCCGCCTTGGGTCGGGGCTTCCGCCATTGCTGTATCTCCTCGAAACGCGATCGGCGCGCGTAGCGCCGCCGCTGTCAAGCCTAGTTGCGTGACTCAGTTGATACCAGCCAGTTGCCCGGCCAAGCTGGTGGCCAGCGCCGTACCGGAGCGCCCGCGGTATTCGCCGAGCTGGATGATGGGCGCGCCGATCGAGCGTTGCAAAATGCCGAGCGCGCGCCGCTCGCGGACGCGGCGATGCAGGTCGGCTTGTGCAAGCGCCTTGAACTCTTCGCGGAACGCCAGCCCCGCCTCGCGCTCGAACATGCGCGTGACGTCCGACGCGTCGAAGGTCGCCCGGCTCAAGCGGTTGAAGATAACCGCGGCGGTCGTCAGTTCGAGCGCGGCAAGCTTGCGATGGATTTCGAGGGATTCGGTAATCGCGAGCTGGTCGACCGAAGTGACGATGACCATCGCACATTTCGCGCGGTCGCGAAAAAACCGCCCGACCTCCGCGGCTTCACGGCCGACCAGATTGTTGCCGAAGGTCTCGCGCGCCGCAAAGGGCATCGCGATCATGCCGAGCGCCTGGCCGCTCGCCGGCAGATCCACCACGATCAGATCCCAGCGCGGCTCAGCCGGCGGCCGCCGCTCGATCTCATGATAGACCTTGCCCATCATCATCAGTTCACGCACCGCCGGCGCCGCATGCACGAAATACTGATAGAGGCTGCTCGCAAAGACCGCGCGCAGGAGCGGCCGGGCGACGACGAAGCTCAGATATTCCTCGAGCGACTGCTGGCGGTCGAGCAGCATTGACCAGAGATTGGCCGTGATTTGAAGGGGCTTGAAGCTCGGCGGCTGGTCGTACGCGGCCGCGATCGGCGCGCGTGGGTCGGTCTCCATCACCAACGTGCGCTTCGCGCGTCCCGCCGCGGTCAGGGCGAGTCCGGCCGCCACGCTCGTTCGGCCCGCGCCACCCTTCCCCAGGATCGCGATCACGCGATGATCCATAAGGTGCGTGAGCGTATCGCCGGAGTCCCCCGCGCTCGCGGAGGCGACTGCGTTGCGGGCGAGCTTGGCCGAGTTCAGGCGGGTACCTCGACCTTTTCCAAAAGTGGCTGACCTTTTTCGAGGATGAGGAACGCCAGGAGCTTGGCCGGTTCGGTGGCGCTCGCGTTGCGTGACACCCGATGGAGATGGCGCGGCGCTTCGTACCAGACGTCGCCCTCGGCGTAGGTTATCGGCGGGCGCTGATCGATCCCGATAGCGACGTGCCCTTGCAGCACATAGCCAAAGACCGGCCCCGGATGCCAATGCGGAGGCGAAGCGGCGCCGGGCGCGTATTCGACGACCACTATCACCGCGACGTGGTTCCCCGGCATCGGCAGCGGCTGCATCATCATCTGGCGCACGGTGACGCCGCCGCCAGTCGAAACGACGGGGGCCGACGCCGTCGCGGTGGGTGTCGCGGTCGAATCCGCTTGGGCGAGCCGCTCGAGCAGCTCCGGACTCAGCAGGGCCGAGCCCAACGCGAATGCCTTCATTGCCTGGCGGCGGGTGACCATCGTGGTTGCAAGCCTCGGGAAGATTAGTTTACCAGCGAATCAGGTTGGCGCCCCAGGTGAGTCCGCCGCCGCACGCGTTGAGCATCACGAGATCATTCTCGTGGATCCGATTCGCTTCCAGCGCTTCGTCAAGGGCAATCGGGACCGAGGCGGCCGACGTGTTGCCATAACGATCGACGTTGGTGAAAACCTTGTCGGCGCCGAGTCCCAGCCGCTGCGCGACCGCGTTGATAATGCGCAGGTTGGCCTGATGGGGCACGATCAGCGCGATCTCGTCGAGCGCAATATTGGCGCGTGCCGCGACCTTGCGCGAGACGTCTTCCATGCTTTTGACGGCGATTTTGAACAGCTCGGGACCCTTCATCCGAATCGCGTCCTCGTTGATGCGGCGCGCCTCGGCGTCCATCGTGGTCTGGATACCGCGATTACGCACGTAGAGCAGGTCCCAGTACTCGCCCGACGAACGCAGCAGGCTGCCGAGCACCCCGCGATCGCCCTTTTCATTCACGAGGACGGCCGCGCCCGCGCCGTCGCCAAACAGCACCGCAGTCGCGCGATCATTCCAGTCGACCATCGTCGACAGCGCGTCAGCACCAATCACCAGCACCCGCTCATACTCACCCGCCCGCATCGAGGTGTCGGCCACGCTCAGCGCGAAAACGAAGCCGGAGCAGGCCGCGGCGACGTCGAAAGCCGGAATCGTGTTGATCCCAAGCCGATGCTGGAGCTGACAGGCGAACGACGGAAAGCCGAAGTCCGACGACACCGTGCCGACCACGATCGCGTCGAGCGCGGCGGCCTTCATGCCGGCGCGCGCCAACGCTGAATTCGCGGCGGTCGCGGCAATCTCGACCAGCGATTCCCCGGCCGTGAGGACGTGGCGCCGCTCGATACCGGTGCGGGTCCTCACCCACTCGTCCGACGTGTCCATCCGCCGCTCGAGGTCCTGATTGGTAATGATGGTGCGGGGCGTTGCCCGCCCCGTGGCGACGATTCTGGAACCCATGCAGTTTCCGTTCAGTTAGCGGCCGCGGGCCGGAATGCGAGCGTGGTGTTGGTGCCCCCGAAGCCGAACGAGTTGTTCAGCGCGACGCGGATCTTCGCCGGCCGCGCGCGGTTGGGCACGTAGTCGAGGTCGCACTCCGGATCAGGGTATTCATAGTTGATGGTGGGCGGGATCACGCCGCGCGCCATCGCGAGAATCGCGAAGACCGATTCGATCGCCCCCGCGGCGCCCAGCGTATGACCCGTCATCGATTTGGTGGAACTGACCGCGATCTTCGCGGCGCGCTCGCCGAACACGTGCTTGATCGCCTGGGTCTCCGCGGCATCGCCCTGCGGCGTCGAGGTGCCGTGGGCGTTAATATAGTCCACCTCGTCCAGACCGATCCCGCCATCCTCGAGGCACAGCCGGATGCAACGGGCGGCGCCCAGACCTTCGGGCGACGGCGAGGTGATGTGATGGGCGTCGGCGTTCGACGCATAGCCGGCGATTTCGGCCAGGATGTTCGCGCCGCGGGCGACGGCCGCCTCGCGTTCTTCGAGAATCAGCGCGGCCGCACCCTCCGCGATCACGAAGCCGTCGCGCTCGCGATCGAAGGGGCGGCTCGCCGCCGTCGGATTATCGTTGCGGGTCGACAACGCCCGCATCGCGATAAATCCGCCCACTCCCAATGAGGTCAACGCGGCCTCGGCGCCGCCAGTGATCGCCGCGTCCAGATAGCCGTGGCGAATCATGCGGAAGGCTTCGCCGATCGCGTGCGAACCCGAAGCGCAGGCGCTGGTAGTGGTAACGTTCTCGCCGCGGGCCCCGAAACGGATCGAGATCTGTCCGGGCGCGAGATTCGAGAGCAATTTCGGGATGAAGAACGGGGTGATTCGTTTGAGGCGCGACTCGAGAAACGTCACATGGTTCTCTTCGATCGTCAGCAGGCCGCCGATCCCGTTGCCGATCAGGACGCCGACGCGGTCGGCGTTGCTCTCGTCGATCTTGAGCCCCGACTGGCGCATCGCCTGCTCCGCCGTCGCCACGGCGTACTGGATGAACAGGTCCATCTTGCGGACGTCTTTTTTCTCGATCCAGTCGAGCGGATCGAAGTCCGGCACTTCGCCGGCAATCCGCGACGCGAAGTCATCGACCTTGAAGCGCGTGATCGGCCCGATACCCGAACGCCCCGCCACCAGGCCCTCCCAAGTCTTTTCCACACCGGTCCCGAGCGGTGTAATCAACCCCACCCCCGTGACTACTACCCGGCGGTCAACGTTTCGTCTCATCCGGACGCGAGCCCTCCAGCAAATGCTTGGCGAAATTTTAGCAGAAGCGGTCAATTTGCAAAAACCGGCCACCCCGCGCAAGCTCGCGCGGATTGACCGTTCTGTGGACAACAGCCTCTTCTGGCGCCCAGGCCGATCGTCCTGCCTAACCTTGCTTGGCGCTGCGCACTGATGAAACAATTTAATCATGCCTTGCGCGACGGGTGATCTCGCTTCGTTCTTCAAGCTGACCGAAGGGCTACGCGAGCTTGAGGTGACGATCGGTCCGCGGGCGCGGCCGGTGATCGCGGCCGTGCGCGGCCGGCTCAGCGAGGCGGCGGCGCTCCGCGACAATGGTGACGTTCCCGCCGCGCTCGACGCGATCCGCGACGCGATGGCGCGTTTGGCGGCGCTCGCCGGCGAACTCGATCCCGCCGAGGGGATGTTGATGAGACTGATCGCCGAGCGCTTCACCGGGGCGCTCGATCTCGGCGACAAGGGCGTGGCCAAAGAGACCGTCAATTTTATCCGCCGGCGCGCGGGTGATCCCAAGGACGATCCAAACAGCGATTGGTGATTGCGCGCCCAAGCGAACCTACCAATTCACAACAAAGGAATACCGACGTTGGCATCCGTACCTCAATCCAAAGCGCTCAACGGCACGCTCGAGCAGCATTGCGTCAATTCAATTCGTGTCCTCGCGATCGACGCGGTCCAGAAGGCCAATTCCGGCCATCCCGGGATGCCGATGGGGATGGCGCCGGTGGCTTATCTGCTCTTCACCCGCTTCATGCGCCATCATCCGAAGAATCCGCGCTGGTACGGCCGCGACCGCTTCGTGCTCTCCGCCGGACACGGCTCGATGCTGCTCTATAGCTCGCTCTATCTCACCGGCTATGACCTCTCGCTCGATGATCTCAAGCGTTTCCGCCAGCTCGGCAGCCAGACCCCCGGACATCCCGAGAGCCATCTGACGCCGGGGGTCGAGACCACGACCGGTCCACTCGGCCAGGGCTTCGCTAACGGGGTCGGGATGGCGATTGCGGCCAAGCACCTCGAGGCGCGCTTCGAACGCGGTGGTTCCGGACTCTTCGATCAGCGGATCTTCGGGATCTGCGGCGACGGCGATTTGATGGAAGGCATCTCCAGCGAGGCGGCTTCGATCGCCGGTCATTTGGGTCTCGGCAATATCGTCTATATCTACGACGACAATCACGTCACGATTGACGGCCATACCACGCTCGCCTTTACCGAGGACGTCTCGCGGCGCTTCGACGCGTACGGCTGGCATACCGAGGTCGTCGAAGATGCGAACGACCTGACGGCGCTCGCCCAAGCAATCGAAAGGGGTATCGCCGAGAAGGATCGTCCGTCGCTCATTCGCGTACGCAGTCATATCGGGTACGGCAGCCCCAACCGGCAGGACACCTCCGAGGCGCACGGCAAGGCGCTCGGCCCGGAGGAAGTGAAGCTTGTCAAGCGCTTCTACGGCTGGCCCGAAGAGCCCGCCTTTTACGTGCCTGACGACGCCCTGAATGAATTCCGCCGCTGTGTCGCGCGCGGGGCCGAACTCGAGCACCGCTGGAACCGCGATTTCGACGCGTACGCGAAGGCCTATCCGGCCGAAGCCGCTGAATTCAAGGTTACGCTAAGTGGTGATCTGCCAGCGGGCTGGGACGCCGAGCTGCCGGTTTTCACGCCCAAGGATGCGCTGGCCACGCGAGAGTCGGCGTCGCGCGTCGAGCAGGCGATCGCGCAGCGTGTGACGGCACTGTTCGGGGGCTCCGCCGATCTCAACGAATCGACCTTCACCGATATCAAAGGGGGCGGCGACTTCGAGCGTCACAATTACGCCGGGCGTAATCTCCACTTCGGCATCCGCGAGCACGCGATGGCGGCGATTCTCAACGGGATCGCGCTCCACGGCGGGTTCATCCCGTTTGGCTCGAGCTTCATGGTCTTTACCGACTACTGCCGCCCGTCGATCCGGCTCGCCGCGCTGATGGGACTGCAAGTGATCTTCGTCTTCACCCATGACTCGATCGGTGTCGGAGAGGACGGCCCGACCCATCAGCCGGTCGAACAGCTCGCGAGCCTCCGCGCGATTCCGGGGCTCACCGTGATCCGTCCGGCCGACGCCAACGAGGCCGTCGAAGCGTGGCGCGTCGCGCTGACGCACAAGCACGGCCCGGTGATGCTCTCCTTGTGCCGGCAGAAGTTGCCGACCTTCGATCGGACCACGATGGGCGCGGCGGCCGGGCTCGCCCGCGGCGCCTATGTGCTGACGGAGACCGCCGGCAAGCGCCCCGACATCATTCTGATCGCGACCGGTTCCGAGGTTCAGCTCGCGGTCGTGGCGCAACCGGAACTGGAGAAAAAGGGCCTCGCCGTGCGCGTCGTCAGCATGCCGAGCTGCGAGCTCTTCGCCGAACAGGATCAGAACTACCGCGATGCAATCCTGCCGCCGGCCGTGCGCAGGCGCCTCGCGATTGAAACCGGATCGCCGCTTTCCTGGCATCGTTGGGTCGGGTTGGACGGCGACGTTATCGGGATGACAACGTTTGGCGCGTCCGGACCGTATCAGGACGTTTTACGGCATTTCGGCTTTACGACCGAGAATGTGGTCGCGCGTGCGCTCAAATTGGCGTCAAATTAAACTGGCAGTAGGGGTGACTTATGAGTAATGCGCAAAATCCGCTGCGTCAGCTCGAGCATTTTGGCCAGAGTGTCTGGCTCGATTATATCCGGCGTCAGCTGCTCTCCTCGGCTGAGTTCGGCCGTATGATCGATGAGGACGGCCTCAAGGGGATGACCTCGAATCCGACGATTTTCGAAAAGGCGATCGACGGCTCGAACGACTACGACGCGCAATTCGCGCAGCTTGCCAGCGCGGGCCGCGGCGTCGACGAGATCTACGAGGCGTTGACCAGCGCGGATATCAAGGCCGCCGCCGACGCGATCCGTCCGATCCACGACCGGACCGCGGGACGCGACGGCTTTGTCAGCTACGAGGTTTCGCCGCTGCTGGCGCATGACACGGACGGTACGATCAAGGCCGCCCGCCGTTACTGGCAAATGATTGGCCGCCCGAACGTGATGATCAAAGTGCCGTCGACCCCGGCAGGTATCCCCGCGGTCGAACAGCTGATCAGCGAGGGCCTCAATATCAACATCACCTTGATGTTCTCGCTGAAGCACTACGACACGGTGGCCGACGCCTA
Source organism: Binataceae bacterium (SeqCode) (assembly GCA_052145175.1). Lineage (GTDB taxonomy): Bacteria > Desulfobacterota > Binatia > Binatales > Binataceae > JAJPHI01. Next base: position 6,124 of record JBKQPD010000077.1, on the reverse strand, counting down.
TATCCGCGGGCTCGAACGGCGCGCCAAGGCGGGTCAGCCGGTCGATCGTATTGGTTCGGTCGCGAGTGTGTTCGTCAGCCGCGTCGAGAGTCTGGTCGACAAACACCTCGACGAGCGACTCAAGGGACAGCCCAACGACACGGTCGCCGCGCTGCGCGGGACCGCCGCCGTGGCAGGCACCAAGCTTATCTATCAGCGCTTCAAGGAGATCTTCGGCGGTGATCGGTTCAAGGCGCTCGCGGCCAAGGGTGCGCGGGTCCAGCGTCCGCTATGGGCCTCGACCGGCACCAAGAATCCCGCCTACAGCGATATCAAGTATGTGCAGGAGTTGATCGGTCCGGACACGGTCAACACGATGCCGCCGGCGACGATGGACGCGTATCGCGACCACGGGCAGCCGCGCGCGACGATCGAGGAAGATCTGGCGGGCGCGCGCGCGATCGTCCGCAGTTTGGCCGCCGCGGGAATCGACCTTGACGCGGTCGGCGACGAGCTGCAGACCGAAGGCGTCGATTCCTTCGCCAAGTCATTTGACGACCTGCTGACCGCGATCAAACGCCGGCATAAGGAATCCGGCGCCGGGGTCGCCGCCGCACGCTAGCGGAGCCTCGCGCTCTTGCCGACCGCGAGATTCAATGGCAGAACAGCCGGTGATGGGTGACAAACAGATCATCGTCCTCGACAGCCCCGAGGCCCTTTACGTGCGCGGGGCCGAAGAGATCGCCCATCTCGCCGGCGACGCGATCTGCACGCACGGCGAGTTCACCTTCTGCCTCGCCGGCGGTACGACGCCGGCGGCGACCTACGACCTGCTCGCGACCCGTTTCCACTACAGTATCGACTGGAGCGAGGTCCAATTCTTCTGGGGCGACGAACGTTGTGTGCCGCCCGACGACGCGGGCAGCAATTTCGCGATGGCGCAGCGCACGATGCTCGCGAAGCTCGAGCTGCGGCCCGAGCAGGTCCATCGGATCCGCGGCGAGGAGCAGCCGGAGTCGGCCGCAAGCCACTATGAAGACGAGCTCCGCCGGTTCTTCCGGCTCGCGCCGGGAACGGTACCGTCCTTCAACCTCGTGCAGCTCGGTCTCGGCGAGAATGCGCATATCGCGTCGCTCTTCCCGCGCCATCCGGCGCTGCATGAGGAAAAACGCCTTGCGGTCGTGGTCGAGGTCGACGCGCCGCAGCGCTATCGCGTCTCATTGACAGCGCCGGTGCTGAACAACGCGGGGAATGTGCTCTTCATCGTGGGTGGTGAGGCGAAGGCGCAGGCGGTTAAGCAGGTGCTCGAAGGGCCGCGCGATCCCGAGCAGTTTCCAGCTCAGCTAATCCAGCCAGCCAAGGGTCACGTGCTCTGGCTGCTCGACAAGTCGGCGGCCCGGCTGCTGTCGTAACGCTGCGCCTGCGGCTCCGCTGACTTAAGAATCTTGACGCAGCTCGCAGACTCGCCTGCTCGCTTCGCGCCGCAACGGCGCTCCGCTAGCGTATCCGTCTCGATGACGGCACAATAAACGCAATGCCCTTCGTCTTGCGCCACTGGACGGCCATCCTGATAATCCTCGTGCTCGCCGGATGGGGACTGTTCTACCTTCCCGATACTCCTTCCTACGCGATCGTCCGGCTGAAACAGGCAATCGATTCCCGCGAGGGTGACGCCGCCGCCAATTACGTCGATTTCCAGAAGGTCGTGCAGAATGCCGGCCGCGAGATGATGCAGGGCGACGCGGGAGGCACTGACAGCGGCTCCAATCTGCTCGGCCAGTTGCTCGGCCGGGCTGCCGTCGATCTTTTTTCCGGCCCGATGGCGGCGCTGCTGCGCCAATGGTCGATTCAGCAGGTTAACGACGGCGCGCAACAGGTCCAGATGCCCGGCGTGGCGGTCGCCGGCGCGATCATCCTGCTTCATAACGACGGCGCCAACGCCTACACCCGCTGGACCGATAAAAAGGGGCAGGTGTGGGAGGTCCGCCTGACCCGGGAGGCGGACGGCTGGAAGGTGACGGAGGTGAAGAACATCCACCAACTGCTCGAGAAGCTGCGCCGGCACGAGGAAAAGGAACTCAACCAGCCGCCCGAACTCAGTCCGCCCCCCGCAGCCCAGCCGTCCCCGGAAGATCAACCGTCCCCCGATACCAGCACCTGAACCGCGATTCTTCAAACATACGCTGAGCCATTAACCCAGGACTCGGCTCATTTGGCGTAACGCCGCGCCCACAGCGTCACGCGTCATGCCCTCTCCGATCGCCGTCATAAACCGTCGATTCACTGCATAAGAGTGCCGCTTTTCGGGTCACGCCAGGCGCAGCCGCGTCCTCTCGATGATGTGTTCAGGCCCGATTTGCGATTCTGGGTCAGCTCGTACAGTGTTATAAATTCTATTGCTTATCTACAACTAAACTTTTAAGCTCTAGTAACTGTTAGTTATCTTATAGATAGACTAAAGGTCTTATACAGGCCGACAATAGAATCGCAGTGCAGATTTTACGAAAATTGATAAATAAACATTGCTTCGCCTTCCGCGTAATCTCCAAGTTTCCGCGGTTGAGCCCAAGTCTCTCGATCGCGCTGGCGCTCGCCACGAGCGTGCCGTCCTTCGCCCAGGACACGACCAAGCTTGTCGGCAACCATCCGGCTGCCGCGGAGAGCGAGCCCACCGCCGGTCCACGGCCGGGCGACGCCCAGCTGACGATGGCGGTCAGCTTGCAGATGCGCGACCGCGCCGGCGCCGAGCTGCTGCTCGCGCAACTGCAGAATCCCGCCTCCCTCACCTACCAGCACTGGCTCACGTCGGCGCAGTTCGCGGCCCGGTTCAATCCGACGCAAGCCGATATCGACGCGGTGGCGAACTGGCTGACGAGCGAAGGCTTCACCGTGATGGCGTCGAGTCCCGACCAACGGCTGATACGCTTTACGGGTACGGTCGCCCAGGCGCAGCAGACCTTTGGTACGACGATTTACAATTACGGCAACGGCGGGGTCTACGGCAACGTCGACGACCCGGTGATTCCGAGCCGTTTCGCCAATGTGATTGCGCAGGTCCACGGGCTCAGCAACATGTTCGCGGCGACGCCGACCTCGCATTTTGTTCCGCGCTTCAAACCGCACCGGGCCGGCGCGACGACGCTCCTGTCCGGCGTCAAAGCCGGTAGCAAGACCGCTAAGGCTGTGCGCGGGCCGAAAGTTTATGCCGCGCTCGGCCGCGACAACGCGGCCAACGACGCGAGCCCCGGGGGCCCCTCGTCCGACTTCAAAATTGGCAGCTCGGAATCCTTCGGGCCGGCTGACTTTCTGACGTTTTATGACGAGACACCGCTCGCGACGGCAGGAATCAACGGTGGTAACGGCTCCTGTATCGCGATCGTCGGCGATTCCGATTTCGAGTCGAGCGCGGTGACCAAGTTCGACACCGCTTTTAGCCAGGCCACATCGAATATCACCACGGTGGTCGTGAACGGCTCGGACCCCGGCTTCAATGGCGACGAGGAAGAGGCCCTCCTCGACCTCGAATGGTCGCATGCGGTGGCGCCGGGCGCGGCCGCGCACTTTTACGTCGGCAACTCGGCGGCGGCCGTGATCGCGCCGATCGTCGATCAGATCAACCAGGCCGTTAACGACAACGTGTGCGAAGTGATCAGCGTGAGCTTCAGCCTCTGCGGCGCCAGTGGCAGTTTCTTCACCAACACGGTGTCACCGATCTACCTCAAAGCCGCCCTGCAGGGACAATCGATCTTCATCGCCGCGGGCGACGACGGGGCGGCAGGGCAAATCTACAGCTCCACCCAGGGATGTATCGTCGGGACCAGCCTCAATGTCAACGAATTATCGACCGATCCGAACGTCACTTCCGTGGGCGGCACCTCGTTCGACCCTAGCTACACGTCCGGTACCGACACGAGTGTCGTTACCAGTACCGCGCTCAGGGCCTGGAACGATCCGGAAGACGGCAAGTCCACAGGCGGTGCGGGCGGCGGCGGCGCGAGCGCTTACTACACCAAGCCGTCGTACCAGACCGGTACAGGAGTTCCCGCCGACGGCCAGCGCGACGTGCCCGACGTCTCCCTGATCGCGAGCCCTTATTTTCCCGGCGTCTTCACCTACATGGATGGCGACTGCTTCGGAAGCAAAGGCTGCGACGGCAAAGGCACCCCTACCCCCGCCCAATTTGGCGGAACCAGCCTCGCCGCGCCGGCGTGGGCGGGTATCGCCAAGCTCGTCGCGCAGCAGAACAGCGTAACGCGGCTCGGCAGCGTCAACACCGGGATCTATCAGCTCGCGAATTCGAGCAGCTACGGGACGGTCTTTGTGGACGTGACCACCGGCAACAACAATTTCAACGGTGTCACCGGCTATACGGCCGGCGTCGGCTTCGATCTCGCCACCGGATGGGGCAACGTCAACATCGATGAGTTGGCGATCAATTTTCCGGTGACGACACCGACGCCCACGCCGACTGCGACCGCTACGGCCACTCCGACTGCGACCGCTACGGCGACGCCGACGGCCACCCCGACTGCGACCACCACCGCAACGCCAACGGCCACCCCGACCGCGACTGCCACCGCGACGCGTACGGTCACCCCAACTGCGACCACCACCGCGACGCCAACGGCCACCCCGACTGCAACCGCCACGGCAACGCCGACGGCCACCCCGACTGCAACCGCCACGGCAACGCCAACGGCCACCCCGACTGCGACCACCACCGCAACGCCGACGACCACCCCAACTGCGACCGCCACCGCGACACCGACGGTCACACCGACTGCGACCGCCACCGCAACGCCGACGACCACCCCAACTGCGACCGCCACCGCGACGCGTACGGCCACCCCAACCGCGACCGTTACGGCGACGCCGACGGCCACCCCGACCGCGACCGCTACGGCGACGCCGACGGCCACACCGACTGCGACCGCTACGGCGACGCCGACGCCCACACCGACTGCGACCGCCACGGCGACGCCAACGGCCACGCCGACTTCGACCGCGACCGCTACGTCAACGCCGACACCGACGCCTCAACCAGGACCGGCCTCGCTGACGTTCGCGCCGAAGGCCCTGGCTTTCGGCAATGTCGACTTCGCGGCCGCGGGCTCAGCCAGCAAGGTCAAGAACCTGACCATCACCAATCCCAGGAAAAATGAAGCGACGGCGGTGATCTACTCGATTACCGGTTCGCCCGGCTTCACCGTCGCTCCCGCCTGCAACAGGGTGACACTGGCCGCAGGTCAGAAGCTGGTCTGCGAGATCACCTACACGCCGACTGCACTCGGTGCGGTGACTGGAAAGGTGACTATCATCGACAACGTCGGCGGCAGTCCCCAGACCGTCGCGCTGACCGGCGCCGGAAAACTCGGCAAGCTGACCGTCACCCCGGGTACCCTCAACTTCGGCAAGGTCCCGACGAACACAACGAGCGTCGCCAAGACCGTGACGCTCAAAAACAGCACCGGTTCAACCTTCACCGTCTCGAGCATCACCAACGCCAATTCAGACTTCGTCGCGAGCCAGAATTGCGTCGGCCCGCTGGTGACAACCGGCTGTTCGGTAAGTGTGACCTACACGCCGACCGTTGCGGCCAGGGCGACCGACACGCTCACCATTAACGACATTCCGGACGGGATCACCAAGACCGTCAACCTGATCGGCAGGGGAGAATAGTTCAAACGGGGATGGGCGGGACTACGCCCATCCCGCTTATTCACCGGAAGTTATTTCGCCGTCTTTTCTTCGATTGAATGGAAATCACCAACGAATGCGATCCTGCGTCGCTACCACCACCGTTTTACAATGCAATTCAGCCAAGACCAAGAGAGGAGTCGAACCACTTGCATTACAGGGCAGATATATTCTATGTTCACCCAAGTTAGCGCTAAAAAATGGAGATCCGGAGCCAACGCAGTTTTCCCTGGTTTATCGGAGAGCGTCTATCAGATTAGTAGAGCGATTTAGCCCTAGCTAATTATATGGTAGCCATAGGCTCGTCACTCTTGTATGTTCTAGCGTGATTGGGGAAGACATACAGGGACGTCCTAGGATAGAAGTCAATCGTTCACGGAAGAGCATGGGGTATGATGAAATATCAACGCAAATGGGCAATGTTGTCGCTGTTAGTGTTGGGTGCAGC
>JBKQPD010000076.1:0-3977 GCA_052145175.1 Binataceae bacterium (SeqCode) | reverse complement strand
GAATTTTGGCGATCGCCAACAAACCTCGCGCTGTCGTCGCCTGGGCTTGGGGTATGAACGGGCTGTTTACCGTCGTGGGCGGCTTTCTGAGCATGCTGATTAGCATGGCCTTCGGCTTCAACGTGGCGATCACGTTTGCTCTCGCGCTATATGCCATAGCGTTCGCGGTATTCAATCGGTTGCAGCACGCTGAAGTTACGGTAATTGCGCCGATACCGTCCGGAGCTCCGGTCACGTCGGTCTGACGAAAGCCGGTGCGTATAGGGATGGCCGCGATGGCTGGCGCACCTATGAAGCACCGCAACGACGATCGAGCTTGCTCTGCCCCGGATCGAAATTTCCTCGTTGGTCGACTGCACAAGATTCGGGCCGAACGAGACCAGGGCTGGCTCAAATTGTTAAGAAGGCGCCCGTAACAGAATTACGCTCGTATAGGTGATAGGGCCAAGACGGTGTCCGGCGGCACTATTCGAGCGGATTCGCGAAAATTCAATTGGATAAGCACGCTGCCATTTCTGCGGCTCACGAAGCGAAAATAAGTGTAGCATTCCCATTGCGGCCGTTTCGATTTTTGCAACGGCTTCAATTGCTTAGCGGGCGTCGGCAATCGAACGTCGCGGTAGCATCATGAGATAATTTCTGGCGATCTTGTAATGATTTTCACAGACGCTAACGTGAATTTCCCCAAACCTGCACCGCCGGCTTTAACGTACACTTGCCAACGCAAAAGCGCATATTTGCGCGGGAGAATCGATAGGTCATGCGACGCCACCCACTTACGGCCACAATCGAGCCTTTTGATTCATTTTGGGAAGCACCCAACGACATAGAAAAAGGCTATCGCAGCTTTTACTTGTTCTACAAGGACAATTACGCCAGATGGTTCCCGGCCGATAAACAGGCGAACATCTTGTGCGTATCGTGCGGGCCCGGCTACGGGGTGAACCTTTTGTCGGACCTCGGGTTTACGAAGGTGCTGGGCATCGATTCCTTCGCGGACAAAATAGCCTATGCCGAAAAGCGGAAGCTCAATTGCCGCACTGCTTATGCGTTCGATTTTCTCGAAGATAGCGCGGATGCGATCTACGATATGATTTTCGTCGAGCAGGAATTGAATCATCTGACGAAGCCCGAGATTCTCGATTTTCTCGCTCTGTGCAAGCGAAAACTGAAGCCTGGGGGGCGCTTGATCTGTTTTGCGTTGAACGGGGCCAATCCGATCACGGGTGCCGAGGCCTTGGCGCAGAATTTCGATCATCAAAATACATTTACCGAGTACACTTTCAATCAGGTACTGGAGCATGCCGGCTTCGATAAGATCAATGTGTTTGATCTTAATCTCTATGTTTTCTACGGCAATCCGTTCAACTATGTCGCGATGGGGGCTGCGGCAATGTTGAAGCTGTTCTTCCGGCTCTGCTACATCCTTTATGGAAAGAACAATAAGCTGTTCAGTAAGAAGATAGCGGCGACCGGCATTCGGCCCGCGGCCTAGGCAGGCTGCTGTTGATCGAGCGACTTCTGAAGTCCCATTCGTTGCCGCTCCGCGATCGGCTTTGCGGCCGGTGGCGCCGGCTTTGGGGCCGGCAGCATTCTGCTGGCGAAGATAATGTCGCCCGCGGGTTTCGGCGTGCTGACGCTGGTCTTGGCGTTGAATCAATTTGGAATAAGTTTCGGTCCGTTCGGATTGGATGTCGTGGCCAATCGCCACCGTCCGCGTGTGGGCGCAGATTTGGATTTTTAGCGCTGGCGTTCACCACGGCGACAGGAATTGCCGCGTCGGCGATTGCGTTTTGGTATTACCGCTTGTCGGCCGGGATCGTTGTACTGTTGTTGCCGATGGTGATCGGAGGCGCGATAAACCGAATTTGCCAAGCCCTGTTTCAGGGCGGACACCGAGCTAAAATCGCGATGATCTTATCGCAAGCACCTAACTACATTCTATTGTTTATTGCCTTATTGGCGCTTGGTTTGTCGCTGACCTCCGACAGCTTCGTTTTGATTTTAATGGCCGTGGGTTACGTCATGGCTTCCGGGCTTGGGTGGTTGACGGCATATCGGACGTCAGGAGATAGAGTTCAATGCGGTTTTCAGCGAAGGGGCAGCGGCAATTGGGATCGGAGTGGGTGTGGATTTATTGGGCCAGTTTGAACGATTCGCGATACCGAAAGTGCGGTCCGTGGAGATGCTGGGTACCTACGCGGTACTCGCAGCGGTTGTGGGCTCCCCCTTTCGAATGATTCAGATTGCGATAAATTTTAGTCTTCTACCGCGCCTTCGCGCTGTGGCGAGCGCAGCCGAGACACGTGCGATAATAGTGAGTGAATCGCTCACGGCGTTGTTGATGGCGATTGCATCCATGTGGTCGCGGTGCTGGTGGCGCCCCTGGTGTTTAATACCCTGCTAAATGATAAATATGAGATCGGGTTCGGCTTGATTGGCGCAACGATTGTCGTGGGGCTGGCCAAGATCTGGCAAAGCTTTTCAACTGCTATCGCGATGTCCTGCGGGACGTCGCGGTCAATGACTATCATCAGCGTGTTGGCATGGATTTGCGTTGCGATTGCAGCGGGAGCGGTGGTGATCGGCGCGCGCCATGGATTGCTTGGTATTCTGTACGGTGTGGGCAGTGCTTGGGTTTTGCTGGCCGCGGGGGGAAGTTACGTGGCGGTCGTCAGCCTCCGAGCGAGATTCGCCAATTCAAAATCGCCCCGTATGAGTATCTAATCCAGCGACTCAGAGCATGGTCAGCGCGTCATCTTTTCCCTAAGCGGTCGAAGAGGTCTACTTGAGGTCCTTGGGCTGGAATAGCGGTGCCGCAGTGTGCGCAACCTTCGCAGGGAGGCAGACGCATCTTTGACCGTGGAAAGCAAGCTCGTTCAATTCCTGATGATCGTGTCCCGGCTAGTGGTGTAAGAGCGTAGGCAGCTAGTGGCCTGTACCAACTGATTGTGTACCGATGTGGCGCGACGGATCGCCATATTTCCATTTCACGGTTCGCGGTGCCTTGTTGTAGTGACGGATGTAACGCATGAGTTTTCTCTTCAGGTCGGAGACGGAAGTGAATACGCCCCGGGCGATGACGTCGCGTTCGATCTTGCCGAACCAGAGCTCGACCTGGTTGAGCCAGGACGAATAGGTCGGAGTGAAGTGCAGGTGAACCTTCGGATGCGCGGCCAAGAAGTCTTTGACCTGTTGGCTCTTGTGGGCTGAGAGATTGTCGGCGATCACATGGATTTCTTTGCCGCGCGGCTGGTTGATCACGATGTCGGTGAGAAAGGCGATGAACTCCGCGGAGGTGTGCCGCTCAGCGGTCTTGCCCAGCACCTCGCCGGTCTTGGTATTGAAGGCGGCGTACAGCGAGAGCGTGCCGTGACGGAAGTACTCAAAGCCATGCCGCTCCGCCCTGCCCGGGGAGAGCGGCAAGACCGGATCTTTGCGATCCAGGGCCTGAATGTGCGTCTTTTCATCGACGCAGAACACCGCAGCATGCGCCGGCGGGTTCAGATACAGGCCGATGATGTCGGCCGCCTTTTGCTCAAAGTCCGGATCGTTCGAAGCCATGTAGCGCTCGATCCGATGTGGCTTAAGTCCGTGCTTGCGCCACACACGCGCCACCATCATGTGGCTCACATCCAAATGAGCGGCGAGCTTGCGCGTCGTCCAGTGCGTCGAACTGCTCGGTGCGTGGCGCGTGGCCTCCAGAATCCGCGCTTCGAGCTCCGGGCTGAGCACGCTGGCCACCTGACCGATATGCCGGCTGTAGAGCCCTGCGATGCGCTGCTCAGCGAATCGCTTGCTCCAGCTTCTACGACGGCGTCCGGTCAACGTCGTGGGTTCTCCAGTGCTGGGGGGGGAACGACTCTATCGCATGAGTTGGGGGAGCTGTTCATCCCAGTACGTGCAGGGCGTCTCGACCCGCTCGGTGGATGAACTGGTCAAGGCCATGGGCATGACGGGCATCTCCAAGAGCCAAG
>JBKQPD010000075.1:0-8262 GCA_052145175.1 Binataceae bacterium (SeqCode) | reverse complement strand
AGGTCTTTGAACTCGCGGTTGTAGCGGCGGGTTAGGCGCGGCACGGCAATGTCTAGTGCATCAATATTCTTGTCCGGGGATTGGGTCTCGACTTCTACAACGAGCGAATCCTGGCGCTCTCTGCCGCCCGCACCACCCATCGGAACACGGTCGAAGGTCACACCTTCGTTCTGGATGGATTCCACGAATTCCATGAATGCCGGGGTGCCCATGACGGAGACGGTCTCGCGCTGATCGCTGCCGAAATACATACGCCGCAGACCCCTCCCCAAGGTTTGCTCGGGCAATATGTTGCTCTTGGCGACATAGGCGCGCAGCCCTACGATTACCGTAACGTTCCGTACGTCCCAGCCTTCTTTGAGCATTAAGACAGATACGATCGCCTTGTAGGGTGACTTCCAAGTGTCTATTTCGTTTGACTGCTTGCGTAGAATTTCCAGCTCATCTTTGTTCTTGCTCGACGGGGATTCCGATATTTCGCCGTTGGCCTTGGTATGGATCACCAGGACCGCGCCTTGCAGCTCCGGACATATCTTTTCTAGGTATAGGCCGACTTCATCGCAGTTCTTGGTATCATCGACCATTACGAACAGCACAGTTTTCTTGCCGAGCTTTTCATGCTCCGCATAGCTCTTGCGCCATTCCTCGATGCCGAGCTGCAAATAGTCGGCGAACTTCTCCGTGATGATTGGACTTTTGTGTTCGGTCAGTTTCGCGCGACTTGGCGCGTCGGGAAGTACCGGATGCTTGACAACGTTCTGCGCGATCGCCTCGACCAGTGGATAGTCGCTCACCGTCTGCACGAAAATCGCGCCGTTATCGTGGCGCGGCGTCGCGGTCACATCAATCTGGAGGACGAGCCGCAGGTCCTTTTGCAGCATCCGGTGATGAATGTCCTGAATGCACTGGAACCAGGCCAGTCGGCTGTCGTGGATATGGTGGGCTTCGTCATTGAAGACGGCCAGTTCATCGATCTCGCGCACGATCTCGCCAAGATCGGTATTGCTATCGTTCGTCTTTCCGGCCGGTTTATCCCCGAACGGGGCCAGAAAGTAGTCTCGCAAATCGTCGTCATCTAGCGAGGGCTCAGTCACGGTGCCGAGATACACGCGATGAATGTTGGTCAAGAAAATGTTACCGACTGGCCGGACGACGCGGACATCGTCCTGGATATGCAGCGCCATTTGGAAATCGTCGCACCAAGTGCGGCCAGCATGGCCGTTGTCCGGCAAAATCGGATCGTTGAAGAATATGCGCAGCCCATCGAAGTCAATGCGCAGCCGGTCGAGAACGATGATGTTCGGGGCGATCAGCAAGAAATTCCGCGACAACGTGGAATTCGGCTCGTAGAGCTTGTGAAAGTAGCTCCACGCCATCAGCAAGGACAATACTTTGGTTTTGCCCGCGCCCGTGGCCATCTTGACGACAAAGCGCGGCCAGTCTTCATCGAACATGTTGCTTGAAACGGCACCGGACGCGTCGAAACGCAGTAGGTCGAACTTGTCGCGCGCCCCGCGCACGTCATAGAGCCAGATTACTGTCTCGACGGCCTCGCGCTGCGCAAAGTAGTAGCGGAATTCAATTTGCGTGCCGTCGGCTTGGTCAACCAGGTGATTGCTATTGAACCACCAGGTCAGGAGGGCGCGGGAAGTTGGCGAGGCGCCGGCATAGCCGTTCGTGCGCCAAACTTCGACCTCTTCGCGGACCTTGGCGACTAGCGGCGGCAACAGCTTTTCATAGGCGGTGCTGCGCAGCTCTTCGGCCGCAGGAAACCAACGTACGTCCGGGGGCAGCACCACATACGGCGAAGTTGGGAAATTTGGATGAAGTGCCATGTAGCAGTGTTTCCTCGTTCTTATCGACTCTCTATCCCTTACAGGCGCGGCCGACGCGGTCCAGCTCTGCCCCCCAAGAGGCGCATACGTCATCCTGCAACGATCCGCAATAAGTCCTTCATGATGAGCAGCAAGTGGTATGGATCGCTCGGACTCCTCTCAAGGTGTTGCCGAAAGCTCAGCAGCATCAAGCAGCCGGGCGAGGTAATCGGCCTTGACCAGGGACTTACTGGGCAATTTCACACGCCTCTCGCACCTTCACCATATCCGTAACGTCCCAAAGCCGATCGGTCACGCCGGCCGCAAGCGCGCGGAGTCGTCTTGAGCGTGTTATAGCTTGTCCTCAGGGTCGCCAGTGACTGGCGTCTTTGATAATACCGGAGATCGACCATGCAATGGACTGAAATTGCAGCGCGTCAGAGCTAGCTAATCTGCTGCTCACGCAAAAGTTGTTCCATGCGAGGGCGAAAGGCCGTTATGAATCGGTTTACACGATCGACCAACCACTCCTGCGCGTCGTTACGATGCTCGTTTAGGATTATGCCGGAGTATTCCTGATGACAAGCGATTTCGTGCTTGCCGTTGTTTGATGCCCACTCGACATCTACACCCAACTGGCGATTGATAAGAGCCTTATCTGACTCCAGTGCTGCATAGAGCCTGTCTCCGATCGGGCCACGCTCAAAGGTCAGGTAGACGCCAACACGGTGCATGGACTGAGCAACATAGCCACTGATCCAGCCATGGGAAGGCTTCGGCATGTAAAAATAGATGCTCTGGCTTCGGCTACGATCAGGCAGCGGCTGACTTTGATCTTGCAACCGAGGCCTGAGGATCTTCAGAAACTCATCCCAAAACGGCTCAAATCGCTTCCGCGTTTCAAGGACCTCCTCGCTGACCTCATCTGTAGCGCCGACCTCGGTCGCATCCTCGGCCACAACAGCTCGAGATCCTTCTACCGATACCACAATGCGCTTGATGATGCTCGACTGGGCCAGCACGCGCGGCTGGACGAGCTTTGATCCATCGGGCATTGAATAGATGGCCACTTCCACAAGGCCGAATGTAAAGTGCAGCGTTCCGTGACCTTCTAGAAATTCCGTAATCGCACCTACGCCCTCGCGGATACCATCTCCAACGATCAGGAGGAGGAAATCCCCACGTTGTAGGCATTTAGAGACGGCATCAATAAACCGCGCCTCATCTAAGTCAGGATATCTTTCTCGCACGACATCGGCCAATCCCCCTAAAGATTGTCCTCGGGATTTTGCCTTGCGCGCCGCACGTATGCGCGCGTCAAGTGACTCATAAGTCGACCGGCTCAATTCCTTTGCGTAGTCGAGGATCTGGCCGATGACTTTTCTTCGGGCCTCCGGATTGCGCCACAATTTGGCTTCTAGGATAACCAGCTGACCAGTCGGCGTTGCATACAGCACATCGATGGGTCCTGATGCGGTGGCCACTTCCGTACCAATAGGCACCAGATGTGCAAAGGCGATGTTAATCTCTGATACGGGAATGATCTCGGGATGTGCATACAACAAGTTTTGTAGCCAAGCTTCGTTGTATTCCGCGTTGGATTCAGGGCCGTTGAGGGGGATTCTTTCAAGACGCTCGACGGCCATTTTGTCTCTAACGATGATGGGACTCGAGTATGCGCTGATCACTTTGCTGTCAATCCTATGTGGTTGTCATGTAATGCCGCTGATGGGGTTGGTGCCTGATTCCACTCGCACCGCGGCGCCCGCCACCGGCAGGACCAGCCAGCTCTCTTTAACAGAGACGCCGGTTACGGCCTCAATAGCCTCACTGTATGCGGCCAATTGGCCGCCATAATTGGCCGCGAGGGTGTCCCACTGGGATCTGTTCTGCGCGCCGGACTTGTGGTCCAACAAAATCCACCCTTCGTCGGTTTTCAGAAGCAGGTCGATACGGCCGGTCAAAACTTGCCCGTTCTTGAGGGCCCGCGTGATCGGAACTTCCACGGCTGCTTTTGCATTGGGCCACCGTGCTTTGAGCCAGCGTCGGACGGCCTCGAGCTGACCGAGCAGAGCGTCGGGGGATACCGCATTGGGAACGCCCATGCGCTCGAGTATGACTGTGACGTCGCTTGTGCTCAGGGAAACGTCTTCCGAGGACAAATACACGGCGAGACATGCGTGGACCGCTTCGCCGAGCGTTGCCCAATCAACATTGCGGTCGACCATGATTCGCGTGCCGATCTGAACATTCTCGACAACCGTGGCAGCAACCGGGGCGGACAAGGACGAGCTTAGGGTCAGTGGCAACTTCTCGGTCAGCTTGACTGATGCTTCGAACCAATGCAGATCGTCCTTGGGAGGGATGACTACCAGGTTCGCGCTGGTGGGGGTGAGCTTTCTGCGCTGAAACGGTACCGACGTGCGGTTATTCAACGTGATGGCGGAGCAATCCGTTTCGGGTAGGTGGTTCGCGAGACCGACCGTCGACATCCATTGGCCGTCCGGCTTCTTGGCTTGCCGGGCTAGAACGAGTAGATCCCGGGCGCGGGTCATGGTCACATAGAGCAGACGCTTGTGCTCTTCGATCGCCGCAGCACGAACGACCTGGCCCTTGGGGGAGGATTCGACTTGGTCAGCGCCCGGGACCTTGGATAGAGCCCCGTAGGGCCAGGGCCAATACCGCAGGGATCGGTCCTTGAGCGGCTCGCGCACGTCGAAGGCGCTTATGGAATCGGCGCGCACAGCATCCCAAATCGAATCCTTCACCTCGCCCGCCAGATCCATCAGCACGACCACCGGCCACTCCAATCCCTTGGACGCATGATGGGTCATGACCTGCACGGCATCGATGGCTGGCTGAGGCATGGTATCGGTTGCCGTCGCCGCTAGATCCTTCAGCCACAGCAGGAATCCCGAGAGCGTTGCCGCCTCGCGGGTGGACCTAGATTCATCCTCGTACTCAGCTGCCAACTCGGTCAGCCGCTCTAGGTTGGCCAGGCGCAGCCGTGCGCGCTCAGGGGATTGCTGCCACTGCAGCACGCGGCGGGTCAGATCGCAGCGGGCCACGACTAGTTGCACGGCCTCCTGCGGTGACAATTGGGATCGCTGGTTCCGTAAGGCCTGGATAGCCTGAAAGATGGGATGTACCGCGTCACCCTGCTCGCGACAGGTCCACGCGGGCGCTTTGCTGTCGAGCCACGCGAGTCGGTCCGCGAGCCAGGCATCCGGGTCTTCACACTCGGCGAGCGATACGATTTCCGCGGTGGCGATGGTATCGCGCTCGTCGTTGAGCCGGCGCAGGCAGGCCAGCGCCAGCACGATCTCTGGACGGTTCAACAGTCCCGGTTGCTCGGTAGAGGCTCTGATGCCTCGAGACTGCAGCACCCCGGCTATATCGTTCACGGTCTGATTCGAGCGCGCCAGCACGGCAATGTCGCCGAGGCGGAGCGCTCGGCGCTGCTCGGAGTCGCGCCCGATGATCTGCGCCCCGCTCTGCAACAGAGTCGCTATCCCTGCCGCAATCCCGTGGTATTGATCTTCGGCCTTGCCGTCCAGCCACCAGTCTTCCACGGCGCTAATTCCCTCGAACTCTTCTCGCTGGGGTTGCAGGTGAACATCGGCCGTCGCCAATCCCTCGAACGCCTCGCCGAAGATCTCATTCACACAATGTACCAATGCCGGACGTGAGCGCCACGACTCCGGTAGTGTTTCCTTCTTGCCCTGAAGCGCCGGCAGGCCGTTCAAAACGGCCGCCATCAGGGCGGCATCTCCACCCCGAAATCCGTAGATCGCCTGCTTCACATCTCCCACCCAGACGACATGTTTGGCGCAGCGCGCCAGTTTGATAAACAGCGCGAGTTGAATGGGACTCGTATCCTGAAACTCATCCACCATGAGCAAGTCGAGCTCCGCCGCGAGCGTATCAGCGACATCGGGCAGATCCAGGATCTCTAGCAGCTCGCTCTCCTGGTCGGCGAAGTCCACTGCGCCCAATTGCCGCTTGCGCGTGCGATACAGGTCGAGCACATCTGCAGCTAAGGAAAACAACATACTCAAGTAATGTCGCAGATCCTGGTGCAGGAGGGGGTGCTTTCCGTGTTCGCTCGCCGCCGTTGTCACCGCCTGTACTGCAGGTTGCAGTTTCGCTTCCGGCTGGCAATTGGCCAGCCGGGGCCATTGCGCCCATTGATAGTCGCCGTCGCGCAATGCCCGCTCGAAGTCCTCCAATTGCTTCAAATACTGCGTGGTGTTCTTTTTGCCGTCTGTATCCAAGGCCTGACGAACCATGGGCAACGCCGCCTCGATCGCCAAGCGTAGCGCGGTGTCAAGATCGCGCGTGGTCGGCTTCGGGAAAAACTTGAGCAACTGGTCGGCGTTGCGTGCACCCATGGTTCGCAATTGCTCTGGGCCAATGGCGTTGGTGCGCGCCTGATTGACGATCTCTCGCAGCGCGGCCCTCCAGGGATCCTCCTCATCGCCATACGCGATCTTGTCCAGGCTCAAGCGTCGCGCTACGGTGAGAAGGTCGGTGAGGGTTTTTCCTTCGATGACTTCATCGATCGCCTCATTCAAAATCTGCGTGGCGCGCGGCACATCGAGTACCCGCTGCTCGACGGGCATGCCCGCCTCGAAGGCAAATCGTGAGAGCAGATTGC
Source organism: Binataceae bacterium (SeqCode) (assembly GCA_052145175.1). Classification (GTDB taxonomy): domain Bacteria; phylum Desulfobacterota; class Binatia; order Binatales; family Binataceae; genus JAJPHI01. The sequence goes on along the minus strand of JBKQPD010000075.1, from coordinate 1,791 downwards.
CGCACACGCTATTGACCGTACCGATGCGGGCTTGACCAATCGCTGTGGCCAACGCGTATTGCCCTTGGTGGATCAGGTGCGATCGAACTCGCTCACGGAGCTCCGCGGCGGCTTTGTTGGTAAAGGTGGTGGCGAGAATGCCGGAAGGCCGCACGCGACCGTCCTCGAGCATTTGATGGAGTAGTTCGGTGAGGCGGTAGGTTTTACCGCTGCCGGCGCCCGCGCTGATAAAGCGTAACGTCTCGCTCATGCCTCTGCGCCCCAGCCCGCCAGATGCACGAACGGGTTATAGCGTGGATCCAACGGTTCGATGGGCAGGGCTCCATCGGGCGGCACGGATCGGTCCGTAGGCTCCACACCCTCGATCACCAACTCAAGGGCTCCCGATTCGATCTGAGTGCGCCGCCATTGCCAGGTGGTCGTGATGCGCTCCCATAAGAGCGACGTCGAAGCGCCGGGGACGGTGATGGCTTTGATTCCGGGAAAGAGATGATCGGCAGTGGTCAACATCTCGGGGCGACTCAGGATGAAATAGGCGACGGCCGGCCAGGAAGACGTATTTTGCTCAACCAACCGGGCATAAATCGCCAGCTGAATGTGCGTTTGCTCGTTCAATTTCCTTCGGTATTTCTTGTCGCCCGCCCACTTCAGGTCGATGATCGCCTGACGACCGTCGAACAGCGTTATCAGCAAATCGCTGCTGCCGCGCAATTTCCCAAGCGGGGTATCACCTTCCAAAGACTTTTCCGGATCCACCGTCTTTATGTTGGCCGATTGCAGAATCTGGTGCAGCTGGGCGAGCGAGCGTCGAAACCGAAGTCGAAAAGCCTCCAGATCGGCGCGGCGACCGCTCATCAGGAGTACCGCGCCTTCTTCTTGTACGATCCGAACAATGGCTTGATCGAACCATTGACGAACGCGATCGACCGGCCAGGAGATGGCATCGGCCTCCCGATAGAGTTGCTCAACCACGCGGTGCGCAAGGCTTCCCAGTAACTGAAAGTCGCCCGGTACCTCGAGCAATGCCGAGGGTTTGAGCTGCGCGGGATAATTCAATGCCCATTGGTATGGGTTGTGGAAGAACTGCTCTAGGCTCGAGTAGGAAGCGGAACGTTCCCAGCCATGTATGGCGCCCGCTGGGATTTGCCACCAGCGACGCAGCGGCGGCAGCGGGCGATGGGGAACCGCCACGACCCCTTGGGTCGCGACGTCGCCGATCAGCACGCTCTCGACGTCAACGATGTCCGGATGCTCCATCAGGGATGAAATCGTCAGCCATGCCGGATGTACCTCTTCACCAGAGGAGGGCAACATGAGTGTCAGGCGGCTGCGGGCTGCCAGGAGCGGGCGCAGCCAACCGCGAGCTTGGCGCTCGAGCACGACACGGGTGTCCGGGAGTTCGACGCCCAAACCGCGTAGTTGTTGTAACTCCCGCGGGGACCACGGATAGGGTGGTGCCAGCGGGATCGCGGTCATATGCCACCAATACACCTCATCAAAGGATTCGATGACTGCACCTGGCGCACCGACGAGACCATACGCCCCCGCTTGTGCCCGAAGCAGTGGATTGACAGCGCCCGAAGCGGTCGCTTGACTCACTAATCGGTTCAGAGCCTCGGGCGCGATGCGCCCGACCCCCTGAAGCTTCAGGGCATTCAAGGCCTGCTCGAGGGCCACGGCCTGCTGGTGACCCGCCGCCCAGGGCGCACGGCGCACCGCATCGGGTTCCGCCATCCCATGTTGGAAAAATTGCGCCAAGCGGGTCACGCGCGGCGCGATGAAGTCAATCGG
>JBKQPD010000074.1:0-5444 GCA_052145175.1 Binataceae bacterium (SeqCode) | reverse complement strand
GCTGAGATCGGCTGACAGATACCCGTTGTTCCAGTTCCCGGCGCGAGCGTTCCAGTTCCTCGGCGATGATCTTTTCGTCAGGAAGGATGGTCTGATACTCGGCGGCGAGCACTTTGTTGGGGAGGTTGTCGAGTGCGTAGTGGGCTTCCGCCGCTCCCTTTTCGGCGCACAGAATGAGTCCGACTGGCGGGTTCTCGCCGGGCTTCATCCAGTGCTCGCGGGCGTAATTTAGATAGAGGTGCATTTGTCCAGCGTCCGCATAACTGAATCTACCGACCTTGAGATCCACGAGGACAATCGTCCGCAAGCGGCGGTGAAAAAAGACGAGATCGACACGAAACCAGGCGTCGTCGATGCGAAGTCTGCGTTGGCGGTCGAGGAAGGCAAAATCATCTCCCAGTTCCAGCAGAAACTCGGCGAGGCGTTGGATGAGTGCGTCCTCGAAATCTGATTCGGAGTATTCGTCTTTGAGGTCGAGAAATTCGAGAACGAACGGGTCCTTGATGGCTTCTTCGGGTGTCACGAAGTCGCCAGGTTCGGGGGTTTGTGCTTTCTCCAGCATGGCAGCCTTATTCTGTGAGAGCGCGACGCGTTCGTAGAATTGGCTGCCGATCTGGCGGTCCAATTGGCGGACGGACCAACCGAGCCGCAGAGCCTCGGTCTCATAAAAAGTTCGGGCTTCCGGGGTCTTGACGGAGAGCAGTCGCACGTAGGCGGACCAAGGCAGCGCGAAGTGAGATGCGATGGTCGGAAGAGTTAAGGGATCGCCTTTTATGTGATTGGGAGCAATGGAGTTCTTGGATTCTCCAGACAGTGTCTGGAGAATCTGTCCTTGCGGCCACGCAAGGTAGAATGCACGCATTTGCCAAAGATTTGCTCTCCCAAAACCGCGACCAAATTGGCGCGTCAGATCCCCCGATAATTGTTCGATTAGCTGTTCGCCGTAGTCAGCACGGTGCTCCCCTCCTTGTTCAAACATTACAATACGTCGGCCGATTTCCCAGTACGTGGCAGTCATGACCGAGTTCACATTCCGGGCAGCAGCGGATCGGGCAGTTTTGAGAAGATCGACGATTCCAGCGTGGATGTTGTTGTAGTTCTCGGGAATGGTTGTCAGCTTCGTCATTGTGATTTCTCGATCTTAATAGTTGGTTGTGTTAGATCCCGATTCCGATTCCTTGTACGGCTGATGCAGTTGGACTCACTTCCAAAGCTGACGTTTTCGACACATCGGCTCCGAGTTGAGGTCCAAGTTTTGCCATGTCGTCCGTGAAGAGGGTGGCGTTATGGCTAGCGCGTGAGATGGAGACGTAGCCGAAGCGGGAGTTGAGGAGGTCGGGGTGGACACTTGTATCGGCGTGAACAAGCACGCGTTCGGCGGTGAGGCCCTGTGAGCTGTGACTAGTGACGGCGTACCCGTGGTCGAAATGCCGATGCTCACTGGCGCTGAACTCGATCTGCCGGTTGTTGTCGAGGTGGGCGGAGAGGCGACCATCGGGATGGATCGCCTCGACTACAGCCAGATCGCGATTGGCAACGCCGAGCGATTTGTCAGGCGCGGTGAACTGGATGCGGTCGCCTACCGAGAACTCGCGATCGATTTCGCGGTAGACGCTAACACCGGTGAGACGGCGGGGATCGTAGGTGGCAACCTCCTGGTTTGATTTCTCGACCGTGAGCTCGTTTCGGCCGGGGTCGATAGCAACGACCGATGCGTAGGCGGCGGCTTCAATTCCAACGGCCTTACTGCCCCGTGTATACCGAACTACATCGCGTATTTCGTAGTGGCTTGCCCACGATCGCTCGGCCCCCGTCATGTCTTGACGCTGAACCAAGACACGGAAGGCATGATCTTCGGGTGCAAGGGCTCCCGTGACTTTCAACTGCTCGCGGACAGCAACGTTTAGCTCGCGGCGGGAAACATTGTCCGGTGACACGATGAGCGTGTTCTGGGGCGATTCCACATAGCTCTTGGCAATGGCGCGTATGCGCTGTTCCCGGTCGGGGATTTCCCGCACATGGCCTTGCTGACCGAGCGCGTCGAGGGCGGCGGAGACTTGGCCAGTAGCCAGCAATTCGACAGTGGATTTGAGAGCCGGGTCTTTCTGACGCACGATCTCATCGAGCTTGGCAGTGCGCATCCCGGCTTCCTGCAGTTGCTCAAAAGGCCGCCCAGCTTCTACTCCCTGATGCTGGCGGATGTCGCCGATGAGAAGTACGTGATCATGGGGGCCAAGCCGCATGAGTAACTCCCGGATCTGGTTCGTGCTGGCAAGGCTCGATTCATCGACAAGGTACAAGTGCTTTCGGTCATGCAGGTCCGGGCTTGCAGCGCGGGCAAGGAATCCTTGCAGGGTTCCAGCCTCAATTCCTGTTTCATTCAGTTGGCGCGCCGCGCGAGAGGTCGGGGCAAAGCCCTCGACCCGATAGCCCTGTGATTCAGCGGCGCTGCGAATCGTAGTTAGTGTGGTCGTCTTGCCCGCGCCAGCAAAACCTTGGAGTCCCTGGATGCGGTCGGATGAACTGAGCACATCTTCGATGACACTCCTCTGCGCGTGGTTAAGAAGTTGGTGCTGGTCGGCAAAGGCGATGGCCTGCGTACGCGAAAGAATCGGTTCGACATGGTTTTGCCCGTGACGCATCCGACTCAGAATTTCGTGTTCGGCCTCTATGGTCTTGGCGGTAGTGAAATGTCGGCCCGGAAGGCCCTGCTGTCGCTCGACGATTCGAAATTCCCCGGAAGCCAGGCGAGCGTCAAGATGGGCGCGGACCTGGGCATGAGTGATCTCTCCCATGCCGCGACGGAGTCCGTCGCGGATCAGCGCACGTTCATCCACAACCGCCTCGCGCTCGAAGTTCTTATCACGGGAGAAAGTGAGGGATTCGCGCACTCGCTCGAAGGAATTGACTGGCTTTTCCTGAAGCTGAGACCGTTCCCGCGCCGCACGGACCACAGCCTCGGCCTGGTGTCCAAAGTCGGCTGCCAGCCTCCTATGGGCGGCCATCACTTCTCCTGGCGAATGGACTTCTTTACGGTCGCGGGTCGAGTGGGCGGCGATCTCGGCGGCTTCTTTCCCAGAACGGCCAGTGCGTTCGAGGTATTCACGAATCTGTTGGCTGCGAGGACTGGATGCGTCAAGATATTCCTGTGTGTATCCCTTGATCTCGGGTGCGCCGCTCCGCCCGGTCGTAATTTCGTAACCGAGCTGGCGTAGTTTGTAAGTCAGCTCCGATTGATAGATAGCCGTGGCGAACTGCTGCGAAGCAAAAAGGCTGTGCGGCTGAATGGCACGGGGCTGGCCATTGCCGCGCTCGGTCACATTGAAGATAACGGTATGGGTATGAAGCTGTGGCGCGACATAGCCATCAACCGGGCGGGCCGTGTCGTGCTCAAACTTGGCTGCTACAAAGTTGCCGGTAGTCTCGGGAGGATGATTGCCGCCGATGCGGGCTTGCGTGTAGCGTTCGAGCTGGTCGAGGGCAACGCGAACGCTCTCGCGATGCGCTTCACGAACGCGCTCATCGCCGCCGACCAGCGCGGTGAGCGAGACAGATTTGGGCGCGGAAAAAGTGGCATCCCATCCGGCACGATGCTCCATCGTCTTGACGGTCTTGCCGTCGGCATCATGATATTCATACGACGCTCGTTGCCGAACAAGCTGCTCGCCCGTCTGCGGATGCTGGCCCTGGCTGAGCTCCGCGAAGTCTTCTGCGGAGACGGCGCCGGCAAGGCCGAACTGCGCGGCCAAGCGGCCTTGCCATTCGCCTGTGATGACGCCGCGTTGGGACCAATAGTTCTGCTCCTTCGCAGTGAATTCCTTCTGGTGATAAGTCTGCGCTTGGCCTGCAGACAGCGGCTTTGAGATCGTCAGCATGACTGTCTACTCCATCTGGTTCTCGGGAGGTTGGATGGCATATTCCGGCGTTAGAAGATTGCCTTGTATCTCTGCTGGTTCGGTGGGGAGCGGCGTGCTTGGCACGATCAGGTCGTCCATTCTCCGCTCGGCAAAACCGGGGCCCTTCTCTTCGAGCGCGACGAAGGGAAACGAGAATCGGGCGACATGATTGCCGTACTTTAGAAAGCCGCGCAGATCGTCGAGGCCCGAAACCTCGGAAGGCAGAACGAGCGGTTCAGTCTGCCGGTCGAGCGCAAAATTGCGCCCGGTGCGGGAACCGTCGTAGTGGGTCTCGCGCAGCCGCTCGATTTCGATTTCGCCGATAGCCTCACTGACCCATTTGGCCGCTCGCGGCTCGGTGGTGCGGAGAAAAATCTTCGTGGCCGGTTGCGACAACATGGCTTCGGCGTCTTCACCGTAGCGGGCCTCCATCTGGCTGCGCCCCTGAAAGCCAAGGATCACCGGGTTCTGCGATTTACGGTTCTCCGTAATCGCGGTATGAAGCTGCGGTAACCGCTGCAGGCTGGCCAGTTCGTCGATGACGAACCAGACGGGTTTTTGGTCAGGCATGGGTTCGTTCAACAGGCGCAGAACGAGCGTGTCAATCCACAGACTGATGAGCGGGCGAAATGCTTCGCGCATGGTTGGACGCGACGTGATGAAGATCCAGCCGCGCCGCGTCTCGGCCCACTTCGTCGCCGTCCATATAGAGGTTGTTTCGTCTTCCTTGGGCAGGAGCCGGAAGCTGTCCGCGCTCATATTGAGAGAGCCGAGAACGCCAGTCCGCTGTTGCGGGGCCTTCGGGTCAATCAGCATCCAATACTCGGTTCCCTTGACGCGACGGTCGATCTCGGCGGGATCGGACATCCACTGGACGAGTTCAAGGGGCGTCGGTAGATAGGTGAGCAGGTGGGCAAAGATCTTCTGCGGAGCTTCGACAAAGAAGCGGTTCGTCACGCCTTCGGGCTGGTAAAGCGACACGGCCAACGCCTTTGCCTCGGCCTTGCGCCGAAGTTCCTTCGATGGGTTCCAGTACGGCATCCGGGCGTCAAGCGGATTGAGCACGATGTCGCCGCGGTGTTCATCGTAAAACTGTTTCACAAACTCGCAGGCGGGATCGTAGACGATGGCGCTGTCGCCGCGAGCGTCCACCTGATAAAGCATCTGGCGGATGATGCTCGACTTCCCCGAGCCGGTGTCGCCGACAATGAGAAAGTGCTTATTCTCGGCGTCGCGTGGAATCCGCAACGGGCGCTTGGAATCGTTGGTCGCGATGCCGATGCCATTGCCGGCAACGGCTCTCGTGAACTGGCGTGGACTGACAAGAATCGGTCCTTTCAGGCGTCTTCCGTACCGCAGGTCCTTGCGCCGCTGGACGTCTTTGCGGATCGAAAACGGAAGCTGTAATACGAACGCCGCGAGACCAAGAATCAGTTGTGCGTTGAAGAGCCGTTCGAGAGGAACGTCCGTATAAATCCAGTGCTCAATCCAAGTGTGAAGAGTCTTGTTCAGGTAAGCGCGCGGCTGTTCGCGGTACAACAAGCGGAA
>JBKQPD010000073.1:0-2772 GCA_052145175.1 Binataceae bacterium (SeqCode) | reverse complement strand
GACACTTAAACGCCTTGCCACCGATGGGACTTTAAGTCATGGGATTTTTCGCAGAGTTCAATGCCTGGCTCACCGCCTTGCTCGATAACTACATCCACCAATACACCCTTCAGATGGCGGCGATCTTGGAGCCCGCGCTCGTGACCTTAGGCACGCTCTACGTGATTATCTGGGGATTTTTGCATATCGCGGGCCGCATCGAGGAGCCGGTGCTCGAGGGTTTGAAGCGTATTGCAATCCTGGCGCTCGTATTCGGCGTTGGCCTCGATCTCTGGCTCTACGACACCGTGATCGTCGAGACCTTCTACCGGGCACCGGCGGCACTCGCAGGGCGCTTGGTCGGCGCGAATGATTTCGTCGCCATCGTGGATACCATTCTCTTTCGTGGCGATGACGTCGCGACCGCGCTCCTGGCCAAGGCTGGAGTCTTTCACGGTAACTTCTCCTTCTACTTCGCGGCGATTGCGGTCTACGTCGTGATCGTCATCACCGCGGTCTACACCATGTTCTTGTTGACTCTCTCGCGGATCGCGCTATCGATTCTGCTCGCGATTGGCCCCTTGATTATCCCGCTCTTCTTATTTCAGTCGACGCGTCGATTCGTCGAGGCCTGGTTTGCGCAGCTCGCGACCTATGCATTTGTCGCGGTGCTTGCAGGATTGGTTGCTGCACTCATGATGCACTTGATCGATCAAGCCGCCGCGCAGGCGCAAGCGTCGGCGGGCAACATTCAGATTGTGCAGGCGGTACGCGTCTGCATTGCAGCCGGATTTACCTTTCTGGTCATGCGCCAGGTCTTGCCCATGGCGAGTGGGCTGGCGAGCGGGGTTGCGCTTTCAACCTTCGGCATCATCAGCGGGGCGCTCGCGAACGTGCGCCGCAGAACCTTGTTCGGTGCCGGGCAATTCGCACGCGGAGCGCTCATGGACCGGGAAACCACCCGCTGGGACCCCTTGAGCCGCAAGGCCGGCTACTGGCTCTCAGGCAAGGTCCGATCTGCCTGGCGCCGCGATAACACCGTCAAGAGCTAACCAACCGACAGGAGAACTCGCCATGTTGAAACGCTGGCCCAGCTTTTTAATTCTCACCGTCATGCTCGCGGGTTGCGCGCACCGCGGCGCCATGCGCGTCGATTGTGACGGACCCTTACGTCCGATCAACCGGCCCTCGACATTGAAGGAAGCGCCGGTCACGGTCGTGCCAACTCCCGAAACCCCGGCGAGTGGTGAGAAGTAAGCCGTGAGCGATGACCTTAAGGCCTATTTTCGGGAGGCCGTCTCCTGGGACATCGATCGCACGGCGCAAACCATTCAGCGCACGCGCATCGCGTGGATCATGGCGGGTGCTGGTTGGGCGTGCGCGGTCGCCGCGAGTGCCGCGCTTGCGGTCATGATGCCCTTGAAGACCGTGGAGCCCTATGTCATCCGCGTCGACAACTCGACCGGCATCGTCGACATCGTCCCGATGTATGCGGGACGTGCCGAGATCGGCGAGACCGTCGCGCGGTTCCTCCTGACGCACTATGTCACGGTGTGCGAAGGCTTCAGTTACGCAACCGCCGAGCGTGACTACGAGGAATGCGGCGCTTACCACACCGCGAAGCGCAATCAAGAGTGGTACAACCTCTGGAACCAGACCAATCCCGCCTCACCCTTGAACCTCAACAAGGACGGCTCGGTCGTCCGCGTGCAAGTCACGGCGGTGACGTTCTTCCGTAAGGCCAACGGGTTATCCGAATTGGCCCAAGTTCGCTACTTGAAGGGCCGACGACCGCCGGGCGCGACCGAACAAATTACGCATTGGGTCGCGATGATCGAATACGCCTGGGTAACGCCATCGCGGGACCCAAAGTCGCGTCAATGGAACCCACTCGGGTGGCGCGTCACTGATTTTCGCACTGAGCCTGAAAGCCTGGCCGACACCTCGGGCGTGCCGGCTCCCAACCGTTGAGAGGAAATCCCATGAATCATCATCATCTGTTTGCGGCATTTTTGACTTGCCTTCTCCATGTGGGAACGTCCGCATCCGCAATCGCTCAAATGCAAGTCTCAGCGCACTCCGATCATCGTATTCGATCGATGCTCTATGTCCCGGATCAGGTGGTGCGACTGCGCGGTTGGGTCGGTTATCACGTGGATTTGGAATTTGAGCCCGGCGAGTCCTTCGTGACCTTAGGAGGTGGGGATTTGGCAGGCTTGACCTACGGGGCCTATGGCAATCACTTGGTGCTGAAGCCCAAGGCTCCCACCGTGCGCACGAATCTCACGGTCTTCACCAACAAGCGCACCTATGTGATCGATTATGCGGTGTCCGCGGGCAGACCCGACGTGTTCGCGGACGAGCTCGTCTATTCGTTGCGGTTTAGCTATCCACCCATCGCCGTACCAGCGCCGGCGGAGCAAATCGCGGAGGATCTCGCGGCCTCACCCGGAGCGCGATTCCAGAACATGGAATACTGGTACTGCGGAAACTCATTGCTGCAGCCGGTTGCGGCCTCCGATGACGGCGTCCACACGCGCTTGCGCTTTGGTCCGAGTGCAGAGCTGCCGGCGATCTTCGTGCGCTCGGATGATGGCACCGAATCGCTCTTGAATTACAGCATGGAGGGGCGGGATATGGTCATTCACCGCCTGGCCCGGCATTTTATTTTGAGACGCGGCAAGCTCGTCGGCTGCGTCACCAACAAAGGTTTCATCGGCTCGGGGGAACGCTTGGAGTCGGGCACGGTATCCCCCCAAGTGCACCGCCAGACGCGGCAGTTAGGCCCATGAG
>JBKQPD010000072.1:0-3491 GCA_052145175.1 Binataceae bacterium (SeqCode) | reverse complement strand
CTTCACGAGCTGGCTGTGAATCGGCGCCGACGAGGGGCCCCAGCGTAAGCCGAATTAACAGATTGAAAAACACCAGAAATCGAAAGATTGGTGGGATCCGATCTGCGCCGATCAGGCCCCATGTCCTGATCGCTATCAGTCGTGACCGCACAGCGACGCCCGCGCCTAGCTAGTGCGGCGCGATCCGCTTATGGCAGTTCTTTCCGTCGATCACCCCCTCGCCGGCAGGCCAAGCGCGACGCTTGGCGAATTGAGGGACACGCCGTTCATCCTCTTTGAGTCCGGCTTCGCCCTGAACCGGATCATCCTTGACGCTTGCAGCCGTCAAGGCTTCGAGCCGAGCATCGTCGCCCGCAGCAGTCAGATCGACTTCATCGCCGAACTCGGCGGCGCCGGGCTCGGCGTCGCCTTCCTGCCGCAGACGATAGCCCAGCAGCGCGGGCATGCGCCGGTGACGAGCCGGGCGCCGAATGGAACATGGCCATGGCCTGGCGACGCGGTGCCTATCTCTCGCCCGCCGCGGAGGCGTGGCTCACCCTGGTGCGCGAGGTTCATTCCGGCAGTGTCAAGCAGAACCTCGTGATCAAACAGGGCTTTGCCAGTTTGCCGGAACGAATTTCGAGGCCCGTGGTGTAAAACCGGCGTCCCAAGATTTGACGCCGGTTTACAGTTCGCCCTCTAGGCTGGCATTGCAACGCTCAGCAGCGCGGAATTGGCCGCAGCCAAGGGTGCTCGGCGGGCAGAACCTCCGCTCATGGCTTCCAGGTAACTGATGAGAGTTCCGCGGACAGCCCGCCCTGCTTCTATCGGCGGTATGCGCTGTACGTTCAGGGGGCAGGCCGAGCGGATCGCCTAAGAGCACGGCAGGCCGTGGCAGCAGTTTTGGGCTACCGCTGCCGAAGGGTATAGTCGTATCGCGACGTCGGCGAAAAAGCGCGTATCGCTGGCGACAAGAAAGCCAATGTGACGGCATTGCAACGATGGTCGGTGGCGCCATGCTTCGTTTGCGCATGTATTGCTTGCTCGCGGCTGTGATGCTTCCCCTGGTCGGCGGCATTCGAAGCGCTGATTCGCAGTCCGCTTCTGCGATCGACGAATACGCGAGCCGGATCCAGCCCATCTTCGACAAGCGTTGCGTGGCGTGTCACAGCTGTTACAACGCCCCCTGCCAGCTCAACCTGCAGAGCCATTCGGGCCTCGCCCGCGGCGCCACCAAGCTCAACGTCTATGATCGCTCCCGACCAAAGAGTGTTCCCCCCTCCAGGCTCGACATTGATGGCCATAACGTCTCTGACTGGCGCGCCAAGGGCTTTTTCGACGTAGTTGGCGGCAGCGAGCCTGCCCGCACGCCGCTGATGCAACTGGTGTGTCTCAGGGCCGCCCATCCAACCCTTCAGCCGAAACGTCCGGTCGAAAAGAGCAATTTTTGCCCGTCCGACAGTGACAACGCCGCGTCGGGATTAAAGAACGCCCCGGAGGAACTGGGCATGCCCTATGGGCTGCCCCCCCCCTGTCGGAAGCGGAGCTAGGGGTGCTTAACGAGTGGGTCGCGCACGGCGCCCCGGGCCCGTCGGATGCGAGCCTAGCAGCCCGTCGCGAGGCTCCGCCCCAGCTGCAGACACAATTGCGCGCCTGGGAGGCCTTTCTCAACGGCGGCACGCCGCGCGAGAAGCTTGTGGCTCGTTACCTCTACGAGCATCTGTTCCTGGCGCATCTCTATTTTACATCCGAGGCCCCAAAGCGCCCAGCATTCTTCCGCCTGCTGCGCTCACGTACGCGGTGCGAAGCAGGGGTCGACGAAATCGCGACGCGTCGACCGAACGATGATCCAGGTCCCGGCGATTTCTATTACTGCCTGAGCAAGATCGACGCCACGATCGTCGATAAGACCCACATCCCCTATGATCTCTCCTCGCAGAAGCTTGAGCGGATCCGCCAAACATTTCTCGAGCCGCAATGGGAAGTAGAGAATCCGCCTGGCTACAGCAATGACACGGCGGGCAACCCTTTCGCGACGTTCGCCGACATCCCCGTTCGCGCGCGCTACCAGTTCCTGCTCGACGACGCCGAGTACGAAATCAGCACCTTCATCAAGGGTCCGGTTTGCAACGGCAGCATCGCGGTCAACTCGATCCAGGCGCAGTTTTTTGTCCTGTTCCTCCGGCCTGATGCCGATAACATGGTGATGTCGCCAGGGTACGCGCTGCAAGCCAAGGACATGCTAATCCTGCCTGGCGTTTGGGGTAGCGACGTGCCAATCCTCGATGATATCCCCTTCCTGCAGCGCCTAACTGCGTATCGTGAGGCTTATCGCAAGTTCCGAGCCGACGAATTGCGCAAGCTTCGGCCAGTTGGCTATACCCTCGATGACATCTGGAACGGCGATGGCCACAACCCGAATGCGCTGCTCACAGTATTTCGACACTTCGACACGGCGGTTGTAACGCAAGGCGCGGTCGGCGATCTGCCGAAAACCATGTTCGTCCTTGACTATCCTCTCTTCGAACGCCTGGTTTACAATCTCGTGGTCAACTATGATGTGTTCGGCAACGTTGGCCATCAAGCGCTGACCCGGCTCTACATGGATCTGATCCGGATGGAGGCGGAGGAGCTGTTCCTGGACTTCCTGCCGCCATCTCAGCGGGCCGACCTGCGAAAGTCATGGTATTTAGGGGGCCCTCTCACTGACCTCAAGCTCCGCTACATGTTCCCGCTTGTCGACAGTGAGGCGCCGACCGGCGTTGTCTACCACGACGAGACCAACGCCAAGGCAGAGCTGGTCGAACAGGTACTTAACGAGCATCTGCCGCCGCAAGTGCGCGGCCTTCCCGATGCGCTCAATTGGAAAATATTGCCGCTCCCCTCCGATGCGGGCATGGCGCCTGAGCTCCCCGCGCCAGAGCGGGCGCTCCGCAAGATTGCCTCGATCAAGGCCGCCAGCGCTACGCCATTTGCACGCTTCCTTCCTGATCTTGGAGTCATCTTGCTACGCAAAGAGGACGGCCACCCGCAGCTCTACAGCATCGTTCATAACCGTGAGCACGATAATGTGTCGTGGATGTTTAGCGAGTCGGAGCGCTTCGCCCCGGAGGAGGACTCCCTCACCGTGCGAGCTGGCGTGCTGGGAGCCTACCCCAACATGTTTTTCGTGGTCCCAGAGACCGAGATCGAGGCGTTTTCCACCGCCGTCGCGGACCTCAAGTCAGCGGCTGACTACGAGCGGCTGGTCGACAGCTTCGGCGTAAGGCGATCGAACGAACAGTTTTGGTCGGTCTACGACGAAATCAATGCAAGCCACCTCGCCAGCGACCCGTTAGGTTGGCCTCGCTAATTGTCCTCAAGCACGTAGCGCGTGAGATCAAGGATACCGGAATGCACCGGGTCGCTGGCGAGGTGGCTTGCAGTGATTTCGTCGTAGACCGACCAAAACTGTTCGTTCGATCGCCTTACGCCGAAGCTGTCGACCAGCCGCTCGTAGTCAGCCGCTGACT
>JBKQPD010000071.1:0-3189 GCA_052145175.1 Binataceae bacterium (SeqCode) | reverse complement strand
ATTGCGGCAAGCCTTGTCGATGGCGATCGATCGCACCCGCCTGGTGCAGTCACTGGCATTTGGACAGGCGCCCGCCTTCGGCTTCGTCCCGCCGGGCACCTGGAACTATGACTCGCAGTCTTGGGCCTGGAAGGATTTGGGCGACGCCGAACGCGTCGCCGAGGCTAAGCGCCTGTATACGGCAGCGGGGTATTCCCCTCGCGCGCCCTTACACCTGCGGCTGTTGTTTAATTCCAATCCCGCCATCAAGCAGACCGCGATCGTCGTGGCGTCGATGTGGCGAGAGGTCTTAGGCGTCGAAACCGAGCTCGTCGATGAGGAATATCGGGTGTTTCTGCAGTCACGGCACGATCGATCGCGCTGGGATGTGGCGCGACTCGCCTGGAGTGCCGATTTTAACGATGCCAGTAACTTTCTCGATACCTTGCGCGCACACTCGAGCAACAATGACCCCGGCTACACGAACGCGGCGTTCGATCATTTGCTCGACGCTGCCGCCTCCACCGCCGACCCCACCCGTCGGCGGGAACTCCTGGAATCGAGCGAGCGCTTTATGCTCACGGACTATCCAGTGATTCCGCTCTACTTTTTGGTGTCCAAGCGCATGATCAAACCCTATGTGCAGGGCGTTATCGCCAATCCCTTGAATCACATCCGTTCACAAGCACTCGCCCTTAAGGCGCGATAACGAAGCAACCGGCCGCCGTCGGCCTGACACGGGGCGCACGGCGCGAGTCCCCGAGCGAGCTGCCAGGAGCTACGCAACGGCGAGAGGCGTCGACTTTAAGTCACCGCACGAGGCTTGCGGTTCCCATCGACGCACCCTCCCCGACCTGTTGGGAGTCGAGCCCCGGGTCGGGTCCGACACGGCGCTCGGCTCTTAAGGATTTGAGCTGCTCGTTCCAATCCTTGCCGCGATCTCCCGCAGGTCGATCGCGCCTCACCTCACTCCCCAGGTGTTCGCGGAGTCTCTCCGCCATTCGGTCTCCGCTTTTGTCGGCATTGAACGCCGTGACGATCTCATAGCCCCGCGCCTTGAGCAGCAGGGCCATGGTCACCGGCCTTTCGATCGCGCTTCCCGTGGTCGAGAGAATGAGCCCGGTACCGCGCAGCGCGCGGTAACTTAAGGCCTCGATGCCGGATTCGACAAACGCGGCGCTCCGGGTGCGATCGCCCTTGGTGATGAATAGGCCCTTCTCCCCGTGCACGGAGTGGTAGGGCTTCTCGTACGTGCCCCGGACTTCGTAACCGACCTCCCGCCCCGCCTCGTCGCGCAGCCGAAAGACGACATTCCCGCGGGCGTCGGCAAATACCCGACCGCTTTGCATCTCCTGCTCGACCATCGCTTCGGGGATCATCCGCGCCACCGTCAGATACCAATGAGCGCGCGCGGCTCGATCCGGCGCCGGCGTCGGCCTTGGTCGCGCGTCCGCCGATAGGGAGGCGGGCGCGGACTTGGCGGCCACGGAGCCCAATGCTTCGCGCGAAGAGGCGAGTCCGCCGAGTTCCCGCACCGCCTCGCGAAAGCCGATGTCCTTAAGATACTGCACCAGGTCGATCGCGCCCCCGCCGCCGGCCCGACCCTCGCGCATCCGATGCAGGGCGCCGGCCCCTTTGTGGTCGAAGAACCGCGCGTCGGTCACCGTAATGCGGCTCGCGCCCAGGCGCCAATTGTGCGCCGGGTCTTTAGGATCGCGCTGCGCCCCCAGGCTTTCCAAGACCGCCTCGAGCGGCAAGGCTCGTATGCGTGCGACGTCATCCTTGTCCATGGCACTTAGCATCTAACACTGTCGCCGCTTGTGAGGTCAATCGCATCGGAGTAATCTTTTCTACAGTTTTATACAGTTTGACGATTTTGGGGCCGCCGCGGCCGGCCCCGTTATTAAAAGCCGCCCTGGAATTAGGACGCAAACCTAACGTAATTTTCGCACTGCGGTATCGATGCACCCATGCACATTATTTCCATCGCGAATCAGAAAGGCGGCGTCGGCAAGAGCACGCTCTCGAGCTTGTTCGCCTATTATCTGGCCGACAAGCAATCCGCGCGGGTGCTCGCGGTCGATTTGGACAGCCAGCGAAACTTGTCCCATACCTTGCGCCAATACGGCAGCGACATTCCTACTACGGCCTTGTTTGCCGACGCGCGAATCACGCTGCCGGCTGTTCGCAAGAACATCGCCCTCATTCACGCAACACCGCAGCTTGCGAACCTCGAGCGTGCCAGCGCGGAGGAGGCCAACCGGCGGGTGCAGACATTTGCGGCGCACTTAGAAGCGATGCAGGAGGAATTCGACTATTGCCTGTTGGACCCGCCCCCGACATTGGGGATTCGAATGGTCGCCGCCCTTGCGAGCGCGGACTTTGTCACCGTGCCGATCGAGCTAGAGGAGTATTCCACCCAGGCGGTCAAAGACATGCTGCAAACCGTGTTCGGGGTGCGTCAGCAATGGAATCCGAAACTGAAATTCTTAGGCATATTGGCGAACCGCTTTATGCACAACTCGACTCGCCAAAAGGCGGCCCTGCAGGATCTGTTTGAGAATTACCAGGACTATGTGTTGCCACTCAAGATCTCGACTCGCGCGGCAATCCCGCGCGCGCTGGAGGAAGGCCGCGGTGTGTGGCAGTTGCCGACGGCCGCCGCTCGCGATGCGAGCGCAGAAGTATTGCAAGTGTTCGAGGCGTTAATGAAGAAAATGGAGCCGGTCAATGAAGAAGCGGCGGTGAATTGATCATGGGACAGTTTGAAGGCTTGAAGGACTTTGATGTGGCCGCGCTAGGCCGAAACGCGTCTGCCACCACCGGCAAACCGCGAGAGTTGCCCGTCGCCCGCATCGAACATGATCCGGACAACATTCGTAAGTCCTTTGATGAGGCGGCCGTCATTCAACTGGCCGAGACCATCAAGGCCGACGGGTTACTGCAGGCAATCACCGTCCGCCGAAACCTTCGCAAGAAGGACTACTTCATCATCAGCTATGGCGAGCGCCGATTTCGTGCCGTGTGCTTGCTCGGATACCCCACGATCGCTGCCGTGATCGACGACAACTTCGATCCCTACCGTCAAGCGATCGAGAATTTGCAGCGCGAGGAACTCGACCCCCTCGACATCGCCGACTGGGTGGAGAAACGGGAGGCCGCCGGCGACTCGCGTATCACGATCGCCAAGCGCCTCGGTAAGCCGAAATC
>JBKQPD010000070.1:0-32698 GCA_052145175.1 Binataceae bacterium (SeqCode) | reverse complement strand
GTTCGATGCTGCCCCTGCCCACCAGAAAATCTTCCGCTTGCCGAATACCACTTGGGGAAGTCCGCACAGGCCCCATCTTGTCATTCTGAGCGGAGCGAAGAATCCCGGGATTCTTCACAGAGCCTGCCCTTGAGGCCGAAGAGCGGAGACGCAGATCCTTCGCTGCGCTCAGGATGACGGCCGAAGGGCGGACTCCGTTCAGAATGACAAAATTACTTGCGCAGAGCTTCCCTAGTTCGTGACCGGTTTCGGATAAACAGGCTTCGTACCCGTGGCATGGTGGATGGCTTCGGACACGTCGTGAACGGGATGAAAACAATAGGCGACGAGCCAAGCTGGAGGCGGGGCATCGTTCCCTTGCGTTAGTCGTATCGTGATGTAATATGTAAAATCTGATCAAATCAGATAACACGTATGAAGAATATAATCACGACTACTGAGCTCGCCCGCAATCTGAGTCGGATCCTCGATCAACTGGTTAACGAAGGGGGCGAAATCGTTATCGAACGCAACTCGCGTCGCGTTGCGCGTCTCACAGCCGCCCCCGCCCAGCAGAACGCGCTTGAAGCGATGGCCGATCTTTACCGGACGCTCCCTGAGGATGCGGCCAGCGGCTGGGAAGGCGACAGTCGCCGGTATAGTCCGAAGAATGCATCGCTGGACAAGGGCATGCGCGATCCGTGGGATTCCTGATCGATACGTGCGCATGGATCGACGTTGAGCGCGGCGCGCTGGCGCCCGCGGACGTGGCAACCCTGACCCGGGGCGAGCCCGTCTTTCTCTCTCCGGTTACGATCGCGGAGCTTCGGTTTGGCGCCGAGATTGCCAAGGACTTGGGTATCCGACAGAAGCGGCTGGCGGCGCTCCGGCGGCTGCAACGCAAGCCGCATTTGCCCATTGACAGCGGAAGCGGCGAAATCTTCGGTTCGCTCGCCTCCACGATTAAGACGGCCGGCCGCCAGCATCGCTATCGGGTACAAGATTTGTGGCTCGCCAGCCAGGCGATTCAACATGGCTTCGGACTGCTTACACGCAACCGCCGCGATTTCGAGGACGTTCCGGGGCTCGACCTGGTCCTTTACGAAATCGTCGCGCGTCGTTGACTCCGCACCCCTGCCTATTAATTCGTAACCGGCTTCGGATAAACCGGCTTCGTACCCGTGGCGTGGTGGATGACTTCGGACACGTCGTGAACGGGATGAAAACGATGATGATGGTAATGGTGATGATAGTGACCATGGTGAGTGCTCACCGCGTGCGGGTGCGTTGTGGTGGGGGGCGCCGTTGATGTTTCGGCGGCATTAGGCACTGGCGCAACGTCGGCGGCATTCGCTACTGAAACGAAAGCTACAGTGATCGCCAGGATGATCGCGGTTCGTAGCATTTTTGCAATTCTCCAATCCTCGCTTCAGCGTATCAGGAGTCTGCGCGCACGCAAGCAACAGCCGAGCTTCAGGGGCGGGTCCGTGCCGGTCGAGCTGAGTGCGCGGCAACATCCGTTTTCCTGCTATGTTCCAACCGATGGATACCAAGAACGCTGAGGGTGCGGCGGCGCCACGATGAGCACGGCGCCAATCGAGGCGCGGGGCCTCGCGCAAAGCTTCGGCTTCACGCCCGTGCTGCGCGCGATCAACCTGCGGGTCGAGCCGGGGACGGGCGTGCTGATTTGCGGACGCAACGGCGCCGGCAAGTCGACCCTGCTCAGCCTGCTCGCCGGTCTCGGGACGCCCGCCGCCGGCGAAGCGCTCCTGTTCGGCGCGCCGAGTAATCGGCTCGAACCGGCCTTGCGCCGGCGCGTCGGTCTGTTGACCCATCAGAGCTTCCTTTACCCGAATCTGACCGCGCGCGAGAATCTGACCTTCTTTTGCGCGCTGTATCGAATCGCGAGCCCGGCACCGCTGGTGCAGTCATGGATCGAGCGCGTGGGACTCGCGACCGCCGCCGACGAGCGGGTGCGCGGCTTCTCGCGCGGGATGGAGCAGCGGCTCGCGCTCGCCCGGGCGCTGCTCCCCACGCCCGACGTGCTCCTGATGGACGAGCCGTTCACGGCGCTCGATCCCGAAGGCGCCAAGCTGGCGGCGGGTCTGGTGGGCGAGGCCATGACCCGGGGCTGCGCGGTGCTCCTCACAGCCCATCAGGTGGCGCAGCCGGGAAGTCTGCCGCTAGTGCCCTACGAGCTGGTACGCGGCCGACTCGTCCGGCTCGACCCGCCATCGAATGTCGTCCCAGCCGGTTCGGCGATTTCCCGCGAAAATTTACGGACCGTCGTCTAAACGCGCGCATGGCCCCGTTTGCCGCGATACTGCGCAAGGACCTGCGACTCGAGTTGCGGGCCGGCGAGAGCGTCCTGACCCTGGTCGCGCTGTCGCTATTGATCCTGGTCGTGATGGTCTTTGCGCTCGACCCGGTGGGCGGCGCCCGCGACGCCGGGACCGCCGCCGGCGCACTCTGGGTCGCGCTGATCTTCGCCGGCACGATGGGCGCGACCCGGGCGCTCGCCGCCGAACGCGAGAACGGATGCCTCCGCGCGCTCCTGCTGAGCCCGGTCGATCGGGCGACCCTGTTCTGCGCGAAGCTTGCCGCCGCCTTCATCTTCATGGCGATTGCCGAGGCCGCCGCGGTCTTCGTCCTCGTGCTGTTCTTCAACCTTGATTTCGACGTGCGGCTGCTGCGGCTCGGGCCGTCGCTCGGGTTAGGCGCGTTGGGCTTTGCCGCGCTCGTGACCCTGCTTGCGGCGATCGCGGGACGGCTCCGCGCGGGTGACCTGCTGCTGCCGCTGCTGGCGGTCCCGATGTTCGTGCCGGCGCTGATCGCCGGGGTCAAGGGTGGTGAACTGGCGCTGACTGGCGCGCCGCTCGCCGCCGCCGCGCAATGGCTCAAGCTGCTGACCGCCTTCGATGTGCTATTCCTGAGTGCCGGCTATCTACTATTTGAGTACGCGATTAGCGAGGAGTGAACGAATTTGCCATTCTGTACGGGGTCTGCTTTCGTCCGTCATCCTGAGCGTAGCGAAGGACCTGCGTCTTCGCGTCCAGATTTGCGCGGGTCAGTGCATAAGAGACCACTAGATTCCCTTCGCAAAGCCTCAGGGTATGCTTCGCGCGCAGACGGAGCCTGCCCTTGAGGAGCGCAGCGACGAAGGGCTCAGAATGACAAAAATCATCAGGTTGACGCGATGAAGCATAAGGCTGCGACCTTGACCGGATTGCTGACGCTGGCGCTGATGATCCTGGCGCTCTTCATGGTTTTCGACTGGGTGCCCACGGAAGCCGAGCAGGGGATCGTGCAGCGTATCTTCTATTTTCACGTGGCTTGCGCGTGGGTGAGCTTTGCCGCGTTTGGGCTCGTCGCGATTTGCGGAATTTTCTATCTGTGGCTCGGCCACGAAATTTTCGACGAGCTTGGCTATACCGCCGCCGAGACCGGCATGGTCTTCTGCACGCTGGTGCTGATCACCGGTTCAATCTGGGCCAAACCGATTTGGGGGACCTGGTGGACATGGGACTCGCGCCTGACGACCACGCTGATCCTGTGGCTGCTCTATGGCGGTTACCTGATGTTGCGGGCGATGGGCGGCGACTCGCCGCAGACGGCGCGCTTTGCGGCGATCGTCGGGATCGCCGCCGCCGCCGATGTGCCGGTGGTAATCGTCTCGGTGCGGCTGTGGCGCACGATTCATCCGGCGGTGCTGGTCACGCGCGCGGGCGGCCACGGGCTCGAGGATCCGCGGATGGTCGTGACATTGCTGGTCTCGCTGGCGGCCTTCACCGCGCTGATGGTGTGGCTGATGATGACCCGGATCGCGCTGATCCGGGCCGGCACGCGGCTGCGCGGACTCGCCCGGGAAGTCGGACTGGCACAAGCCGCTCTTGAAGATCTGTAATGGAGACGTTGTGAATGGATAACTTCAACTACATGTTCGCCGCCTATAGCATCATCTTCGCGGCGATCTTCTTGTACGTCATGTTTATCTGGCGGCGGCAGACGCGGATCGAGGCCGACGTCCGGACCCTCGAGACCCGGCTGCAGGCGGTGCGCGATACCCTCGAAGCCCGCGCCGAAGCCACGCAATCGGCCTCGTCATGACAACTTGGGTTGCGCCCGCGTCGCTTCGTGGTCATGTTAAAAATGACCGTGCCGGAGGCACGGAACAGGGGGCGGCGGAGTCTGCGACGCGCGGCCAAAGTTAAAGTCATTCATGGAATTTCGCGACTATTATAAAGTCCTGGGTGTCGAGCGCGGCGCGACGGCGGCCGAAATCAAAAGCGCCTACCGCAAGCTCGCCCGCAAACACCATCCCGACGTCAATCCCAACAACAAGGACGCCGAGAAGCGCTTCAAGGAGATCAACGAGGCCTACCAGGTTCTCAGCGACGCCGCTAAGCGCAAGAAGTATGACGAACTCGGCGCCGACTGGGAGCGCGGGGCGCCCGAGGACGAAGTCCTGCGCCGCTATGCGCGGTCGGGCCGTGGAGCCGGACCACGAGGCTTCGAGTCGGCGGACGCGGGCGCCTTCAGCGATTTCTTCGAGCGTTTCTTCAGCGGCGGCGGTGGCCGCACCGGCTTTCAGGACTTCGATTTCGAAGGTCTCAACGGCCGCGCCGGGGGACGCGCCGCACGAGCCCACGATCTCGAAGCGACGACCACGATCTCACTGTACGACGCCGTGCGCGGCGGGAATCGGCGGCTCGAAATGCTCGCCGAGGATCAATGCCCCACCTGCGGCGGCACCGGTCTTCGCGCGCAGGCTGAGACTCGCGGCAAGACCCGCATCATTCATTCCGCCGAGCCGTGCGAGACCTGTGGCGGGAGTGGCGCGATCCGGGCGCGGCGCACGCTCGAGGTCACGATCCCGCCCGGGATGGCCGACAACTCGCGGCTGCGGCTCAAGGGTCAGGGCGGCAAGGCGGCGCGCCCCGAACTCAACGGCGACCTGATCATGACGATTCGCGTCGAGCCCGGTCCCGGCTTCACGCTCAACGGCCGCGATATCCGCTGCAGCCTGCCGGTCTGGGATTACGAGGCCGCGCTCGGCGCCGAAGTCACCGCGCCGACGCCGGACGGCCGGATCGCGTTGAAGATCCCGCCCGACAGTCAAGCCGGCCGCGTGATGCGTTTGCGCGGCAAGGGGCTGCCGGCCCGGGGCAAGGAACCGGCCGGCGACCTGCTCTACGAACTCCGCGTCCTCGCCCCCACCGACCTCACCGTCGAGGAGCGCGAGCTGATGCAGCAATTGGCTGACCGGCGGCGCGCGCGCGGGGTCGCCGATCCGCGCACCGAGCTCGCCAGGAGCTGATACGATGGCGCGGCAAGGATCACGCAAAAGAACGACGGCTGCCGGACGGCAGACCACCCTGCTGGGCCGCTCGGCGCTCTGCCTGATGAGCGGGATTAGCGAGCGGCAGTTGATCTTGTGGGAGCACGAGCAGCTCATCGAGCCGGTCGCGGCGCCGTCCGCCGTCCGCCCGGGCGAGCCGCTCTACGACGCCACCGCGTTGCGCCGCGCACGACTTATCCGCACGCTGGCGGAAGAGCTCGAAGTAAATCTCGCCGGCATCGACGTCATTCTCCATCTGCTCGACCAGATCGCGGGGTGACTCCGATGGCCACCCGCGGCAGAGCCGTTACCGCCATTCTGCAGCCCGTCGCCGCGGCGCTCCGGACGCTCGCGCTTGCGCCGGGCAGCGTGATCGTAAGCGCGGTCTCCGGCGGGCCGGATTCGGTCGCGCTGCTGTACGCCCTCGCCGCTTTGCGCTCGCGCTTTCACTTCAGGCTGGTGGCGGCTCATCTGAACCATCGGCTACGCGGCGCCGAGGCTGATCAAGACGAAACCTTTGTCCGCGAACTTTGTGCGAAGCTTGAGGTCGAGTTGATCGTCGAGCAGGCGCGCGGGCTCCAACCCGGCGTTCCGAACCTCGAGGAGCGCGCGCGCGAAGTCCGGCACGCCTTCCTCAATCGCACGGCCGACCGCGTTAACGCGAGCCATATCGCGATCGCCCATCACGCGGGCGATCAGGCCGAGACGGTGCTGATGCGGCTTTTGCGCGGCAGCGGCGCGAGCGGGCTGGCGGCGATGGCGACCGGCGGTCCCGGCCGCTTGTGGCGCCCCTTGCTCGGGGTCGGCCGCGCGGCCGTGCTCGCTTACCTCGCGGCGCTCGACGCGGCCTGGGTTACCGATCAGAGCAACGCCTCGCCACGCATTTTGCGCAATCGGATCCGCCGCGAACTGCTCCCGCTGCTCGAGCGGGAATACGCGCCGGGGGTCGGCGCGCGGCTGGTTGAGCTGGCCGATGAGATGCGCGCGCTCGACCGCTATCTGACCGCGGCCGCTCGCGCGGAGCTGGCCCGACGGCGCGACGGCGCGCGCCTTGCCCTGGCCGGCTTCGAGCAGCTTGACCCCGCGCTCGCCCAGGCCGTGCTGCGCGAGTTCGTCCGCGCGCATTGCGGTGACCTGCGGTCGATCACGCGCGACCATATCCTCGCGATGCTCCGGGTGTGCGTCGGGCGTAATCCAGGCGGACGGACGCCGCTCCCCGGCCGCTGGCGGCTCCGCCGCGAGTATCAGTGCGCGATACTCGAACCCGGTGGCGGCGCCGTCGTCGCCGAACAACCTTTTATCGTCGCGCTCGACCCGGCGGGAACGACCCGGATCGACGCGGCCGGCTTCACCTTCGAGGCCCGGCTGCTCGAGCGAAAGGCCGACGAAACCCGCAACGAACCGTGGCGGCTGCCGGTCCCGCCGATGGAAGCGCTGTTCGACGCCGATCGGCTGCGCGGCCCGCTCACGGTGCGCAACTTCATGGCCGGCGATCGGATCGCGCCGGACGGGATGCGTGGCACGCGCAAGGTTCAGGACCTGTTCGTCGATCGCAAACTCGCCCGCGGCCGCCGCTCGCACTGGCCGCTGGTCACGGCTGACGGCCAGATTCTGTGGATTCCCGGAATCGCACGCAGCCGGGTCGCGCTGGTGACTTCCGCGACCCGCAGAGTGCAACATCTGCGGGCCACCGGGGGCGTCGCGAACATGAAAAGCGTCGTTGCTAAAAAATCAACCGGCGTGCTAATCTTTGAGGTGTAATGACACAAGTTTGGCGTAACATTGCGCTGTGGCTGGTGGTTCTGCTGATGGCGCTGCTGATGTTCAAGTTCATCAGCAATACCCAGCAGCGCCAGCCGGATGTTATCTTCTCGGACTTTCTCAACGACGTTGATCACGGCCACGTCGCGAAAGTCACGATTCAGGGCAACGTTATCACCGGCGAGACCAACAGCGGCGAGCACTTCCGCAGCTACGCGCCGACCGATCCCGACCTGGTCAAGGATCTGCGCGACAAGGGCGTCAAGATTGAAGCGAAGCCGGCCGAGGGTGACCCCTGGTGGATGGTCCTCCTGGTGCAATGGTTCCCGATGCTCCTGTTGGTCGGGGTCTGGATCTTCTTTATGCGCCAGATGCAGATTGGCGGCGGCAAGGCGATGTCGTTTGGTAAGAGCCGCGCCAAACTACTGACCGAAAATACCCATAAAGTCACCTTCGCCGACGTTGCCGGAATTGACGAGGCCAAGGAAGAACTCGAAGAGATTATCCAGTTCCTGAAGGACCCCAAACGCTTCACGCGGCTCGGCGGCCGAATTCCGAAGGGCGTGCTGCTGGTCGGTCCTCCTGGGACCGGTAAAACGCTCCTGGCCCGCGCGATCGCGGGCGAAGCGGGTGTCCCGTTCTTCTCAATCTCCGGCTCGGACTTTGTCGAGATGTTCGTGGGCGTGGGCGCTTCACGCGTGCGCGACCTCTTCGTGCAGGGCAAGAAGCACGCCCCCTGTATCATTTTTATCGATGAGATCGACGCCGTCGGACGCCATCGGGGCGCGGGTCTGGGCGGCGGTCACGACGAGCGCGAGCAGACCCTCAACCAGTTGCTGGTCGAAATGGACGGGTTCGAGGCGAACGAGGGCGTTATCCTGGTCGCCGCGACCAACCGTCCCGACGTGCTCGATCCCGCGCTGCTGCGGCCCGGCCGGTTCGATCGGCGGGTGGTCGTCCCCCGACCGGACGTCAAGGGCCGCGAAGGTATCCTCAAGGTCCATACGCGGCGGGTGCCGCTCTCCGAAGACGTCGATGTCATCAAGCTGGCCCGTTCGACCTCGGGCTTCGCCGGCGCCGATCTCGAGAATCTGGTCAACGAGGCCGCCCTGCTCGCCGCGCGTAACGCCAAGGAAAAAGTCGAGATGAACGACTTCGAGCTGGCCAAGGACAAGGTCATGATGGGCGCCGAGCGGCGCTCGATGGTGATGTCGGCGGAAGAGCGGAAGAAGGTCGCCTACCACGAATCGGGTCACGCGATGGTCGCGGCGTTGCTGCCGGGCGCGGACCCCGTGCACAAGGTCACGATTATTCCACGCGGGATGGCCTTGGGACTTACCCAGCAGCTCCCGACCGACGACCGTTACACCGAATCGCGTCAGTACCTTATGACCATGCTCGCGGTCCTGTTTGGCGGGCGCGTCGCGGAGCAGATGGTCTTCAACGAGATGTGGACCGGCGCGGGCAACGACCTCGAGCGGGCGACCGAGCTCGCGCGCAAGATGATCTGCCAGTGGGGGATGAGCGAGGAGCTCGGCCCGATGACCTTCGGCAAGCAGGAGGAGCAGATCTTCCTCGGCCGCGATATCGGGCATTCCCGCGACTACTCCGAGCAGACCGCGATCGAGATTGATCGCGAGGTGCGCCGGATGCTGACGCAAGCCTACAACACGGCCAAGGGCCTGCTCTCCGACCATCAGCCGCTGTTACACGCCTTGGCGGAGCGGTTGATCGAGAAGGAAGTGGTCGACGGCGACGAAGTCATGGAGATGCTCAAAGCCTTTGAGGAAGGCCGCCCGTTGAACCCGCATCCGGCACCCGCCGCCGTCAGTAATCCGCCCAGTCCACCGGCGCCGCCACGTGAAAAGCGCGCGGTGGAAGAGACCCCGGTGATCGGCCCGCTGAATCCGAAACCCTCGCTAGCCTGAACGACCGCCGCGTCACGCGGACGCACATAGATCAGTGTGACTGTGACTTTGCTGTAAAGACATCGCGTGTTGTCATTCCCGCGCGTCTACTTTGCCTGTCGCGCGGGAGCCTGCCCTGAGTCCCTCGAAGGGAATGCCGGCTCCGATTCCTTGCAGATACCTCTAGATTCCCTTCGCAAAGCCTCAGGACTGTTTCGCCCGTAGACGGAGCCTGCCCTTGAGGAGCGCGAGCGACGAAGGACTCAGAGCTTGTGAATTTTTGGAAAGGGCAAAAAATTCTGCTCGAAAATGCTGAAGAATTCTGGCCAATTTGGTGCGTTTCCCAATAAATTCACAAATTCTCAGAGTGACAATAGTAGTGTTTCAGCACAAACAGTAGCAATGTCATCCGAAGCCGGCGAGCCAGGGGGCGGCCGAGTCAGCGAGGCGCGGCCAAACGCGACAGCCGAGCCTGCCCTGAGCGAAGCCGAAGGGTCGAAGGACCCGCGCGCAGCGCTTTTCCCGAGCCCTATTACGTTTACGTCATGTCGAAATTGTACGTATGTTTGGTGTGAAGGGTTCATCAGCGATCTCACTAGGGAACCTCTGCACAAGTGATTTTGTCATTCTGAACGGAGTCTGCGCAGTGAAGAATCCCGGGATTCTTCGCTCCGCTCAGAATGACAAAAAGGGGCCTATAGCTATAATAAGTAGCAATGGCGTTCTGAGCGCAGCGAATGGATATGCATCTTCGCTCTGGCCCAAGTGCTGGGCGCTGTGAAGGGAATAGCAAAAATCCTTGTGCAGACTTTCCCTAGCAGCTTCGCTGAGCATGAAGTTTATCGCGGGTTTCACGGAGAAGCATCATTTTAAAGCGCTGCGCGCGGGTCCTTCGACCCTTCGGCTTCGCTCAGGGCAGGCTCGGCTCGCGTTGCTCGCCGACTCAGAATGACAATGAGGGTGCTCTGGCGCTCGAAAAATTCACAAACTCTCAGAATGACAACATCGGGCTCGTGCGGAGCTTCCCAGAGGTTAGGCCGCTCAAGCTTTGACTTTTTCGATCCGCGGGAAGAGTGCGATCGGAGGGTTGACCTTATGGCCGGGCTTGAGACCCTCGCCCCAGGGCTTGCCGGCGGTCGCCTGATCGACGTTCAGCATGTCAAAGAGCTTGCCCGCGGTGACCGGCATAAACGGCTCCAACTCCTCGGCCACAACTCGAAGCAGTTCTAGGAGATTGGCTAAAATTTGAGCGACACGGTCCAAGTACGCGGGATCCTTGACTAAGCTGAACGGTTCCGTCGCAGCAATGTATTTGTTCGCCGCGTCTAAGAAGTCCCAAATCACTTCCAATCCGCGATTAAAAGCCAGAACATCTACCGTTTGGCTAACACGGTCGCGCAAGCCATTTAGAACGAGGGGATAGTCGCCAGCGTCTTGTAGCCAAGGCAGCAAAATTCCCGCGACGCTCTGTCGTAACCCTGATAACAGTGGCGCAGGTTGCTTGGGAATCGGCGGCGCTAAAGGCGTGCCAGGTTTAGCGCGAACCTCGCCATCAAAGTATCGAACAGCCATCGTCAAAACACGGTTCACGAGATTGCCAAGGTTATTGGCCAAGTCTGCATTGTAGCGCTCGGTCAGGCGCTCCTCGGAGAAATCGCCGTCGAGACCGTAGACCACTTCGCGCATCACGAAGTAGCGCAGCACGTCGGGTCCGAAGGATTTTTCGTAGGAGACGGGGTCGCGCACATTGCCCGAACTCTTGGACATCCGCGACCCGCCGAAGTTGAGCCAGCCGTGAACATTGAGGTGTTTGAAAAGTTGATCGAAGCCCGCCGCAAGCAGCATCGGCGGCCAGTAAACCGCGTGCGTCTTGAGGATATCCTTGCCGATAAAATGTTCGGTATGCGGAAAAACGTCCCGCATGAACGCTTCGATCCCCATTTCCGTCGCCGGCTTGCTGACGTAGGTCCAGAAGGCGTCGTACCAGACGTAGGTTACGTATTTGGGGTCGAAGGGGATTTCGATCCCCCAGTCCATCCGGGACTTGGGCCGCGAGATACAGAGGTCGGCGAGCGGCTCGGCCAGCATGTTGAGCGCTTCGTTCCGATAGCGTTCCGGCCGGATGAAATCCGGATTGTCCCGGATATGGCGCAGCACCTGCTCGCGATATTTGTCGATCTTGAGAAAATAGTTGCCCTCGCTGATCAGCTCGACGGGCCGATTATGGGTCGGGCAGACGTTGCCGGGCTGCAGCTCCTTTTCGGTATAGAAGCGCTCGCAATCGACGCAGTAGAGCCCCTCGTAGTCGCGGAAGTAGATATCGCCGCGCGCATGAGTGCGGGTCAGCATCTCCTGCACGAACTTTTCGTGGACCTCGTCGGTGGTCCGCACCCAGTAGTCGAAACTGACGTTCAGCCCGGCGAAGGCCTCGCGAAACAGCTCGGACATTTTGTCGGTATAGGCCTTGGGCGCGAGTCCCTGAGCCATCGCGGCGCGGCGAATCTTGTCGCCGTGCTCGTCCGTCCCGCTCAGGAACGTGACCTGGCCGGGGCCATGCTTGCGTCGCTGCCAGCGCGCAAAGACGTCGGCCGCGAGCGCCTCATAAGCGCTGCCGACATGCGGCGTGCCGTTGCAATAGAAGATCGCGGTGGTGATATGAACGCGTTCACTCATCGGTAATTCGGTAATATCGTTCGCTACTGCTTGCGCTACTTGTCGCTCCAGTTCTTGCGCCAGATTTCGCGTTGGGCCTCGGGCGTCAGGACCATGTCGTCGTCCGGCGCCTGCGCCTCCTGAGCCCCTTGCGCGGCTTCTTTCGGCCGGCGCGGATCGACCAGGTCTTCGAGCGTCGCCTCGACCAGCACCCCGTCATCGTCGCGCTGGATCAGCACCGTCTGCTTGAGGATATTCTGGCGGAGCACCTTGCCGTTGCCCTTGACCGACTCGACCCGCTTGCCGGAGTTCGGCAGATTGCGCTTGAGCTCCGCGTAGGTCGCATATTCATAACGGAGGCAGCACTTGAGCCGCCCGCACATCCCGGCCAGCCGCGACGGATTGAGCGCCAGCCCCTGGTCGCGCGCCATCTTCACGGTCACCGCGTCGAAGTCGCGCAGGAAGGACGAGCAACAAAGCTCGCGGCCGCAGGGTCCGATCCCGCCGGTCACCTTGGTTTCGTCCCGGGCGCCGATCTGCTTCATCTCGACCCGCACGCGCAGCGTGTTGGCCAAGTCCCGGACCAGTTCGCGGAAATCGACCCGGTTTTCCGCGACGAAGTAGAAGGTCGCCTTGCGCCCGTCGAGCGCGTAGTCGACCGTGATCAGTTTCATCCCCAGGCCGCGCTCGTGGATCCGGCTGACGCAGAGCCGTTCGGCCTGCTGCTCACGGGTCAACGTATCTTCTTCGAGCCGGAAATCGCGATCCTCGGCGATCCGCACGACGGGCTTGAGCTGCGCCAGGTTCAGCGTCCGCGCCGGTTCATGCGGGGGGATCTCGACGGTTCCCAGGCGCATCCCGGATTCGGCTTCGACCAACACCCGGTCGCCGCGCCGCAGCGCGAATCCCGGGGCCAGATAGTTATACAGATGGCCCGTCGTCTGCAGGCTGACCGCAACGATTTTGGGCGCGCTATCGCCGCGCGTCTCGAAGGGATCTATTTCACCCGCCACTGTCCAACTTCTCCGTCACCCGCCACCGCCCGGTTCGCCGCGTAGCGCGGCGCCGGCGGCCATCCACCATTGTTCGGCCTGCAAGCGCAAATTCGCCATCGTCTCGATCGCCGCCCGCGCCCGCAGCGCCCGGTCAAGCAGGTCCGTGATCACCGTAACCCCGAGTCGACCCGAAAGTTTGGTCATCGCCGCTGTCGCTTGCGGGGCGTCCGCTGCGGGACGCAACAGCTTGCAACATAGCATCTCTTCGAGCAGCCGTGCGATTAGCTCGAAATTGTCGGCCGCCTGCTCGCGCGCACCGAAGAACTCCTGGGCGAGCGCCTGCGCCCGGGCGAAGTCCAGCGTACCGGCCTGACTCAAGGCGCCGAGCAGCTCATCGACCGGGGGTTCCGCCCCGTCGACCAGCTCGAGCGCGCGACTCACACTGCCCCGGGCGAGCCGGGCCAGGGCGCCCGCGCGTTCAGCGTCGAGCCCGGCGCGGGCGATCAGCAGGGCGGCCAACTCGGCGGTCTCCAGCGGCGCAAACCGAA
The DNA here is from genome assembly GCA_052145175.1 of Binataceae bacterium (SeqCode). Taxonomy (GTDB): domain Bacteria; phylum Desulfobacterota; class Binatia; order Binatales; family Binataceae; genus JAJPHI01. Next base: position 19,518 of record JBKQPD010000070.1, on the reverse strand, counting down.
CCGGGCGCAGCCGCGAGCGGATCGTATCGAGCAGGGCGCGCTCATTGTCGCTCACCAGAAAGACGATCGTCGCGCCAGGCGGCTCTTCGAGCGTTTTGAGCAGGGCGTTCTGGGCGGGGAGATTCAAGGTTTCGGCGTCGTCGATCAGGGCGACCCGGCGGGGTCCGCGCGACGGCTTGAAGCCGACCCGCTCGATCAGGCCACGCACCTGCTCGATCAGGACGTCGGTCCGGTTCGCGGCCCGCGCGACGTAGGTGAAATCCGGATGGACCCCGGTCGCGATCTGGACGCAGGCCGCGCAGCAGTCGCAACGTGCCGCCGCCGGGGCGCCCGCCCGTGGCCGCGAGGACGCCGGCGCTTTCCGCACGGGGCAATTTTCGGGCGTGCAACAAAACGCGGGACCGGGCGACCATTCGCACAGGATCCCGTGCGCGAACCCCAGCGCGATCAGCGACTTGCCGATTCCACGGGGTCCGGCGAGCAGATAGCCGTGGGCCGGCCGATGCGCGAGCTCGTGCCAGAGGGCGGCTATCCGCTCGTGATTACCGATCACTCCCGCGAGACTCATCGATTCCGGATCCGTGCCGTGACCGCACCAAGGATAGCCGCGCTGACCTCGGCCGCCGGGCGGCTGGCGTCAAGCACCAGGACGCGGGCCGGCTCCTCGCGCGCGACGGCGAGAAAACCCTCGCGCACCCTGCGATGGAACTCGAGCCGTTCGCTTTCGAAACGGTCGACTTCGAAACGGTCGACCGCGCCGGCGCCCTCCTTCTGGCGGGCATGCGTGCGCGCGAGCCCCAGTTCGGCGGAACAGTCGAGCACCAAGGTGAGATCGGGCTTCAGCGCATCGCTGGCGAGCTGGTTGAGCTCGCGAAGCAGTTGGTGATCGAGTCCCCGGCCATAGCCTTGATAGGCGGTCGTCGAGTCGCTGTAACGATCACAAACCACGATTTGACCGGCGGCCAGCGCCGGCCGCAGTTGCTCGCGCACGTGTTGCGCCCGATCGGCGAGGACCAGCAGCAGCTCGGCGGCCGGCTCGAGCGCAAACGCGGCATCGAGGAAGATAGCGCGAATCGCCTGCCCGACCGGGGTGCCGCCGGGTTCCCGCGTCACCGTCACGACCAGGCCGCGCGCCCGCAGCGCGTCGGCCAGAATAGCCGCTTGCGTGGTCTTGCCGGAGCCTTCGACCCCTTCGAGCGTGATAAAAAGTCCCGCGCTCATCATCCGTCAATTATTATCTCTTCTCATGTATCGTCGCGCGCCGATCATCGCGCAAAGTACCAATTGAGCAGTTGCGGCTGGAAGAGCGCGAAAACCGCGGCGGCGAAGGCCAGGAACGGTCCGAACGGCACCGCGGTGCGCAGAATCGAGACGTCCTCCACTACGGCGTCCGTGCCGGCGCCGGTCACGGCCGCGATCGCCTCCGGTATTTCGTCCTCGGGCGGCGGCGGAGCGCCACCCGAAAGCGCGAAAGCCAGACCACCGACCGCGCCGAAGATCGAACCAAAGAAGATCGTAAAGATAACCCCCGCCACGCCGAGAAACGCCCCGACCATCCCGAGCAGGTAGACATCGCCGAGCCCGACGCCCTCGGCGCCACGGAGGAGCGAATAGAGCATGCCCGTGAGGAAGAGAAAGCCGGCGCCCGCGATAGAACCGGCGAGCGAGCCCTTCCAGCCCACCTCGGGCATCAGGAACGAGGCGGCCAGCAGCCCGCCAATGATCCCGCCGAGCGTGATCGCGTTATGGATCACACGCCAGTCGTAATCGATAAACGCGATAATCAGGAGCGTGGTGCAGAAGGCCAGACGGAGGGCCGCGTCGATCGGCGGGAAGTGCAGATAGAGGAAGGCGGCGGCCGCACCGAGCGCAAGTTCGGCGAGGAAGTAGCGAAACCCGATCGGCGCCCGGCACATCGTACAGCGCCCGCGCAGAATTACATAGGAAATCAGCGGGATATTGCACCAAAGCGCGAGGGGCCGCTTGCAGTGCGGACAGAATGAGCGTGGCGCGATGAGTGAAATCTCGCGCGGGAGCCGATACGCCACCACCCCCGCGAAGCTCCCCAGACAAGCCCCCAGCACGAACACCAGCACCGCGACCGCACCATCGTCGATCATCCCAAGCCCCCTCCGATGAGGATAAATTTTATGTCGGCGCCGGAGTGGGTGCTATCCCGTTTCTTCGCGCCCTATTTCTGACAGCGCGGGCAGAAGAAACTCGAACGCTGGCCGACCACGACAGAGCGGATCGGCGTCGCGCAGACCACGCAGGGCTTCCCCGTGCGATCGTAGACGCGGAGCCGCTCGACGAAGCGGCCGGGCTGTCCGCGCGCGTCGAGGTAGCTGCGAAAGGTCGTGCCGCCGCGGCCGATCGCCTCGCGCAGCACCTGCGGCGTGATCGTTGCGATCCGCCCGGCCTCCGCCCGCGTGACCCGGCCGGCCCGGCGGGTCGGCCGCACGCCCGCGCGGAACAGAATTTCGGAAGCATAGATATTGCCGACACCGGCGACGATCTTCTGGTCCATCAGCAGATTCTTGATCGCTCCGGCCCGCCCGCGCGTGACCTGCCAGAGGTAGTCGGCGCTGAACTCCTTTCCGAAAGGCTCGGGCCCGATCGCCGCCAACTCCGCGATCGCGCCGAGCTCCGCGCGGCTCAGCAACTTCATCAGGCCGAAGCGGCGGGGATCGTTGTAGACCAGCATGCTGCCGTCGTCGAGCGTGAAGCTCACATGGTCGTGGCGCGGATCGAAGCCGCTGAGCGCGAGACCATCGGGCCGATACGTGAGGCTGCCGCTCATCCCAAGATGGACCATCAGGACGCGGTCGCCGTCGAACTCGAGCAACAGATACTTCGCCCGGCGCGCGACCCCGGCGATCGCGCATCCGGCGATCCGCTCGGCCAGATCGGGGGCGATCGCGCGGCGCAGGCGCGCCTCCTTCACCACGGCGCTCACGACGCGGCGACCGACGACCGCGCGCGCGAGGATCCGGCGCAGCGACTCGACTTCCGGCAACTCAGGCATCGCGGGTCTCCGGCTGAGGCGTCGCGGGATGGAGCACGCGGGCGAGACGGACGAAATCCTCGACGGTCAGCGTCGCGGGCCGCGCCAGGGGATCGATCGCGGCTTGCGCGAGCGCCCGCTCCGCATCGGCCGACGGAAGCGGAACCCCGCCGGCGAGTGAGTTGCGAATCGTCTTGCGCGGCGCCGCGAACGCGGCACGGACGGTCGCCAGCACGGCCTGCTCCTCGGCGGGCGCGAAGGCCGGGGACGCTCGCGGCACGAGGACCAGCACCGCCGCGTCGACCTTCGGCCGGGGATGGAAATTGCCGGCGGGCACGCGAAAATGCTCGATAATCTCCCAGTAAAGCGCGGTGAAGACGCTGAGCGCGCCATGCTCGCGATCACCCGGGCGGGCGCGAAGACGGTCGGCGACCTCGCGCTGGAACATCAGCACCATACGTTCAACCCGCCGCGACGACCCGCAGAGCCGCTCGAGGATCGCGGCCGCCACGTTGAACGGCAGATTGCCGAGCACCTTGACCGTCGCGCCGTCCGCCAGCTCCGCGAGGTCGACCCGGAGGAAGTCCTGGTTGATAACCGTCACCCGCGAATCCGGCGCGAACCGGGTCCGCAGCGCGGTCGCGAGGCGCGCGTCGAGTTCGACGAGCACGAGTCGGGCGAGCGGCGACCGGGCCGCGATATCGCTCAGGATACCGAGCCCGGGGCCGATCTCAATCACGACGTCGCCGGGCGCGAGCGCGGCGTGGGCCACGATCCGTTCCGCGACGCGCGCCTGCACGAGGAAGTTCTGACCGCGCGACTTGCGCGGCCGCACCCCCGCGCGGGCGAGCGCTGCCCCCGGCCGCTCCTCCGATAAAACTGGCGGGCTAAAGGCTAAGGTTGGCTTCGGCATCGATCGTGAGCGGATCGCGCTCGCCGCAGAGCAGCCGGTAGCTCCCGGCGCTCGCGATCATGGCGGCGTTGTCGGTGCAGTACTTGAGTGACGGCGCGACTAATCGTCGCCCTTCCGCGGCGGCCGCCGCGGCGAGCCGCTCCCGCAGGCGCGAGTTCGCCGCGACCCCGCCCGTGAGCGCGATCGTCCCCGCGTCGACTTCGCGCGCCGCCGCCATGGTCGGCCGCACGAGCATCTCGACCACCGCCTCCTGAAAGCTGGCCGCCAGATCGGCGGGAGTCAGCATCGCGCCCGCCTCACTGCGGAGCAGCAGCGCGACCGCCGTCTTGACTCCGCTGAAGCTGAAATCGAGCGGCGCGCCCTTGACCCGCGCGCGCGGCAGCTTGACGCCCTGCCGATTCCCCTGCCGCGCCAGTTCGTCGATTACCCGGCCGCCGGGATAGCCCAGACCCATCAGCTTGGCGACCTTGTCGAAGGCCTCGCCGGCCGCGTCGTCGCGGGTCGCACCGAGCTTGCGGTAGCGGCCGAAGTCCTCGACCACAAAGAGCGCCGTATGGCCACCCGACACGACCAGCGCGAGATAGGGCATCGCGACCTCCTGTTCGAGCATCGGCGCCAGCAGATGGCCCTCGATATGGTTGACCCCGGCCAGCGGGAGACCCGTCACCTGCGCCAGCCCCTTCGCGTACATCAGTCCGACCAGCAGCGAGCCGACCAGGCCGGGCCCGCGCGTGACAGCGATCCCGTCGAGGTCCGCAAGGCCGCAGCCCGCCGTCGCTAGCGCGCGCTCGACCACCGGCTGAATCGTGATCACGTGGTTGCGCGAGGCGAGTTCCGGGACGATCCCGCCGTACGCCCGATGGATATCGTCCTGATTGGCCACCGCGCTCGCGCGGATCGTCACGACGCCGGGGCGGTCAGTTTCGATTACCGCCGCGGCGGCGTCATCGCACGAGGATTCGATACCGAGGATTCGCATGAGGGTCGCGCGATCAAGCGTAATGGATCGGAGCAACCCGCCGCAATTGACCTTCTATCGACCTCGGTAGAGTTTGGGCACGAGTGGAGGAGCCGGTCAGGAACAAACCCGCGAAAGATTCAAAACGAAAGGATCGTCTCGGCGTAGCCGAAGGTTTCGCCCCTTCCCGCCGGAAAATTGGCGGCCACCACCGAACCACCGAAAAAATGCCCAGCATAGAACGACAGCCGAAGGTAACGGCAGAGTTTCCACGATAGACTCGTATCGAGCTCCGAACCCAGGTAGCTCTTCCCGAAACTGGGACGGCCCACGTAGCCGAAAATATGGCCGTCGAAGGCGCCACCGCCGTAGTACCAAAGGTCCTTGGATGACGACAGCCAGAGCGAGTGGAACGTCGTGCGCCACTCGACATTGTTCAGCGGGTCGAGCACCAACTCAGCGCTCGCATCGATTTCGTTCATCATGTTGTAGACCGGATTCAGCGCATAGGCGCGGGGCGTCGGCAGAATCTGAAAAAACGTACTGTGGACGTTGTTGTTGGGCGTGCTGTCGCCGGAACTCATCTGGAAACCAAGGCGCGGCCACGGCTGCCACGGCAGGTCGTCGAGCCGATAGCCGGTTTGTGCAAGCGCCGCCCACGCGCTTTGTGTCTGATCGCCCCAATTGCCGAACTGGTAGGCACCCCACACCAATCCGTCGATAGTCCCGGGGCCGAGATGATAGGTGCCGGCCACGTCCGTGCCAAGCGTTTCGATACTGATGGCGCGATGGTTGAGGGCCGCCGCGGCAGCAGGCTGATTATCCACGGGGGTCAAGCGCCGATTGTCGTCGTACCATATGAAGAACGCACGGCCGAGCAGGTCACCAGACGCGCGCTGCAGGAGGCCGTTCAACGCCCCATACACAACGTCGACTTTGCGAATCTCGTCCATGCCGTCGAGGTCGAAAACTCCCCGGGTCGGAACACCGTACATCGTCGTAAGGTTCCAGTTTGACGAACCATAAACCAGCTCAGCGCCGTCAAACGAACGCATCACGTCGGAAAATCCGAAGTTGGCTATCAGCCGTTGCGCGATCTGATTGGTGACAATCCATCGGAGCTGCGGATCCCTGGGCACAAGGTCCTGGCCTTCGTTGAATTCAAAGCGCCCGCCCTTGATGTCCAGCCCTTCAATCGGACCGTCAGCCAATTCGAGGTAGCCCTGTTTAAGAAAGAGGTTCGATTCGAGGCCTTCCTTCTGAATCGCAAAGTAGTTCGCGCCCAGCCCCAGTGCACCCGCTGGCGCCGGCGCTAGCGCATGGCTCGGCAGGTCGAAAAGCGTCGGGTTCATCCCCTCGAGGAAGAACTTTATCCCCTTGATTTTATAGCCAAGCCCAAAGCGCAAACTGTTGGCCTGGTAGTTATAACGGTTCTCGTAGCTCTTGCCCCCGATGACGCCCGGCTGAAAGTAACTCCAGACATATTCGCGCGTGCGCATCCATGCACTGAAGGTTACCGGTTGGCCGCCGATAGAAATGAGGTCGATGTCCGCGTGGACCGGTGGGCTAAACGCGAGCATCAGAGCGAACACGCCCAAAGACGTGCTCAAAGATCTTCTGCAAGCAGAGTTCCGGTGCTTTATTCTCGTTCTACAGAGAGTCCTCATCGCCATAGATGCGTCCGCTAGACGGCTACTTCCATGCCGGCGCGGGGCCACGCCGACCGCCACTCCTCCTCACTCGGGGAAGATCTCGGAAGCGAATTGATTAGGCGTGGCGGGCGTCGCGGCTTCAAGCCATGGATCCCTGTAGCCCGCAATCGTCTGTTCGATAGCGGCGTCGAGCCGAGCGGCGATTTTCTCGCTATCGTCAACTATGATCGCGCGGAGTTTTTCGATCCCGTAGCGCTCGACAAAACCGTAGGTTCGCTCCAGGTATTTCGCGTTTTCGCGATAATACTGAATAAAGCGGCCCATATACAAAAGAACCTGCTCATGACTATCGACTACGCACAGGATATCGCCTTTGCGTATGTGCGAACCTGCGGCGCCGCCGACATAGATTTCCCACTTGCCACCTTCAACCGCCACCGCGCCCAGGTCCTTGACCATCGCCTCCGAGCAATTACGCGGGCATCCGGCGGTTGCGAGCTTCATTTTGGCGGGGCTCTCGACGCCCTGGAAGGTCGCTTCGATTTTTATCGCTAAAGCGGTGCTGTCGCCTAAACCGAAGCGGCAAAAGTCCGTGCCCACACAGCTTTTGCACGTTCGATAGCGCTTGGCGTAAGCGTAGCCCGACGGCATTCCCAGTTCCTGCCATACCTTGGGCAGGTCTTCTTTCCTGATTCCGAGCAGGTCGATGCGCTGGCCGCCGGTCAGCTTGACCATCGGCACGTTGTACTTCTCGGCGACTTCGGCGGTCCGCCTGAGCTGCGCCGCTGACGAGACGCCGCCGGGAATCTGCGGAATGACGGAGAAAGTCCCGTCTTTCTGGATATTGGCATGAACGCGATCGTTGATGAAACGTGAATCCCGCTCGTCCTCATATTCCGCATCCCAGATGGTATTGAGCAGCGACGCCAGGCCTGGCTTGCTGCCGGGATCGTCACTGCCGTCCCCCAACGCCCGAAAGACCGCCGACACGGACCGCAGATTCCGCTCGCGGATTTCCTTAATCAGATCGGCTTTGTTCAGCGGTACCCCGGGAACGTAGTAGTGGACGGAGGGGTCGTCATCGAGCTCGCCCTCGCAGGCCCATTCAACTATCTCGCTCACCAGGGCCTTACATGATCCACACCCCATGCCGGCTCGCGTCGCTTCCATCACCGCCTTCAGATTGCGTTTTCCCGACTGCGTGCAAGCGACGATTGCGCCTTTGCTGACGCCGTTGCAATTGCAGATTTGGGCTGTGGACGGCATCTCGGCAAGGGTAATTGTCGTGGAGGGTGCGCCGATATCGAAAAGCAGTGAAAGCCGCTCGTCGGGCAACGGCGTATTGCGATCGAACGCCTGCATGAGATACGCGGCCTTGCTGATATCGCCTAATAAAATAGCCCCCACCAGACGCCCATTGCGGATAATCAGTTTCTTGTAGGTGCCTTTCTTTGGTTCCGCGAAGCGCACCAATTCGTCATTGTCGTCGACGGGCTCGGTGATTCCCATCGAAGCGACTTCGACCCCCATCACCTTGAGCTTGGTGGCAATCTTGGAGCCGAAATATTTGGCTTCGCGGTTGCGCCCCGTGAGGTGATCGGCCAGTACCTTCGCCTGTTCCCACAAGGGCGCGACCAACCCATAGCATTGCCCGCGATGCTGGACGCACTCGCCCACCGCATAGATGTTCGGATCGTCGGGCGCGCGGAGATGATTATCGACGACGATTGCGCGTTCGACGGTCAGGCCGCACTCCATGGCCAGCTCGACGTTGGGCCTGATGCCGGCCGAGACGACAATCATATCGCAGTCCAGCGTCGTGCCATCGGCAAAGCCAACGCCAGTTACGACATCGTCACCGTAGATTTGGGCGGTGTTGGCGCGCAAGTGGACCTGGATACCCATCTTTTCGATTGTCGCGCGCAGCATCACGCCGGCTTCGCCGTCGAGCTGCTGATTCATCAGGTGATCGGCGAGATGAATGACGTGAACGTCGAGGCCGAAGTTCTGGAGGCCGCGAGCAGCCTCCAGTCCCAGCAAGCCACCGCCAATCACGATCGCACGGGAGCTTTTTTTGGCATATTCCGCGATATGCCGGCAGTCGTCGAGCGTGCGGAAGGCAAAGACGCCAGCCTTACGTTTGCCGCCCTTAACCGTCAGTCCCTGAATCGGCGGAATGAAAGGCCGGCTGCCAGTTGCTATGATCAGCTTGTCGTAGTGCTCGACACAGCCGTCTTCACCCACGACCGCCTTCGCCAGCCGGCGGATTTCGCGGGCGCGCACTCCCGCCAGCAGCTTGACGTGCTTTTCCGCATACCAAGCCAGCGGATTGAGAAAGATATCTTTGGCGTCGGTGCTGCCGTTGAGTACGTTCGACAGCATGATCCGGTTGTAGTTACCGTAGGGCTCGTCGCCGAATATAGTTATCTCGAACTGATCGCCGCCGTCACGCGCCAGAATCTCCTCGACCGTCCGCGCTCCCGCCATCCCATTACCGATCATGACGAGCTTGTCTTTCTGTTTCATAATAAATGTTTTTGTGATTTGCCGCCGCTCAGATCTCGATGAAGCCGATATCGACCACGACCGCACCTTTGAGCGCCGCGGGTGCGCCGATTAACAATCCGATCCGTTCCTCCGGGTCCAAGTCTTCAACGACCGCCAATGGAACATGAATCGCGCCCTTGGCTCCCACCGGGAAGTAGCGCATCGGCCTGCCATTTCGCGTCAGGACCAAATAGATCAGCTCGCCGATCGAATTCCCCGCGCGGAAATAGATTAGCTGCGCCCGCTTGTCGAAGGGAACCAGATATTCCGCCGCGGCCGCCAGAGGCACCGGTTCATCGAGACCAGATCCCTCGAAGTGGTACAGGCCCTGTAAGAATCTCGGTGTCTCCAGCATCCTCGGTCAGGCTCCTGATTTGTCGATTCGCGCCGCGCATACCTTGAACTCGGGCATGCGCGACTGCGCATCAAGGACTGGGTTCGTGAGCAGATTAACCCGGCTGGCACCGGGCCAATGAAAAGGGACGAAAAGCGCATCCATTCGGATCGTGTCGGTGAGGAGCGCGAAAGCGGTGGCGATGCCGCGCCGCGTCGTCAACCGGACCATGTCACCGTCGTCGATCTGATAGTGGCGCGCGGTAACCGGATGAATTTGAACGAAGGGCCGTGGCGAGGCTTCAACCAGCTTGGCGACGCGGCGGGTTTGCGTGCCTGACTGATAATGCGCCATTACACGCCCGGTGGTGAGATACAATGGGTAATCGTCGTCCGGCTCCTCCGCCGGCGCTTGCGATTGCACCGAATAGAAGTTGGCTTTGCCATCGGCGGTCGGGAAACCGTCCGCAAACAAGCGCGGAGTTCCAGGATGGTCCGGCCCTGGGCAAGGCCAGAAAATCCCATCCTCGCGCGCTAGCCGCTCATAGGTGATTCCGGAATAGTCAGCCAGCCCACCGGCCGAAGCTCGCCGTAGTTCATCAAAGATCGCGCGCGGCTCCGGGCTAAAATAGTCGCCATAGCCGAGAAGGCGCGCCAGTTCGGCGATTATCCTGGTATCCGTCCATACGTCCGCGGGCGGTTCGAGCGCTCGTCGCCGCAGGATCACCCGGCCCTCCATATTAGTCATGGTGCCTTCTTCTTCCGCCCACTGCGCCGCCGGCAGAACCACGTCGGCCAGCATCGCCGTGTCCGAGAGAAAGGGATCGGAGACGACCAAAAAGTCGAGGGCTTCAATGCGTGCCTGGATATGCCCGGCGTGCGGCGCGGAAACCACCGGATTCGAGCCCATCACCCACAAAGCGTGCACACCGCCTGGCTGCCCAAGCTGATCGAGCATCTCGTAAGCCGAAAGGCCAGGGGCCGGCAGCGATTCGGCCGCGACCCCCCAAATCCGTGCGATGTGGGCGCGATGGGCCGGATTATCCAGTTTGCGATACCCGGGGAGCTGATCCGCTTTCTGCCCGTGCTCGCGGCCGCCCTGCCCGTTTCCCTGCCCGGTGATAGTTCCATAGCCGCATCCGGGCGTGCCGAATCTGCCGAGCGCGAGCGCGAGATTGATATACGCCAGCGTGTTGTCCACGCCGTGGCTTTGTTGTTCCGGCCCGCGCGCCGTCAGAACCATCGCGCTGGACGCCTCGCCCAGCCATTGCGCCGCCATCACGAGCTTGCTCGCCAACACGCCCGTTATACGCTCGACGCGATCCGGCCAGTACGACGCGACGACCCGTCTGATCGCTTCAAAATTGTTGGTGCGTCTTTGAATGAAGGATTCGTCAATATAGTGATTAGCTATTGCTAAATGCAGCAAGCCGTTTGCTAATGACAGATCCGTTCCGGGAGTGAGCTGAAGATGCAGATCGGAGGAACGGGCCGTCGCGGTCAGGCGCGGATCCACAACGATCAGCTTGCCACCGCTCCGGCGTTGCCGCTCGAAATATTGGATGATCGGCGGCGAGGTCTCCGCGGGATTGCTGCCGACCAGTAGTATGGTCTTGGCAAGCGCGATGTCTTCGAGGGGAAACGGCAGGCCGCGATCAATACCAAAAGCCTTGACCGCAGCGGTCGCGGCCGAGGACATGCAGAAACGGCCATTATAATCGATCTGCGAGGTCCGCAGCGCGACCCGCGCGAACTTGCCCAACAGGTAAGCTTTCTCATTGGTCAGGCCGCCGCCACCGAACAGACCGACCGCGTCGCGGCCGTGGTCGCTTTGCGCCCGTGTGATTGCGGCCACGATACGACTCAGCGCTTCATTCCATGATACGGTCTGCCAAGCGCTCGTCCGGCTTTCCCGCAGCATCGGCGCCGCAAGCCGCTCCGGATGCCCCAGCAACTCCGCGGCGGTCCAACCTTTTTGGCACAAGCCACCGCGATTGGTCGGGAACTCGCGCGCGCGAACCGCTACGCGAGTACCTTCGCGAACCAGATTCATTCCGCATTGCAGCGCGCAGTAGGGGCAGTGCGTAGGGGTGGCCGCACCTCCGTTCGAAGCGTCTTTGTCAGTTGCCTGTGGCAATGTAAGGTTCCATCATCACGACGCTGAGTAGCGAAATGCTGCCAACCCCGGCTTTGTCACGAAGAGATAAGTTGGTGCAAGTGTCGTGCCCCCGAGGGAGCGCTTCAGTGTTGAGCCTCGAGCCGCACCCAGCCGCTCGTCCGCATCACCGAAAGGCAATTCCGACACGCGATCCTGGGAAATGGATACGATGAAATGTCACTGCCGCAAAGGTCGTTGTACGTGGGGATAACGCGGCTTCGTGCTCGAATCCTCAGCAACTGCAACACCGCCGAGCAGTGTCGGCCAGAAATTTTCCCGAAGGCGGCTGAACGAACCCACTGCTCAGAATCGGGTTGGCTGGCTAGACAGCCACTTCCACACCGGCGCGGGTCCACGCCGCCCGCCACTCATGCCTGACGCGCAGCATCGCGAGCATCGCGAAGACCGCCGCGAGCGCGAACACCATCAGGCCCGCGGTGTAACTGCCGGTCAGGCCTTTGAGAAAGCCCAGTATTGTCGGCAGGAAGAACCCGCCCAGTCCGCCGGCCGCGCCGACGATCCCGGTAGCCACGCCGATCTCGTTGCCGAAGCGCTGGGGCACCAACTGGAAGACGGAGCCGTTGCCGGTTCCCAGGCACGCCATCGTGGCGAACAAGAGCGGGAGCGCGATCGCCAGACCGGGTAATGCGGCCAGTGCGACCAGCAGGACCGCGACGCAGCCATAGAGAACGCTAAGGACCCTGATGCCGCCTGCGCGATCCGCAAGGTAGCCACCGAGCGGCCGGAGAAAACTGCCGGCAAAGACGCACAATGCGGCGAAGCTTCCGGCTTGAACCTTGGTCACGCCGTATTGATCGAAAAAAAAGGTCGGCAGGAAGCTGGCTAGGCCGACGAACCCGCCGAAGGTCACCATATAGAAGCCGTTGAACCGCCAGATATCACGCTGGCTCAGGATCTTCAGATAGCTGGCCAACGGCTTCGGCGCGGACTTCATCGGGCCGTCCTCGGCCAGCAGCGCGAAGACCACGAGCACGATCAGCAGGGGCGCCATCGCCAGGCCGAACACCGTCCGCCAGCCAAAGTGCTGGGCCAGCCGCGGGGCGAACAGCGCCGCAAAGACCGTTCCGGAATTTCCCGCACCGGCTATCCCCAGCGCGAGCCCCTGAAACCGCGCGGGATACCATCCACTGGCGAGCGGCAGCGCAACAGCGAAACTGGCGCCCGCAATCCCGAGCAACAGACCGACCGCCCACATGTCACCGAGCGAGGCCGAGTGCCGCCAGCCCCAGAGCAGCGGGATGAACGTCAGGGTCATGCCGACCAGACCGACCTTGCGCGGCCCAAAATGATCCGTTGCGACGCCGAGCACAATGCGCAGTACCGCGCCGCCGAGTAGCGGGATCGCGACCAGCAAGCCCTTCTGACCCGGGCTCAGATGGAAGGACTGCGCGATAAAGACGCCCAGCGCGCCGAGCAATGTCCAAAGCATGAAACTGGTGTCAAAATAGAGAAATGCACAGAGCAAACTCGGCCAATGCCCACTCTGTTTGAAGTCCTTGAGATCCACAACTTTCCTCCCGGATGCAATTCGAATCAGATGTCCGAGCACTTCACTTGGCTGAGGCGGGAACAGGCGACGCCTCAACTCGGGGCGCGAGAACGTCGTCGTAAGTCGCGGCCGCGTCGAAAACGCTATCCGCACTTTCCTTGAAGGCTCGGGCCGGAATGACGTTGACCGCGCAGAATTTGAGTTCCGGCTGCTTCGAGGTTGGATCCAGGGCCCGCTGCGTGACATTGTTGGCGGCCTTGAATTCGCCGGCCGCCCGCCCCCAATGAAACGGCGCGAAGCACACCCCGCGGGGCACCTCGGCGGTGACCCGCGCCTGCGCGATGAACACGCCGCGCCGTGAGCGCACTTCGACGAAGCCGCCGTCCGTGACTCCCGCCTCGGCGGCGTCCTCGGCGTGGATCTCCAGGTAGGGCTCGGGGGCCGCTTTCATCAGCGCCGCGACCCGGCCGGTGCGGGTCATCGTATGCCATTGATTGCGCACCCGGCCGGTGGTGAGGATCAGCGGGAAATGGACGTCGGGAAGTTCGGCGGGATCGCGATGCACGGTGGCATTGAAGCGCGCGCGCCCGCCGTCGTGATTGAATTGGAAATTCGTGTAGAGCCGCGCCGTCCCCGGATGATCGGGCGCGGGGCAAGGCCATTGCAGCGGCTTCTCCCGCAGCCGCGCGTAGCTGACGCCCGCGATATCGATCGGGGTGCCGGCGGTCAGCGTCTTGTATTCCTCAAACACCTCTTCCGCGGCGGCGAACGGGAAGGCCTGCGAGAAACCCATGTGACGCGCGAGCAGAGCGCCAATCTCCCAGTCCGGCAGCGCCTCTCCGGGTGGCGCCAGAAGCCGCGGAACCAACGAGATGCGGCGTTCCGAATTCGTCATCACGCCGGTTTTCTCCGGCCATTGCGCCGCGGGCAGCAACACATCGGCGAAGCGCGTGGTGTCGGTCGGGTGATAGGAATCCTGCACCACGACCAGTTGCGCATAGCGCAGCGCCCGCTCGACCAGATCGAGATCCGGCATGGAGACGGCCGGATTGGTGCAGATAATCCAGACCGCCTTGAGCGTACCCCGGGCGAGCGCCTCGAACATCTCGACCGCGGTCAAGCCGGGCCGGGCGGAGATTCGCTCCGGCGGACAACCCCACAGCCGCGCGACCGCGGCGCGATGTGCGGGTTGGTCGACGCGCCGGTAGCCTGGCAGCAACTGCGCCATGCCGCCGACCTCGCGTCCGCCCATCGCGTTGGGCTGGCCGGTGAGCGACAAAGGTCCGCAGCCGGGCTTGCCGACGGTTCCAGTAGCAAGATGCAGGTTCAGCAACGCGAGCGCCTTGGCGGTGCCCGACGACGATTGGTTGACGCCCATGCTCCACAAAGTAAGTGGTCGCTTGGCGCGGCCGAACCAGAGGGCGGCGCGCACAATCTCCTTGGCCGGCACCCGGCAGGCGTGCGACGCCCGTTCCGGGCTCCAGGCCAGCGCCGCCGCGCGCGCCGCTTCCCACCCCGTGGTATGCGCGGCGATGAATTGCTCATCGAGCAGCCGCTCGCCGATCAGCACGGCGAGGATTGCGTTGAAGAGCGCGACGTCGCTGCCCGGAAGGATTGGCAGATGAAGATCGGCCAGGTCGGCCGTCTCCGTACGGCGCGGGTCGACGACGATTACGCGCACCTCGTCGGGCGCCGCGGCCTTGCGTTTCTCCATCCGGCGATGGGTGATCGGGTGACACCAGGCGCTGTTGCTGCCGACGATCAAAAACAGGTCGGCGAGCTCCAGGTCAGCATACGACGCCGGCGGCCCGTCGGTGCCGAACGCGGCGGTGTAGGCGGCGACCGCACTGGCCATGCACATACGGCTGTTGGTGTCGAAATTATTAGTGCCGATGAACCCCTTCACCAGCTTGTTGAAGACGTAATAGTCCTCCGTCGTGAGTTGGCCGGAGCCGTAAAAGGCGACCGCGTCGGGGCCGTGCGCCGCGATTATCTCGCGCAGCCGTCCGGCGGCGTGGGCAAGGGCACGATGCCACGCGACGCGGGTAAGAGCGCCGCCGCGCCGATCACGCAGATGCGGATAGAGCAAGCGCCCGGTGGCCGCGGTGGTGGGGACCAGATGCGCCGCTTTGGCGCAAATCTCGCCGAAGTTGGCCGGATGCTCGGGATCGCCGTTGACCTTGAACAGGCCTGCGCCGCGCATCCCCACCTTGAGCCCGCACCCGACTCCGCAGTACGGACAATAGGAACGCGCCCAGCGCGGTTCATATTGCTCTGTCATAGATCAGCCAAACCCGCGAGCGACGAGGAAACCATCACGCGTCCGCCGGAATCGCGACGAAGATGAAGCCGTCGCGGATCTCCGCGGCAAAGCTCCGGGCAGACAGACTGGTGTCGACCCCGGAGCCATCGGCGAGGCGGAACCGATGCGCGTGCAGCGGGCACACCACCATCCCGGCGCCGACGACGCCATCGGCGAGCGGACCGCCCTGATGTGGACAGGCGTTCTCGAGCGCCCGGACCGTGTTGTCCCGGGAGCGAAAGACCGCGATACGGAAGCGGCCCACGGCGAAGCATCGCCCCTGTCCGCGCGGCACCGAATCGCTACGGCCGAGCGCAATCCACGCTGGCCGATCCAGCGCGACGCTGCCTTGTGATGTAATTAATCCTGCCATTTGCCTCGCTCCGCCTAAGCCGGAATTTCACTTGCGAATTGCGCAACTTCGACGGGAGCGTGGCCTTCGCGCCACGGATCCCGGTAGTTGGCGACCTCTGCCGCGATGGCCTGATCGAGCCGCCGCACTTCGTCGCTCGATTCATCGAGCAATACCGTACGGAGCCGCTCGATCCCGACGCGTTCGACAAAAGCGGGACTGCGTTCCGCGTAGCGCGCGTTCTCCCGGTAGTACTGGATGAAACGGCCGATCAGGCGCAGTACTTCGTCAGGCGCGGCGACCGTCGCGAGCAGATCGGCCGCGCGCACGCGCAGACCGGCGGCGCCACCCACACAGACCTGCCAGCCGTCGGGAATCGCCACCGCGCCGATATCCTTGACGGTGGCTTCCGCGCAGTTACGCGCGCAGCCGCTCACCGCGAGCTTGAGTTTGTGCGGCGCTTCGATCCCCTGAAAGCGCGTCTCAATCGCGATGCCGAGACTGGTCGAGTCGCCAACGCCGTACCGGCAGAAATCGGTTCCCACGCAGGTCTTGCAGGTGCGAAACGCCTTGGTGTACGCGTGCCCGCTCGGCATGCCGAGGTCGCGCCAGACACCGGGCAGGTCTTCCTTTTTGATTCCGAGCAAGTCGATGCGCTGGCCACCGGTGATTTTTACCATCCCGATGTTGTACTTCTCCGCGACGTCGGCCAGCCGGCGCAGTTGCGCGGGCGAAGTCACGCCGCCCGGAATGCGCGGGACCACGGAGAAGGTC
Organism: Binataceae bacterium (SeqCode); assembly: GCA_052145175.1. GTDB lineage: Bacteria > Desulfobacterota > Binatia > Binatales > Binataceae > JAJPHI01. The sequence goes on along the minus strand of JBKQPD010000070.1, from coordinate 3,015 downwards.
CCGTCGTGCTGGATGTTCGCGTGGACACGATCGTTGATGAAACGTGCGTCGCGTTCGTCTTCATACTGGGCGCCCCAGATGGTGCGCAGGAGCGACGCGAGTCCCGGCTTGCTCAACGGGTCGTCGCTGCCATCGCCAAGTTCGTTGAGAACGGCGCTCACGCTGCGCAGGCCCTGGCGCTTGATCGCGGCGACCAATTCCGGCTTGGCGAGGGGAACTGCCTTGACATACCAGGCGGCCGACGGGTCGGTCTTGCCGTAGGCCGCCACCAGCGCCTCGAGCTGCGGACGACAGCCGCCGCAACCCGTTCCGGCCCGGGTTTGCGCGCCGAGCTGATCGAGCTGACAACCCGCCGTAATCGCCTCGATCAGGGTCCCCTTGTTTATTTGATGGCAGCTGCAGACCGTCGCCGTCAGGGCCAGCGCGGCGACGCCGTCCGCTTGCGCCCCACCACCGCCGAAGAGCAGGTCGGCGCGGCGCTCGCCGAGCACGGTCTCGTTTTCGTAGGCACTCATGACGGCGCTCGCGCCATCGACCTCGCCCAGCAAAATCGCTCCCGTGATTTTCCCGTCGCGCACCACCAGCTTTTTGTAAACGCCGCGTTCGGGCTCGATATAACGCGTCACCGCGACCCCCGGCCCGTCGGCGGGCCGCGCATCGCCCGCGGAGAACAGGTCCACGCCCATCACCTTAAGGCGGGTCGAAAGCTTGGAGCCGGCATAAGCCGCGGTGTGGTCGGCCCCCGTCAGATGATCCGCGAGCACGCGCGCCTGCGCGAAAAGCGGGGCAACCAGTCCGTAAACGCGCCCGCGATGCTCGACACATTCGCCGACCGCATAGATGTCCGGATCGGAGGTTTGCAGATGATCGTCACACACAATGGCGCGCTCGACCTTGAGGTCCGCTTCCACCGCGAGTTTGACGTTGGGCCGGATGCCGCAACTCACCACCACCATGTCGGTCTCGATTTCGCTGCCGTCCTTGAAGGTCAGACCGCGCATCGCGTTCGCGCCGAGCACGCTTTGCGTCGCCTTTTCGAACAGAAAACGCAGTCCCAGGGCTTCCAGACGCCGCGCGAGCATCGCGCCCGAATCCGGATCGAGCTGCTGCACCATCGGGTAAGGCATCACTTCGATCACCGTCACCTCGAGGCCGTGATTGAGCAGGCCGCGCGCCGCCTCGAGGCCGAGCAAGCCCCCGCCGATCACCGCGGCGCGCCGGCAGCGGCGCGCGTAGCCGGCAATCAACTGGCAGTCCGCAATCGTGCGGAAGACGAAGAAACCCGGAAGGTTGAGGTTTTCGATCGGCGGCACGAGCGGCAAACTGCCAGTAGCAATGATCAGCTTGTCGTAGCGTTCCTCGCATCCGGCGGCATCGATCACGACTTTGCGCGCACGATCGATCTTTTCGATCTTGACGCCGGCGACCAGTTTGACCCCGCGGCTTTCGAACCATTCGGTCGTATATAGGAAGATGCCTTCCGGGCTTTTGGAGCCGGCCAGCACATCGGACAAGAGGATGCGATTGTAAACGGTGTGGGGTTCGGCCCCGTACATCGTGATGTCAAACCGGCCGGGCGCGCGCTGCGTAATCTCCTCGATCGCGCGTCCCGCCGCCATCCCGGTGCCGATTACCAATAACCGCGTTTTTTCGATCTGCATCGTCGGGTTTCCTGTCATCACGCCGGCTGATTACACCCATCGAAAGTGATGAACTTTTGCGGCGGCGCGAAGGTATTGAGATAAGCGCAACCGTCATGCCATCGCGCGTTGCGCACCCGACGGCGGGCCTGCTTCTTGCGCGGGACTCGATCGGGAGCGTGACCGGAGAGCTGATGATGATGTGTTTGCCTGTTCGCGCGGCAGATGCTCATGCGGTTTGACCAGCTAATGAGCAGCGCGGCGCAATCACGCACGATGATTGGAGTAATCACCCAAAAAGATGGAATTGGAGATCCGCCTACTGAAGACTTTTCGCGCCGTAGCCGAGATGCGCAGTTTCACTGGCGCGGCGCGGAAATTGAAACTTTCGCAGTCGGGAATCAGTCAACAGATCGGAATCCTCGAGCGCGAGTTGCGGACTCCGTTGCTGGTCAGATCCAACAAGTTCGTCCGCCTCACCGAAGGCGGCGAAATTCTGCTGCAATGCGCCGGTCAGGTGCTGGATAATCTGGAGCGGGTGCGCGTGCTCCTTGCGGAGCAATCCAACACTAATTCAGGGCGTCTGTCGGTCGCCGTTCCGGCAACCTTCTGTCATTGGTTGCTGCCCCGTCTGATCGATCAGTTCCACGAGCGTTTCCCCGCCATTCAAGTCAGTGTGGTGATGACCGACGTGGACGTTGCGGCGGATCGCGTCGCGCATCGTGAGATCGATATCGCGCTGGTGCCCACCGGGTTGCAGCACAAGGCGCTCGCCCTCGCCCCGCTCGGCAAAGACGAACTGGTCGCGGCCATGAGCCCGTCCAATCCCCTGGCGGCCAAGGAGCGCGTGCTCGCTGTCGACCTGAAGGAGCAGCGCTTCATTATGGCGTCGCCGGGCAACCTGCGCTTCGTGCCGTGGGATCGCTTCCTGATTCATTCGGGGCTGTTTCCGCGAATCATCGTCGAGACCGACGATCTTGAACTGGCGAAGCATCTGGCCGGCCAAAACGTGGGCATCACGATCGTCCCGCGCTGGTCGGTCAATGGGGAACTGTCGCGCGGTGAGTGCGTGGCGCTGCCGATCGGGCCGCACGGCCTTTATCGCGACTGGTATCTCGCCTATCACAACGCGACCAAGCTGGCCGGTCCGGCGCGCAGCTTTCTACGGGTCTGCGTCGAGCAATTGCCGCGACTGTTCGCCAATAGCGGACGATTAACCGAGCCGGAAAGCCCCAACAACGTCGCGAAGTCCCCCTCCGGAAAGCTCGAGCATCAGGGCTTGGCCTAAAGTTCCGGCCGACGAGGCCGAAGAGCGCGGACGCAGATCCTTCGCTGAGTTTACCCTTGAGGAGCGCAGCGACGAAGGGCTCAGGAT
>JBKQPD010000069.1:0-35428 GCA_052145175.1 Binataceae bacterium (SeqCode) | reverse complement strand
TCTCCCTGGACAAGGAGAGGTGTTTAAGAGCAGCGCCGCTTCCTAAAACCTCTCCTTTGTCCAGGGAGAGGTCGCCACGGTGAGGCGTTTCGCCGAAGCCGTGGCGGGTGAGGGCACACGGAGTTCCCACCAAGTAGGCGACGGCACAAAAATTCACAAACTCTCAGGATGACACTGCTACTTTTTGTAACTATAAAGCCCTTTCGTCATTCTGAGCCCTTCGTCACTGCGCTCCTCAAGGGCAGGCTCCGTCTGCGCGCGAAGCATGCCCTGAGGCTTTGCGAAGGGAATCTAGCGGTCTCTTATGCACGATTTTGTAATGGGGTTTTTCAGAATGACGGGATGAGGCTTGTGCAGAGGTTCCCTAGTGTTTGAGGAGCGCCCGGGCGATCGCGAAGCGATGGACTTCCGAGGGGCCGTCGTAGATCCGAAACGGCCGGATATCCCGGTAAATTCGCTCGACCACGGTATCGCCGGTGATTCCCATCCCGCCCAGCACCTGCAACGAGCGATCGACCACGCGGCCCAGCGCCTCCGAGCAGAACACCTTGTACATGCTGGTCTCGTTGCGCGCCTGCTCGCCCTGATCAAGCATCCAGGCCGCGTGCCAGATGGCGAGCCGGCAGAGATCGATCTCGATCTGATTGTCGGCGAGCATGAAGCCGACGCCCTGATGCTCGCCGATCGGCCGGCCGAACGCCTGGCGATGGCGGGCGTATTCGAGCGCGATCGCCTGGGCGCGGCGCGCCGCGCCCAGCCAGCGCATGCAATGGGTCAGGCGGGCCGGGCCGAGCCGTACCTGGGCGTAGCGGAAGCCTTTGCCGACTTCCCCCAGAATACGATCGCGGCCCACGCGCACGTCATGAAACTCGACTTCGGCGTGACCGCCCGGTGAATTGCTGTCGAGCGTATCGAGCAGGCGCGTGATCGCGAAGCCGGGGGCGTTGGTATCGACCAGAAACATCGTCGCGCCAAGGTCGCGGCCGTCGGCGTCTTCAGTGCGCGCCATCACGATATTGATCGCGGCGCCCGGCGCCCCGGTAATCAGCCATTTGCGGCCGTTGATCACGAAATCGTCGCCCGTACGGCGCGCCGTGGTCTTGAGCATCGTCGGATCGGAACCGGCGCCGCCGTCCGGCTCGGTCATCGAGAAGATCGTGCGAATCTCGCCGCGCACCAGCGGTCCCAGCCAGCGCGCCTTTTGCGCCGGGGTCGCGACCTTGTCGAGCAGGTTCGTATTGCCTTCGTCGGGCGCTTGAATGTTGAGCGCGAGCGGGCCCAGCGGCGACCATCCCGCGGCCTCGAACACGACCGCCATCCCGCGATGATCGAGCCCCAGCCCGCCGTACTCTTTGGGCCCGTGCGGCGAAAGCAGGCCGGCCGCGCGGGCGCGCCGCACCATCTCGAGCCGCAGGACTTCCTCCGGTCCATGCGGACCCTGGCGCGGGTCGCGCTCGAGCGGAACAATCTGCTCATTGATGAAGGCTTCGACCTTGCGGCCGAGCTCGCGGATTTCTTCAGGCACCGAAAAATCAATCATCGGGGAAACTCCGTGGAGGTTGTAACGCAACGGGCCCGATCAGACGCGGCAGAGCAGCCCGCCGTCGATCGCGATCGACTCGCCGGTGACAAACCCGGCGGCCGGCGAGACCAGATAGATGAGCGCGCCGCCAAGCTCCTCGGGTTTCATCAACCTGCGGTAGGGCAGGTACTTGACCAATTTTTCGGCGAACTCGTCGGAGCTGTTTTGCGCGCTGCCCGCGGCGTCGAGCCATCCGCACTCGATCATATTGATCCGGACCCCGCGGCGCGCCCATTCGAGCGCGAGCGCGCGCACCAGGTTGCGCACCGCGCCCTTGGCGGCGCAATAAAGCGTGGCGTTGGGTACGCCCCGTTCGGCCATCACGTTGCTGATCACCACGATCGTGCCGCCGCCCCGCTGCAACATCACGCGCCCGGCTTCCTGACACGCCATCCAGACATTCTTGAAATTGTCTTCCATCACGTGGTCGAAGTCGGAATCATTGGTCGCGTCGGCGGGCGCATAAAAAGGGTTGTCGAGCGCGGTGACCAGAATGTCGAGCCCGCCGAGTTTTTTGATAGTCAAATCGACCGTCGCGCTGAGGTCGGCACGAATCGCCGCATGCTGGACCTGGGTCGGCACGTTTTTCTGTCCCGCCGCCTCGACCGCCTTGGCGGTCTCCTTCATCGCCGCCGCCGTGCCGGCCTCCTGTGAAGCGATCAGGATTTTGGCGCCCGCCTCGGCGAGGCTCACCGCGGCGACGCGGCCGACCGGATGCTCGGCGCCGATTACCAGCGCGTGCTTGCCGCCGAGTAAGAAGTCCCTGGTGCCTGCTGGAAGTGCCATATGAGTCCGTTCCCTGGTGGTCCCGACGAATTCGGGTCAGTTGGAGTTGGCGGGCGCTACGCCGGTCGGCGTGATACCGCCGGCGAGACCGCCACCATCGATGATGACGAGTTCACCGTTGACATGATTGGAAGCGTCGGCGGCGAGGAACACGGCGAGCGGACCGACATCCTCGTCTTCACCGACCCGGCCGATAGGAATGAATTTGCCGCCCTTGAAGAATTCCATCAGCGCCGCGTTGTGCGGAAAGATGCCGGGCACGATGCAGTTGGTCTGAATATTGTCGTCCGCGTAGGTGAGCGCGAGCGAGCGCGTCAACTGGAGGATCGCGCCCTTTGAACAGGCATACATGTAGTTATGTTTTCCGCCACGCAGGCCATAACCCGAGGCGACATTGATGATCTTGCCGCGCTTGCGCTTGACCATGTGGGGAAGCGCGGCGCGCGCGCAGTAGAACTGGCTCGACAGATTGGTGTCGATACCGGCGCGCCAGTCCTCGTCGGTGATTTTCTCGATCCGTTTGCCGAAGGACTCCTCACCGATCCCGGCGTTATTGACCAGGATGTCGATTTGGCCGAATTCCGCGATCGCCGCGTCGACCATCGTGTTGATCTGCGCGGAGCTGGTGACGTCGGTCGGCTTGACCAGACAGCGCCGCCCGAGCTTGCGGACCGCGGCCGCGGTCTCCTCGAGCTGGGCGAGGGTGCGCGAGGCGGCCACGATGTCGGCGCCGCAGTTGGCGAAGCGAATCGCCATCGCGCGGCCGAGTCCGCGCCCCGCACCGGTGATGATCGCGACTTTTCCTTCGAGGCTGAAGCTTTCCAATATCATGCCTGGTCTCCATCAAGCGGCTGGACGGCCCGAAGCCCGGACCACCGCGGCCGGCCTCTGCTAATTAACACAGCCGGCGGCCAAGACCGAAGCGGGCAAGACTAAGCGGGCAAGACTAAGCGGGCAAGACTAAGCCGGCAAGACTGGGCGGGCAAGACTAAGCGGGCAAGACTGGGCGGGCAGGACCGGGCGGAACCGGGTTTTGACCACTCCGTGCGGCGCGACATATAGTTTGCCGAGAGGATGAGCGACGATGGCGATCAAAATCGAAATGTTCTCGGATTTTATCTGCCCGTTTTGTTACATCGGCTTCGCGACCGTGCGCAAGCTCAAGCCCGAGTTCGATCTCGATATCGCCTGGCGCGGCTTCCAGATTCATCCGGACTGGCCGGCCGAAGGGATGCCGGCGGCGGAATTCCGCCGGGAAATGAGCCCTGAGACCCGCCGCGCCATCTGGACGCGGATCCAGGCGATGGCCGAGGAAGCCGGCTGCTCGATGAAGCCGCCCGAGCTGCTGACCAACTCGCGCCCCGCGCTCGAAGCGGCGGAGTTCGCCGCCGAGATCGGCAAGGGCGAGGAGTTCGAGGAGCGCGTTTACCGCGCGTACTTCAGCGAGGGGCTGAATATCGGTCAGCCGGGCGTAGTCGCCGACCTCGCCGCCGATGTCGGGATCGATCGCGCCGAACTGGGCGGCGCTATCGCGTCGAACCGCTACGCGATGCGGATCAAAAACAACGCGATGATCGCGCACAATCGCAACGTCGACGGTGTCCCCACCTTTTTTATCGGGGAGTACCCGCTCGTCGGTGCGCAGGGCACGGACGTGATGCGCCAGATCCTCGACCGCTACGTCCGCAAGCTGCAGGCCGCCGCCAAATAGCGCGCGGATGACCCCTATCCTCGACCTGCGCGGCGTCAAGTGTCCGCTCAACTGGGCGCATGCGAAGGTGCGGCTAGAAGGGATGGCGCGGGGCGAGGTGCTGGAATTGCTGATCGACGACCCGCGCGGAGCGCGCGACATTCCGCGCGCGGCGGAGGCCGAAGGGCACGCCGTAATCGAGGTCGCCGCGATGGACTCGATGTGGCGGCTCAGAATAGAAAAATAACCAGGCCGGGCAAATCCCGGCCGCTAACTCGGCCTCTCACCTGCCTGGGGGCCTTGGAATTTCTCGCAGAGGAACCCGAATTCAATGCTGACGGCCGAACAGAAACAGAAGCTTGCGGCGGTTTTCACCAAGGAGCATCTCGGGGTGCTGATCACCCAGGGTACGGAGTGGGCAACTGGCACGATGCAGGCCTTTGCCGAAACCGACGCCCACGAAATTATCTTCATCGTGGCCGCGAACGCGGAAAAGTACGAGAACGCGCTCAAGCGGCCGCGGGTCACGGTGATGGTCGACACGCGCGACCAAGGACCGGCGCCCGAAACCTTTCAGATCGCGCGCATCTCGATGCAGGGCGTGGCGAGCGAAGTCGCGCCGGGCAGCGCGGACTGGGAGCGCCTGAAGGCGGTCTTCCTGCAGAAGAACCCCTTCGAGGCGCCGTTTTTCGGCAATCCCGCCCTGCGGATGCTGCTCGTCAAGCCACAGCGGGTTTCCTATGCGAACGGCCTGCAAGACTCCTTCAAGGCGGAATTTTAGCGATCGGCCTACTCCGCGCCGGGCCGAGCCGGGGTCGGCGCCGACCGGCTTTCGGCCAGCGCCGTACAGACGTCGCGCAGCCAGTTTACCGTTGACAGCTCATCTTCCGCGATCAGGCGCAAAGCCTGCTTGGATTCCAGGTCGGTCTTGAGCAGCGACGCGAAAGCGGTGATCGGCGCGACGGCGTCGCGCGGGTCCTGCACGATACTGGTCAGCGCGACGAGTTTTTCGAGGTCCGCCACTTCGCGGTTCGCCAGCAGCTCCACGATCTTGCCGCCCACCTCGGTGGTGGTCGAGTGGAGTTCGCCGCCCAGCTCGCGCGCCCGGCGCTCGAGCGCCCGCGCGTGATACGCGTCGCGTTCCGCGATCATCAAGAGTCCGGTGCGTAAGCCGGTGGTGCGGCAGACGGTCGCCCACTTCGCAAAGCCCACGGCGGTATCCATCTGGGTCGCGTGCAACTGATCGAAAAAGCTGATGACCGCCTCGCGTTCGGAGCGGAAACGCTGGCCGAAGGCTTCGAACCCGGGGCTGGGCGCCACACCCGGTTCCGCCCCGCTCGCCTCGTGCTCAAGCCGGAGTATCTCTTCCTCGAAAGCCGCTTCACTCATTACGCCGCTGCGATAGGCGCGCAAGAGTTGCCTGACTTCGAAATCACGATTCATTGACATGCTCCCTTTCCCGCCCCGCAGGTGTCACGGCCGGGATGCTTTGATGTTCAGCACGTCTTGTGCCGCGACGACTCGCCGGGCTGTCATCGCCAGGCGGAAGCCGCGTCGTCCCTGATTGTGTCCAACGGAGACGGTACCACTTGCGCCATCGTGCCGATGGATACAATGCTCGCTTGGGCGCCGCCGCAACGCTTGCGCAGTGCGGACCCCGGATGGCACGCTTGCTGCACATTAAGTTCTCAGACATTTAATAAATTCTCAGACATTCTAAGGAGGGCACACAACGTGGCACTCTTCCAAAAGGTTTTATGCCCGGTCGATTTCGATGGCAATTCGCTGAAGGCCGTGCGTTTGGCGCGGCGCGTCGCGCAACGTGAAGAGGGAACGGTTTACCTGCTGCACGTCGTGGTGCCGACCGACCCGCTCGTGGTCTCCGCGCCGCTGATCGAACGGCGCAATGAAGCGGATTCGCGTGCACTGCTCAAGCAAATCATCGAAACGGAGCTTGCCGGGGTTCCGCACGAGACGCTTCTCCACTACGGCTCGCCCGCTGACGAAACTATTCGCGCCGCGAATGAAGTCAAGGCCGACTTGATCGTGATGGCCACGCACGCGCGTCATGGTCTCTCGCATCTGGTGCTCGGAAGTGTGACGGAGAAAGTGGTGCGCGAGTCCGCGTGCCCGGTGCTGACCGTCAGGATGGGGGAAGATCAAACGGCCTGACGCGGGCTGCGACGGAGTCTGAACCCTCGTTATAAAGGCCCGTCTACGTTGAGGTATAATTACAAATGGGGGCCTCGCCAATGTGGAAGCAGTTCGACGAACTCGATCGCTGGCGACGCGAAGTCGACCGGCGGCTCGCGGAGATGTTGCATGGCGCGCGAACCCCTGGAGCTGCCGGCGGCTATATGCCGGCAGTCGAGAGCTTCGTCAAGGAGGGGAACCTTATCATTCGAGTGGATGCCCCCGGACTCGAGGCGGATGATGTCGAGTTGACCGTGCTGGACAATGTCCTGACAATCAAAGGCGAGCGGAAGGGCGGCGAAGAAGTCACGACGGATGACTACCTTCATCGTGAAATCACCTACGGATCGTTCGAACGACGGTTGACCCTCCCACGGGAAACCGATGCCGACAAGATTCAGGCGACGTTCAAGAATGGCGTGATCGAGCTTACGATGCCGATGGCGAAGGCCGTTACCGCGAAAAAGATCACGCTCGCAGCGCGAACGCCCGCGGACAAGAGCTAGCCGCCGGGCGGAATCTGTTGACGCTCCTCGCGAGTCGCCCACCAGTCCTCGCCGGCGTATCCCAGCCGATCCTCAGGCTTTACGTCCCCGCTGCCAAACCGCGTTGAGCACACCGTCATCGGACCACGTATAGGTCGCTTTTCCACCAAAGGCCTTGCGCAATTCGTGGGTTATCCGATGCGCGAGTTTCTGTGAAGTCGCCAAGACCTCGAGCGTCTCGCCGGTCAGTTCGGCTGAAATGATTTTGCGTTCGGGTTGGGTGCGTGCGGCACGCGCCGCAACATTGGCGATTCGCTGGCGGATAGAGACGATGTTGTCCGCGACAAACCGCCCCTGGGCAACCACGCGGCCATAGCCTTCTTCCCGACCAAGTTGCTTGCACGCGGGACAGACCGTCCAGCGCGCCTGCTGGGTGGTCGCAAGGCTCCGGCTGCGGCTCGCCCGCCAACTTCGCCGCGAATACACCGCGCCGCAACGTTCGCAGATCGAAGGATCCGGGGGCGCTGGAATTTTTTGCGCCACCGGCGGCCGCGAATCCGCACGAGTCCCGCGTCGATTCAGACTTCGGATCAATCCTTTGCCGCTCATATAAGCCTCACCTAGCAGTCCCAGTTAAACAGAGCAACTTCCCTGCCGTCACCGTACAGGCGTATTACTGTCTGAGACGGCTCGATTGTCCCGCTGACGCCGTCGGATGCGTCCAAGGCGTTTCCAATCGACACGCCGTGCGTCCCCGGATTCGTCAAACGCGCGCGTGGTCGAGAGTCGGGCCGCATCCGTCGGATGGCACGGGTATGGCTAGGTAATTCTCAGGCTGACGACCGGAGGTCGCGTTTATGGCCCGATTGTTCAACAAGATCCTTTGCCCGATTGATCTCGACGGCAGCGCGCCAAGCGCGCTCGAACTCGCCGCGGCCACCGCGCGGGAGCTGGGCGCCGAGGTTCATGTTCTCCATGTAGTCACGATGCCGATGCCGGCCGAAGGCGCATCGATCTTCGTCGAAGTCTGCCGGGAACGCGCGGACCTGGCGCGCGCTTCGGTCGCCGAGCTGGTGAAGAAGCATCTGGCCGATATTCCAAGTGAGTCGCGCGTCGAGGTCGGCGACCCGGGCAGTGGTATCGTCAATGTGGCGAAGCAATTGCCGGCGGACCTGGTGGTGATGGCCACCCATGGCAGAAAAGGGTTCTCGCGATTCTTTCTGGGCAGCGTGGCCGAATTCGTGATGCGCGGGGTAACCTGCCCGGTGCTCACCGCCAAATACTTTCCGGCCGACCGCGCAACCGTGGCTCATTGGATGACGGCTCATCCGTTTGCGATTGCCCCCGAGGAACCCCTCACGGCGGCTTGCACCCTGATGCAGCAGCACAAGGTCCGAGGTCTGCCGGTGGTCGAGGGCGACAAGCTGCTCGGCATTGTCACTGATCGCGACGTACGGACTCATCTCAAATTTCTCGAGTCGACGACGGCGCGGCAGGCGATGACCACGGCGGCGCTGACGGTGACGCCCGACACCTCGATTTGGGACGCCGCCCGGCTTCTGCGCGAGCGGAAAATCGGCGCTTTGCCGGTGCTTGAAGACGGCCGCGTCGTCGGGATGCTGTCCGCGTCCGATCTGCTCGAAGCTCTGATTGAATCGCAATGAAGCTTGCCGCCGCAGTTGAGACGCGAGGAACAGCTATGGATACTCCAGGCGCGTGCCCTCCGCTGATCGAAACGATGAGCCTGCCCGGCTTCTATCCGGAGCATCCCGCTCGCGTCGAGCTCAGGCAGACTCATACTTCGTACGTCTTCCTTGCGGGCGATTACGTTTACAAGGTGAGAAAGCCGATCAGGCTGCCCTTTATCGACTGTTCAACGCCCACCCGGCGGCGGGAGCTCTGCGAGTGCGAACTAAGCCTCAACCGCCGCTTGTCGCCCGACGTATATTTCGGCGTCCTGCCGATTATCTATCGCAACGGCACCTATAGTTTGGACGGCGTGTTGACCGATGCCGACGTGGTCGTGGACTTTGCGCTCAAGATGCACCGCCTGCCGGATGAGCGGCGGCTCGATCAGCTGCTCGCGGCGGGAACGGCCACGGTGGACGATATCCGAGGGATTGCCGAACGAGTCGCGCGGTTCCACGCCAACGTCAACTCCGGGGAAGCCTGGAACTACGGCTCAGCTGGCGCGGTCTGGCGGCTGGTGATGGGCAATCTCCAGGAGACCGCCGACCTTGCGGCTGATACCGTCACGCAGGATCGGCTCGAGGTTCTCAGGAGCTTCAGCCGCCGCTTCATCGCGGCGCACTGGGAGTTTATCAACCAGCGCGCGCGCAACGGACGGGTGCGCGACGGGCACGGCGATCTGCGCGGCGACTCAATCTACCTGCTCCCCGACGGCATCAGGATTATCGACGCGCTCGAGTTCAGCGAACGTTTGCGTTATTGCGACGTCGCCGCCGAACTGGCCTTTCTGGCGATGGATTGTGATCGTCTCGGCCGGCCGGAATATGCGAAGGAACTGGTGCGAGCCTACGCGCTGGCTTCCGATGACGCCGACCTCGAAATCCTGCTGCCGTTCTACAAGTGCTATCGAGCCACGATCCGCGCGAAGGTCGAACTGATCAAGAGCCGCCAGGAAGACTGCTCCTTGAGTGACCGGGTGCTGGCCCGGGAGCAGGCCCGCCGCTATCTGGAATTGGCGTGTGGCTATGCGGAGCAGGCGCCGGCCAAGGGACTGTTGATCGTTTGCGGACTCTCGGGCACCGGCAAGTCGACCCTGACGCGCACGCTGCAGCAACGCACGGCTTTCGTCGTCCTGGCTTCCGACGCGGAGCGCAAGCGGCTCGCGGGGGTCGCATCGACCGTTCCCTTGGCGGCCCCCTATGGTGAAGGAGCCTACCGCGCGGAGTTCTCCGCGCGCGTCTATCGCTCGCTGATCGCGCAAGCGGAAGAGCTGCTCAAGGCGGGCCAGGGCGTGATCATCGACGCCACTTTTCAGCAGCGCGACGAAAGAGCGCTGGTGAACGACCTCGCGCAGCGCACCGGGACGACGCCGATTTTTGTCGAGTGCCGCGCGCCGCGCGATGAAGTCGTGCGCCGCTTGATCGAGCGGAACAAGCAAGCCAACGAGATCTCGGACGCGAACGTAGGGATCTATCTTGCCCAAATCGCGGACTTCGAACCGCTGGACGAGATTCCGCCCGCGCGCCACGTGGTCGCGGACACCGCGCATGACCTGGGCGCGCTGCTCGCGGAACTCGAGCGGCGCATATTCTCTCATTGATTCCATAGCCGTCGCGTGACGATCCTCCTTTTGCGGGGGGATAGCGCGCCGCGCCTCGATTTTGGGCACCATACATGTGGATTGTTTGTGGGAATTGCGCATAATGATTAGATTCTTTTCTGAGACGCAATTCTGTGAACGAAACGGCTGGGCGGTCAGAGCCTCAAATACCGGCAACACCAGGAGACAACGGTACTTCCACGCCTCGGCGGATCGGAGCGCCGCGGCATTTTTACTTGCTGTGGGACGAAGATCTCGATGACCTGCGGCCGCTGATCGCCGCCGTCGTCGCGGAACGCAGCACGGTCGTCGCCGAGTGGTACAAAGTCTACGCGCTGCATTTCGGCGACAACGCTTCACTGTCGGAGGGCGAATTCGGCCGCATCTTTGAGCCCGCGCTCCTGCTCTGCGACGGCGCTCTGCTCGAAAAGAACATCGATCTTTTTGCGGAGAACGTCACCAAACTCGGTGAAACGCTGGCCGAGCGCCACGTGCCACTCAGCGAGTTGATCGCCTCGCTGCATCTTTTCGAAGAAGCCGCGCACAAGGTTTTCTCCTCAAACACAACCGTCTCGCTCCACTCCTACGTCATTTTCGACAGGCTGAGCCACCTCAGGATCCTGCTGCTAGCGGATGCCTACCTCCGCGTGCAGACCGCGGAGGCGGCCGCCCGGATCATGGCGCTCGAGCACGAAGCGGCGCAGTTACCACACGCGGCGCGGAGTAATTTTCACGGTCTGGTCGGCGCAAGCCCGCAGATGCGCACCCTCTACGACCGTATCGAGGCGGCGGCCCGGATGGCGGGAACCATCCTGATCGTCGGTGAGAGCGGCACCGGCAAGGAGCTGGTCGCGCGCGCGATTCACGAGTGCGGCAAGGCGACGCCGACACCGTTCATCGCCCTCAATTGCGCCGCGCTCCCCAAGGACCTGATCGAAAGCGAACTGTTCGGCTACAAGCGCGGCGCGTTCAGCGGAGCGGCGGCCGACTATCCCGGTCTGTTTCGCGCCGCGGAGGGCGGGAGTCTCTTTCTGGACGAAATTACCGAGATGAGCCCCGAAACGCAGAGCAAGCTGCTCCGCGCGATCCAGGAAAGGGCGGTGCGGCCGGTCGGCGCCTTGCGCGAGATTCCCTTAAATGTGCGCTTGATCGCGTCGACCAATCGCGACCCCGAAGAGGCAGTGCGCGAGGGGCGACTGCGCCAGGATCTCTATTATCGACTGCAGGCGAGCGTGCTGCGGGTGCCGGCGCTGCGTGAACGCGCAACCGACGTCCCGCTGCTGGTCGAGCATTTTATCGCCCTCTTCAACCAGCGCCTGATGCGTGCCGAAGCGGTCGCCGGGATCGAGCCCGCCGCGCTCGAAGCGATGGTCAACTATCGCTGGCCAGGCAATGTGCGCGAACTGTCCAACGTGATCGAGGGGGCTTTTACTTTCGGTCGCGCGCGCTTGATTCAACTGCAGGATCTGCCCACCGCGGTTGGACATCTCGCGCCTGCGGCGGAGACCGCCGCAAGTCCCGCCCTGGGACGACCGACGACTTTCGCCGAGGTCGAGCGCGACGTCATCGGCCGGGCGCTCGCCACCGCCGACCGCAACAAGACCGCCGCCGCCAAGCTGCTCGGGATCTCACGCAAGAAGCTCTACGCCAAAATCGCCAAGTACAATCTGGAATGAGCGCCGCGTTGAACCGCCGCCGAGGAAGGGTGACGCCATGAGCTTTCCCTATAAACGCATACTCTGTCCGGTCGACTTTGACGACACCTCCGCCACCGCGCTAAAGGAAGCGTGCGCGATCGCACGGCTGTGCAAGGCCACGGTCTGTCTCCTTCATGTGGTCTGGATCAATCCGCTCGCTACCGAGGGCTTTGTTCTCGCCGAGCTGCAGGAGTCGCAGTCCAAACATGCGCGGACCAAGGTGGCCGAGATGGCGAATGGCGTTCTGGCCGGAGTCGATCATGAGATCAATATCGAAATCGGCGATCCGGCGGAAACTATACTTGCGATGGCAGAGCGGACGCATGCCGATCTTGTAGTGATGACGACCCACGGGCGGCATGGCGTAACTCGTTTGGTGATGGGCAGCGTCGCCGAGCGGATCGTGCGTGAAGCGACCGTCCCGGTCCTGACGATCCGCACCCACGCCAAGTAGCGCGTCAGAAAGAGAGGATCAGAATTGACTCGACATCGTCACTTGCTCGTCGTCAGCGCGGCTGCGCTGACCTTGTCCGTCCTTGCGCTTGCGGATCCGATCTTCGCAGCGGACTCTGGCGCGGAGACCTACCGGCAAAACTGTGCCCAATGCCACGGTGCCGACGGCCGGGGCAATGGTCCAGAGGTGGATACGATTCCAGGCATTAAGCCGGCGGACCTGACCCTGCTGAGCCAGCGTCACGGCGGCAAATTTCCGTTCCAGGAAGTCGAAGACTGGATTGATGGCCGCAAGACTATCCCCTCGCATAAGCGCTTCGATATGCCCTTCTGGGGAGTCAATCTCCAGGAGCCGGGTAAGGAATTCACGCCGGAGAGCGAAGCCAAAGTCAAAGCACGCATCGACGCGGTGGTGCAGTATCTCCAGTCAATTCAGCGTGAATGAGATTTTCCTTCTGATGAAAGAAACGACTGGCCCACGAAAAGCTGCAGGCCAGTCGCTCCGGGGAATGGTAGCCGCCGCGCAAACGGATCAACGATTCAACGGAATCTGCTCGTCGATCCATTCCTCGGCTTTGAATCGCTGGTCGAAATCAACCTCCTGCTTCCTCTCGTTCCAGAAAATCTCCCACCGTCGGGTGGCCGGGTTTTCCCGAATTATATAGCCGTAGTATGCGGACTCGCTCATGACTAAGCCCGGCGTACGTCAGGTCAATCCCAACGGCGCCAGCGGTCCGCGCTCGACGACCGGAATACGGGAAACCCCTGAGTTCAGCGCCACGGATCCTGGTTTCCGCTCGATAGGATCGCGCAAGCCGATCTCTTTCGCGTAGTCGCGTAACGCCGGCATCACCTCCTGCCCGAAGAGACGCATGCTGGTCATGCGATCCTCGTTGCTGACCGGGCCTTGGACACTGAAGACCACGAAGATTCCCGGCCGCAATACTTCCATCAGCGTTTTGATCTTAGGCAGGACCGTTTTGGGAGTACCGACGACGATCTGATACGCCTTTTGCGCCTTCTGATAGGAGCCGACCAGCTTCTTGCGAACCTCGTCGTAGTTGGTCGCATCCTTGCGTTCGGCCGAACCCTGACACAATTTATCGGCGCTCACCCCCAGCCAGCTTCCGCCTGGCTGTCGCGCCAAACGGCGGGTCGCGTCGCGCGAGTTGTATCCCGGCGGCAGCGTATGCTCGGGGCGTGAGAAGGCCGCCTGTCCGCCGCCAAAGGCGAAACCCTTGCCGATTTCCTGTGCCTTCTCCTCGGTCTCGGCGAGAAAGGTCGGCACGAGGTAGCCGAAGTTCTCGGGACCAGCCTGATAGCCAAGCTTGGCCGCTTCGTCAGCGTAGTAGTCCCATAGGTCGCAGGTCGGTCCGAGCGCGGTGCCGAGCCCAATGTATGGATAGCGATGCTCCGCACACCACTTGACGGTCTCGAGACTCAACACCCCCGGTATCCACATCGGCGGATAGGGCTTCTGCAACGGGAGCGCCCACGGGTTAACGTGGCGATAGCGAAAGTGTTTGCCCTCGTAGCGCCACGGTCCGGGTCGCGTCCAGGCCTGGATAATGAAGTCGTGCGCCTCATTGAAATACTCGCGGTTGTAAGCGGGATTCGCGTTGTTGAAGAACTGCTCGCTACCCGCGCCGCGTACCCATCCGGCGACCAGCCGCCCGCGCGAGATCAAATCGATCTCGGCCAACTCTTCCGCCATCCGCAGTGGATGTTTGATGACTGGTAATGGATTGCCCACCAGGACGATCCGCACTTTCGAGGTAATGCGCGCAAGGATCGCCGCCTCGACATTCATCACGCTGCCCATGCAGAACGGGGTCCCGTGATGCTCGTTGAGGGCTACCGCGTCGAAGCCCAATTGCTCGGCGTAGCAGGCCTCGTCAAGATAGTAATTGTAGTCCTCGGATCCTTTCTGCGGATCGAAAAAACGATTGGAAACCCCGAAAAAAGCCTGATTCTTCAGGACTTCGTCCTCGGGCACCCAGCGATAGGGTCTTTCAGTGAAATAGCCGATCTGCACGGTTGATCCTCCCTGCTTCAGTCTTGCCTGGTTCAGTCACGAAGAAAGTTCTTGACGACGCGCACGAACTCCGGCGCATTCTCGATTTCAGAACGATGGCCGGCGCCTTCGATCGCGGCGACTTGCGCCTCCTTCAGCACGTTCTGGTACTGCGTCGATGCAGCCGCGCGGCACGACACCGTCGCGTGTGCCCCGCACCAACAGGGTTGGGACATTCAAACCTTCCAGCAAGTGGGGAAGGCTCGGATTGTACATGTAGGGGTCCCAGCCAAGCCGCGCGGTTTCAGTACGGGCGTCCTCGAACGCCTCGAACTGTGCCGGAGTCATCTCACCACCATAGATTTTCGCGAACTCGGGCGTATTGACTGGATCAGCGACGGTGGCGCGCAGATGGCTCCGCATGGTCAGGGCCAGGAAATCGAGGATTTCATCGCTTTCCGGTTTGAGACCCATTGGCGCCACCAGCACCATCCGGCGGAAAATTCGCGGGTCGGCGGCGATCATCTCCGCGGCAACAAAACCGCCCGCGGAAAAAGCAATCACGTCAACCGGGTCGAGCCGCTGCTCCCGGAGCATCCGCGAATAAAATCCCGCGAGGTCGCGATAGTTGCTGATCCAGTCAAGGCGCGGCGTCTTACCGAAGCCGGGCTGCAACGGAATCAGCAGGGTCCGTTGCTCGGCAAGCCGCTCATTCCACGTCATCCATCCCGGATAGCCGAGTTCGTCGTGCAGCATCAGAAGGGGCTTTCCCGAACCGCCCTTGACGATACTGAGTTCGATCCCGCCCGTCCTCAAAGTCTCTTCGGTGGGTGTTGTCACAAGCATCTCTCCCCGCGCTGCTGGGTTTTCCACCTTGCATCCCAAAGTGCGCTGGATTCGCATCGCAGCAAGAGATGTGCCTCCGGCCTCGCAAAACCTGCCATTTTTTGTCTTAGCGAGATTTTGACGCGACCACATTTGCGATTAGTGCTCTTTTAGCCCGAATGTTTGTGAGCGCTCACTCGCGCAGGCTGAAGCGCTGGGCCTGGCCGTAACGGGTGACCGTCAGTTAGAAAATAGAAAATTTGTCGTTGCCAAAGGAACCAACGGGAACGTGCCCTTTGGAAACAATCATACCGATCTGAACGGGGATGCTGGCTCCTGAGCTGGTTCTCTTTGGCGCGTGTTTTGCGCTCCATCTGATTCGGATCGCGTCCGCAACCCGCTCGAGGAAATTGGAGGTTCAGAATCTCGTGATCAGCGCCTGGTTTCCAGCCAACGTGTCGACATACGGAGGTCAGATCGATCACGTGATCGATTTAATCTTTATGATTGTTGCCATCTGGTTCGTGCTCGCCCAAGGCACAATTATTTACTTTGACGATTCGCTATCGCCGAAAACCTGGCGTGAAGGCTCAGTACGTCCAGGGCGACAACTTGAAGCAGGGGGCCTGGATTCTCGTTCCCGCGTTGCTGGTTCTCGTCTGTGACCTCAGTATCGACGTTGCGGGCGGGCGGGCATGGGAGACCGTCAAAGGCTCCTTACCGCCTCCCGACATGGCCGTTCAGGTGACCGGGAAGCAATTCGCCTGGCTCTTCACCTATCCCGCCGCGGATGGCCGGTTCGATACGGGAAAAAATGTGACCGAGAATAGCTTGCACGTACCCGTCGGCCGCGTCGTGCATGTCGTCCTGCAGTCGGACGACGTTATTCATGATTTCTTTGTGCCGGAATTGCGGCTCAAACAGGACGTCGTACCTGGCCGCAAGATCACCGCCTGGTTCGAGGTGACCAAGGCGGGAACCTACGAGATTGCCTGCTCGCAGCTCTGCGGGCCGGCGCACTTCGGCATGAAAGCCCAGCTGGTGGCTGAGAGCCCGGCGGACTACGAAGCGTGGCTCAAAAGCGAGCGCAGCGCGGCAGACAAAAAAACGGCAAACCTCACGATAGCAACTCCCACTAATGGATGAATGGGGCGATGGAAGCGCAAGCATTACCGCAAACCACAACCGTAGTCGAAGAACCGCATAACGGCGCAGGGTTTCTCCGAAGTTACGTCTTCTCGACGGACCATAAAATCATTGGGAAGCAGTACCTTGCGGTCGGCCTCCTCATGTCGCTGATCGGGGGCTTCATGGCCTACCTCATTCGCGTCCAGCTGGCTTGGCCGGGTAAGCCGCTCCTCGGATGGGGATTCATCCCGCCGGCCTCGTATCTCGCGCTGGTTACGATGCACGGAACGATCATGGTGTTCTTCGTCGCGATGCCGATTCTGCTCGGCGCATTCGGGAATTTTCTGATCCCCCTCATGATCGGGGCCAAAGACATGGCGTTCCCTCGCCTCAATATGCTTTCGATCTGGACACTCGTCGTTGCCTCGACCTTGCTGCTTGGGTCGTTGTTCGTTCCGGACGGGGCGGCATCCGCCGGATGGACTGGCTATCCGCCATTGTCAGCGGTGCCTTCATATACGGGTAATTACTGGGGTATCAACCTCTGGTTGTTGGCCCTGGCGCTTGAGTTTTCATCCTTCCTCATGGGCGGTATCAATTTCCTCACCACCGCGATCAATCTGCGGGCTCCAGGCATGACCCTGTGGCGGATGCCGCTGCTGGTTTGGCTCGAGATCACGGCGAGCGCCCTCTTTCTGCTCTCGGTGGGCCCGCTGGTGGCGGGCTCCATAATGTTGCTGCTTGATCGAATTGTCGGAACCTCGTTCTACAATCCCGCTCATGGCGGCGATCCCCTTCTCTGGCAACACCTGTTCTGGTTCTTTGGCCATCCGGAGGTTTACGTCATTGCCCTTCCGGCCATCGGAATCATGATGGAGATCCTTCCCGTCTTTGCGCGTAAACCGATTTTTGGCTATCGAACGATCGTCTACTCAACCATTATTGCGGGCTTTCTCAGTCTTGTAGTCTGGGCTCATCACATGTTCGTGAGCGGCATGGATCCGCGTCTCGCGACCCCGTTCAGCATCATGACGATCGTCATCTCGATCCCGTTCGCGGTGATGATTTTTGCGATGATCGCCACGCTTTGGCGCGCGTCGATTAGCTTCACAGTCCCGATGCTCTTCACGCTCGCCGCGCTCAGCAGCTTTCTCATCGGTGGCGTAACCGGAATCTTTCTCGGGTCGCAAGCTGCGGATATCTATCTACACGATAGCTATTTTGTCGTGGCCCACTTTCACTACACCCTCTTTCCACTCGTCTTCATGGGTGGCTTTGCCGGCGTCTACTACTGGTTCCCCAAGATGTTCGGCCGTAAGCTTAATCCCTCACTCGGACTGGTCCATTGCCTGATGACGTTTGTATTCTTCAACCTGACGTTTATACCTCTGTTTTTCGCCGGTTTTGGCGGCGCGCCGCGCCGAATCTATCTCCCTTCGGCTACGATTTCCTGAAGCCGCTGCAGCACTATCAAGTGCTCGCCACCAATGGCGCGATTCTCCTGTTTATTGGGCAGTTGCCTTTCGTTCTCAACTTCTTTCTTAGCTTGTGGCGTGGCGCGCCGGCCAAGGTCAATCCCTGGCAGGCTAATACGCTGGAGTGGACTGTGACTTCACCACCGCATCACGGCAACTTCGAGCATACGCCGCACGTCGTGCGCGGACCCTACGATTACAGCGTCCCCGGCATGGCGCAGGATTGGATAACCCAAGACAAACCAGTGGCCCAAACATCGTCTGCTGTCTGAGAAATGCTGGAGTAACGAATGGAAGCAGACCTCACACTAAGTCCTCGGCCGGATCATACCGGACCAGCCTATCAAGTGATCGAACACGACAGTCTTGAGGCTATTCCTGCGGGACGCATCGGACTCTGGATCTTTCTGGCCGGCGAAATAATGATTTTCGGCGGCCTGATCTCCTGCTTTTTGCTGTACCGTATAGCGCAAGGTGGGTGGGTAGCCGATGCCGCGCATGTTGATTGGCAGGTCGGCACCATCAATACTATGGTTTTGCTGACGAGTAGCCTGACTATGATTCTGGCGCTGGCGTCGGCGAGAAAGGATGATCACGCCGGCGTCATACGCTACCTTGGTCTGACTGTCGGTTTGGGCATTCTGTTCCTGGTGGTCAAGGCCTACGAATACCACGGCCACATCGAGGAAGGCTTTACTCCCGTCAGCGGCATGTTCTGGTCCTTCTATTATACGATGACCGGACTGCATGCACTTCACGTTACGGGCGGGATTGTGCTCAATACGGTTCTCTTGGTTATGGCGGTTAAGGGTACCCTTTGGGCCCGGAACGGCGCCAATCGGCTCGAGTTTGCGGGTCTGTATTGGCATTTCGTCGATGTTGTCTGGATACTGCTGTTTCCGCTGCTTTACCTGAGTCTAAAGATTGGTTGACGAAGGAGCGATAGTAACGCGATGTCTAGTTCGACGGTGCACGATAGCCAGAGGTTTTATATCGAAATCTGGATGTGGCTCGTAGGGCTGCTGGCGGTCGGTACAGTGGTGGTCTTCCTGCCGGTGCCGAAGAATTTGGCTTTGCTGGTGGTCTTCGCGGTAGCAGCAGTCAAGGCGGTGCTCGTGGTGCGCAACTATATGCACCTCAAGGCCGAGCATCTGATTATCTATCTTATCGTGCTGGTGCCAACCGTACTGATTGTGGGCATGCTTATAGCCTTGATGCCCGATATTGCGTTTCGTTGGTAACTGGGCAAGCTAGGTAGGAGTAGTGTCTTCGTTGGCTGAATTCTCGATGGCCGAAGTGCGATTGGTTGAGAGACGCGGGAGCCGCTCGGCCTCACCGGAGTCTCAGGCCCCAAACGCCATCGTCGCGGTCGCGATTCTGATTGCGGCCGAAATGATGTTTTTCGGTGGCCTGATCACTGCGTTGCTGGTTCTGCGCGCGGGAGCAATCATCTGGCCACCACCGGGGCAGCCCAGACTGCCCCTGGTCGCCACAGGTCTGAATACGGTTGTCCTTCTGGGCAGCGGGTTGGCGATGTCGTCGGCTACACATTCTCTGAAGGCGAATCACCTGGCGAGCTTCAAGCACAAGCTCGACCTGGCGATAGCTCTTGGTACAAGCTTTGTGCTTGTTCAAGGATACGAGTGGCTGGGGCTGCTGCGGCATGGACTCAGGGTTTCGGCGGGCATTTATGGCGGGCTCTTCGAGACGATCGTGCTTGCACACGCAACCCATGTCGTGGCGGGCCTGATTGCGTTGACCCTCGTGAGCTTCAGGGCTCGGCACAATCGCTACTCGTCGCGCTCCAGCGGCGGCGTTGATGCGTGCATGCTATATTGGTTGTTCGTCGTATTACTGTGGCCGGTACTATATGTTCTCGTCTATTTGGTCTAGGTATCCACCGCTGACCATAGTTGTGCTCCTAATCGCGACCCGGCGGGAAGCGTTAGCGTGCCCGCTTTGCTTTGCGTCGTCAAATGCGTCCGTTTTACACGCGTTCTATTTGACAACGGGACTGCTGATTCTGCTTCCGCTGCTCGGGATAGGGTTTGTCGCATTAACCCTGATCCGGTTTAGTAAACATGGTGGCACGGCGGACGGGGGTTGACTGCTTCAGGCATCCCCTCGACACCCAGCCAGCCAAGTGCCGCCACCCGCGAGTTCCTCCGCGACGAAACCCCCGAGTCAGCGCCGAATGCGCGGTGCTATTTCTCCTCGTACCACTTAATTGCGCCGCGCAATCCCCGCTCCTTCTGCACTTCGCGGATCTCCTCATTGCCCGGGCCAAAGTGGAAGATCGCGTCGAATTCCGCGCCCGCCTGCACGGCAACCCGAAACCCCCGCAGGTCCATCGCGCGGTTAATCGCGAGCTTTTCCAGCCGAAGTTTTTGTGCTGGCACCTTGGCCACGCGTTGAGCGTAGCTGTAGGTCTCTTTCTCCAGGCTCTCCGCAGGAAATGCCCGCGTGGCAAAGCCCATAGACTCGGCTTCCTTGCCCGTGATCTTGCTGCCGGGCAGGAACGCAAGGTATTTCGTCCGATGCGGACCAACCATCCAGTTCCAGAAGGAGCTGACGTAACCTGCCCCGGCCGGGATTGAAGGAAACCCGACTTGCGCATTCTCGGCGACAAAAATTATATCTGTCGAAATACACAATTGAGTTGCCCCGGCCAGGCAATAGCCGTGCACCATCGAAATCACCGGCTTGGGCAGATCGCGCAAGCGCAGCCAGTATTCGATATAACGTTGCAGGAACCTCTGATCGTCATCAAGTGTGAAAGGCTTCGATCCCGCGTCGCCCCAGCCGCCGGTCAGATCGTAACCGGTCGAGAACGCGCGCCCGGCCCCGCGTATAATCAGTACCTTGATCTCGGAATCCTTTTCGATCTCCGTGATCGCGTCTGCAAACTCCATCATCAGCGCGGGACTCAGCGCGTTGAGTTTCTCCGGGCGATTGAGTGTGAGCGTCCCGATTCGATCCTGTTTTTCGAGTGTTATAGTCGCGAACGCCATAGTTTCTCCCTCCCGCATGGATTTTTTGCTGCGCCCTCGCGCAAATTCAAGTGTGGCTTCGATTAATGCCTGCGCCGGGCGAATTCCCCGACGCCGCTTTCTGACCTACGCGGTAGCCGCGGCGAGCCGTTCGGCGACCTGACGATGAATCACCAGCAGCTCGGTCAGGGTTGCGGGTTGCCGGCGACCGAGACCGCACTCGGCGGCGACGCCAAAAGCCGGTAAGTAGCGACGCGCCGCTTGCGCCCGCGTCAGCGCGCCATCAACGCCGTCGTGGAGATGGATCAGTCCAAGAAAAATCCTGGTAGCGCCGCTCACGAGATCTTTAAGTGGCGCAAAATAGGCGTCGTCGCTGCGGCTAACCGGTACCGGCATGTGCACCCAATCGACGCGCCGCTGCGAACGCGCTATCGCCAGGTTCGCCATCTGTACCGAGAGCGCGAGGTTCGCGGGCTCGACGAGATGCCGATGGCCAAGGTCGCCGTAACAGAGATGGTAGCCGAGCATCGCCGGAGCGGGAATCGCTGCCGTGATGCGCTCGAATTGCGCGGCGGCACGCATCCAGGGATCACCCGGCAAGAACGGCGCATTCGCGGCAATTTCGAGAATTTCGACACAGACGTCCCATTGCAGCGCGAGGTCCTGCGCGGGAATTTGCCGGCAGATCTCAGCCACCTCGCGCATCATGGCCGGCTCGTAGGAGCGATAAACGAGCTCGCGATCGCCAGGCTGGTCGAAGAAGGTCGCGCAGCCGCCAAGCGGAGTCGGCAGGCTCACCTGAAAGCGCACGCCGGGAGGTATTTCATTTCGTTGGCGCAGTTCGCGAAATACCTGGTAGGACTCAAGCGCCCAGCGCGCATAGCCGAGGTCGCCGAATTCGAGCACCTGGATTCCGGGTTTCAGTCTGAATACCCAGTTGTCAGTATAATCAGGGGCGAGTCCATCCTGAGAGTTCGGACGGCGGACCGTTTCCAGCGCGGGATGGCCATTGAAGACCAGCTTCGCCTGACACTGAATCCAACTTTTGCGCGCGCCAACTTCGCCGTCCGGAAGCGCCTGCAGATGCGTCCCGAGGACGGCCGCGCAGGTTTTGAATACCTCTTCGGCGGATTCACGCGGCACGCTGCCGATCAGTAGAACATCACCCTGTGCGTGAGGCATATGATCGGCCTCCAAATGGTTGCGGCGCCCGTCGCCTAGGCTCCGAGCTTACGCGCATGCGGCATCACGTCCGAGGCGAAGCGTTCCATCGCGGCCAACACCTCGCGATGTGGAATTCGGCCCCCGGGATTGAACCAGCAGACCAACTGGTTGATGCGCGCGTCTTCGTAAATCGCGCCGATCCGCTCCAGACAGGCCGCCGGTGGTCCGAACAGCGCCATCGTCTCGGCGACCGTTTCCCAATTCATGTTGAGTGCCCGCTCGCGGACCTGCCTCAGGTATTGGTACGAGCCCTCGTATTGTCCTTTATCGCCGAGCAGCGCCTGATCACCGATGGTGCGAAAGTAGTGCATCATCGAAGCTTCGTATTCCGCACGCGACTTCGCCAGGCTATCCGCAGGGCAGGTGAAGAAGAGCGCGGCGACGTCCCCCTGCAGGCGTGGACGGCCCGAACGCTCGAGGCTCTCGCGGTACTTGCGTACGTGATCGTAAAATCCCGGGAGCGGGTTGATCGGCGACGCGACCATCACGTCGTAGCCGTTGAGACCCGCGAACTCGGCGGTATCGGGACTGTTGGCCGCGAGCCGGATGGGCGGATGCGGCTTCTGCAGCGGCTTCGGCGCGACCGCAATCTCCGCAATCTGGAAGAAGCGCCCCTGGTGGGAGAAACTTTCGTTGGTCCAGGCCTTGCGGATGATTGCCAGGCTTTCCTCGAAGCGCTCCCGGCTTTCGTCACGCGGAACGTTGTAGCCGCGAAAATGCACCGCGATCGTGCCGCGGCCCACGCCCAGATCAAGCCGCCCGCCCGTCAGGATATCGGCAACGGCGGCTTCTTCGGCGACCCGCAGCGGATGATGAAGCGGCAACAGCGTGACGCCGGTGCCGAGGCGGATGCGCCGCGTGCGCTGGGCGACCGCGACCGCCACCTGCAACGGCGCCGGCATGACCGAGAAGGGATGAAAAAAATGAAGTTCGGCCAGCCACGCCGTGTCAAAACCGAGTTCATCGGCCAGCGTGATCTGTTCGATAGTTTCGCGGTAGCGCTCCGCCGCGGATTGATCGGGAGCACAGGGCAATTGATAGAAGAGCCCGAATTTCAATTAACTACTCCTTTCCACGCGAGATCTCGCGCGGACACCGCAACGTCCTCGCAGCCCGCGTCGCTCCGGTAGCCTAAGATTCTTGACGCAGCTCGCAGACTCCTGATTTGGCCGCGCCTCGCGGACTCGGCCGCCCCCTGTGCTCGTTCCGCTTCGCTCCACTAGTGTTAGCGCAGTGGCTGGCTGGCCACCAAACGTACTTGAGGGCGCGGGATACCGCCCGGCGCGCGCCGCGACTGCGGGGGCGGGGTGCCGGTACCGGGACGCTGTGCAATCACGCGAAACGCCACCGTCACTTCGTCGCCGGCCGGGATCGCAAAAAACATCCTCGGCACCTTGACGCCGAAATCAGTGTACTTGAAAGTAATTTCGCCGCCGGCGCTGAACTCCCCGTCGGTGGTCATCGAGACCCGCACCGGCACGCGCATCACCCGCGTCGTGCCGTGCAGCGTAAGTTTCCCAATGATGGTCGCGCTGCCGGAAATGCCAGGGACTTCGATCTGGACGTCTTCCATGCCGGTACTATCGAAGATGATCACCTGATACTTCGCGGTCTCCAGGGCGGAACTGATCACCGCGCGATCGCGGGTATCGCTGCCGGAGTCGTACGTCGTCGCGTTGATTACCAGGTTGACGTGGCCGGTCGCCGCCGGGTTATCCGGGTCCCCGTCAATCTCGCCCTTGATCAGCTGAAATGACCCGGTGGCCGTCGGATGGTCGCGCAGGATACCGAAAGGCTCGGCCACGGTCGCCTTGATCTCGGTCTTTTGATAATCGGGCTCCATGTGCAGGGTTTCCGCCGCCACCGGCCGGCACACCAGCAATATTGCTATCGCGACCAAAAGCTCCCGGCGAAACCGCCCCCTTCCAAACATTTTTCCCCCCGGAAAAGAATTGAATCTTTAATGCGCCAGACCGCGAATTCGACGCAGCCTACAGGATTCGGCGCGCCGCGTGAACCGAAGAGCGCCAACTTTACTCAGCGGTAGCTGACGATCTCGAGCAGGTTGCCGTCGGGATCGAGAAAGTACCGGCAATCATGGTCGCCCCAGTCGATCGGCGGCGCGGTTTCGACGCCAGCCGCGCCGAGCCGCTGGGCCGCTGCGACAAAATCGTCATGGCTGACGCGAAAGGCGTGATGGCCTTTGCCGAGCGGACGGTTGATGCGCGCCTGGCGCTCGGCGGGAGTAAGGGCAGGGCGCTTCACGCGAAAAAGGGCGAGGTTTTGGTCGCCGCAGCTCAGCAAAATCTGATCACCGAAACGAGCGACGACCGTGAGTCCGAGCACCCTGGTGTAAAACTGCTCCGCCCCGTCGAGGTCGGCGACCTCGATGCCGAAATGGTCGAGCCGCTCGAGTTTCATACTTGCGTTTGCTCCGCTGGCCGAGTTACGAATCGTTGCCGATCAGCGACCATCTTTCAAACGCCCGACCCTCAGCCCCGGATCCGTCAACCAAGGTCCGTCAGCCAGAGCCCCGTCAGGTATTCCCCTTCGGCGTGGCCCAACAGGATCGGATGGTCAGGGCCGGGACCGAGCCGTTCGACGAGCCGAAAAGCCCGTCGCGCGCGAGTCTGCGCCATATGCACCGCACGAACAAACTCTGCCCCGCCAAAGTGGGCCGAGCAACTGAACGTCAGCAAGGATCCACCGGGGGCGACCGCGTTCATCGCGAGCCGATTCAGTTCGCCATAGAGATGGCCCGCGCGCGTCGCGTCCTTGATACTGCGGGCAAACGGCGGCGGGTCGATTACGACCACATCGAACTGCCGTGCGCCCGCGGCCAGGTAGTGCGGGACGTCGGTCTGGATCAGCGTGTAGCGGCGTGCGTCATGTTGATTGAGCTCGCAGTTGCGCCGGGCCGAGGCCAGCGCACCGGCCGAGGTATCGATCGCGGTAACCTCTGCCGCGCCGCCGGCGAGCGCCGCCAGGGCAAAACCGCCGGCGTAGCAGTAGGCGTCGAGCACCCGCGCGCCGCGCGCCAAATCCATGATGCGCCAGCGATTCTCGCGCTGGTCGAGAAAGTAGCCGGTCTTTTGGCCATGCTCGAGGTCAACCGTCAGCTGGATTCCGTGCTCGCTGACCACGACTTCCTGGACGGCGGCTCCCGTCGCCAGCCCGACACGATCGTCCAGCCCTTCCTGACGCCGCACGGCGCCCGCACTGCGCTCGAGGATCGCGCGGGGCGCGATTCGCGCGGTGAGCTGTTCAAGCAATTCGCCGCGCATGCGCTCGGCGCCCGCAGTCAGGAGTTGCAGGACCAGCACGTCGTCGTAGCGATCGACCACCACTCCCGAGAGCCCGTCACCGTCGCCGTTGATCAAGCGGTAACAATTCGTCGCAGGCGGGATGATCCGATCGCGCAATGCGATCGCGGCCTCGATTCGATGGCGCACGATCTTCGCGGGCGGCACGGTCAGATCAAACGCCAGCATCCGCACCGCGATCGTCGTATTCGGATTGTAGTAGCCGAAGCCCAGGGGGAGACCGGTCGCGTCGCGCACTTCGACCCCGTCACCGGCGGTGAGGTCGGCGGGCTCAATCCGCGCGATCGCTTGCGAGAAAACCCACGGATTACCGCCATGCAGCGGCCCGTCGCGCCCGGGCTTGAGAAAAATTCGTCCGCGAAGTTGCACGGTTGATGACGAGCGCGCGGCGCCCTAGCAGGCTGTTGCGACCGCGCGCGCGGGCATTTCGTCAATCATGCTGTGCTCAACACCCCGCTAACGCCACGCTGCTTCGCCCGGCCGGATGAACTCCCCGCTGCGCCCGCCGCGCTTGCTGACCAGCCGGATCGCGCCGATTTCCATCGCGCGATCAATCGCCTTGGCCATGTCGTACAAGGTCAACGCCGCTACGCTGACCGCGACCAACGCCTCCATCTCGACCCCGGTGCGCGCCTGCGTGACCGCGCGAGTCTGGATTTCCAGGATGGCGCGAGCAGGGTCGGGGCGAAAGTCGACCTCGACGCTTTCGAGCGGAAGCTGATGACATAGCGGGATCAATTCGTGCGTGCGCTTGGCCGCCATGATTCCCGCGATCCGCGCGGTCGCCAGCGCCTCGCCCTTCTCGAGCTGCCCCCCGACGATTGCCGCCAGCGTCTGCGCTTCCATCCGGATTTCGCCGCGTGCGACCGCCTCGCGCCGCGTTACCGGCTTCGCGCCTACATTGACCATCCGCACCCGTCCGCGCTCGTCGAGATGGGTGAGTTGGCGGACTGCGGGCGCGGGTTTGGTAATTCGCTTCTTCGCTGGCATCGGAACAATTTCCCCCGAGCTTATGCTGTGAAGAGCGTATAATGAAATCATGCGGTTGACGGCGCCCCGCCCCTCCCGCAAATTCTTGGCATGGCAGACGAAATTCACCCGCTCGCGATTCTCGGCTCCGGACCCGCCGGCCTGACCGCCGCGCTCTATTCCGCCCGAGCGAATCTCCATCCTGTGCTGATCGAAGGCGTCAGCCCCGGCGGCCAATTGACGATTACGACCGAAGTCGAAAACTATCCGGGTTTCGAGCACGGCATCCAGGGTCCCGAGTTGATGGACGTGATGCGGCGCCAGGTGACGCGGTTCGGCACCCGTTTTGTGAGCGGTGAAGTCGGCGCCGCGAAGCTCGCCAACTCGCCTTTCGAGCTCACCGTCGACGGCGAAGTGCTCCGCTGTGAAGCGTTGATTATCGCGACCGGGGCGTCCGCCAAGCTGCTCGGGATCGACTCGGAAAAGCGGCTGATGGGCTATGGCGTGAGCGCCTGTGCGACGTGCGACGGCGCATTTTTCAAGGACAAGGAGGTCATGGTAGTCGGCGGCGGGGACACGGCCGTGGAAGAGGCGACCTTCCTGACCCGCTTCTGCCGCAAGGTCACGATCGTCCATCGGCGCGACCAGTTGCGCGCGTCGAAGATCATGCAAGACCGGGCACGCAAGAATCCGAAAATCGCGTTCGTCTGGGATTCCGTGATCGACGAGATTTTCGGTGAACAGAAGACCGGAGTGAACGGGGTGCGGCTCAAGCAGATCAAGACCGGAGCGACCGCCTACGTCGCGATTGACGGCGTCTTCATGGCGATCGGCCATCAGCCGAACACCACGATTTTTCAGGGCCAGCTCGACATGGACGAACTCGGCTACCTGAAAGTACGCCCCGGCTCGACTTATACGAATATCGCGGGCGTTTTCGCGGCCGGCGACGTCGCCGATCGCGTCTATCGGCAAGCCGTCACCGCCGCGGGCACCGGATGCATGGCCGCGCTCGACGCTGAACGTTGGCTCGAAGCGCGCCACGGTTAGTGGTTTTAACGCGGCGCATGCAACCGTCCGTAGCGGCGGCTTTTGCTTCCGAAATCGTATCCTGAAAGACTTCTTCGATGCCTTCCGCCGAACCCGCGACCACTGCGAACGGTCCCGCTCCCGCGAAGTCGACCGGCGAGCTGAAGGCTCCGACCGGACCATTGAAGAGCCCGGCGGCTCAGCCCGCACGTCCGCTGGTGATTCGTCCGTCGAGCCATCGCGGCTTTGCCGTCAGGCTGGCGGAGTTGGTCATCCTGATGAGCGCCATCGTCGGCGCACTCGCGCTCGGTCTGGGGCTTAGCGATTACCTGAGCGAGCATCGTTACGTTTCAGCGTATCTGGTCGCGTATGGCGTCTTTCGCTTCGCGGATTTGCTGGTGCGGGACGAGGACGCGCTGGGACTCGACCGGGAACGCTTCACGCGGCGCATGATGTACGAACTTCCCTTGCTGATGTTGTTCTTTGCGGCGCCCTTCGAGCGTACCTACGTCTACGGCGGCGAGGCGCCGCGCTGGCTGTGCGCGCTCGGCTTGCTGATCGAGCTGGTCGGCCTCTGGCTCGCGCTCGGCGCGCGGATTCAGTTGGGGTTTTTCTCACCGGCGCCGGTCGGCGAGGCGAGCGGCGCGCTGGTCCGCGGCGGACTGTATCATTTTATTCGCCATCCGATTTACGCCGGGGAATTCATCGTGCTGTTCGCGTGGCCTTTCGAGTACGGCGCGCCAATCACGCTGGTCGTTGCCGCGATTATCGGGATCGGCGTGATGCGGCGCCGCATCAGAGACGAAGAAGCCACGCTTTTGGCGCAGTTTGGCGATGAATACGCGCTTTATATGCAGGTCACCGACCGCGTCGTGCCCAACGTTTGGTAATCGGCGCACGAGACTTCGCGGCACATCGAATTCATGAAACGACTTGTTCGGAGGCTCGCCACCTTCGCCGCGCTAGCCTTGGTACTCGTGGTGTTTTACCGGCTCGGCGGCAAGTACATCTGGCCGCCGGACGACACCAGGACGATCGCGACCGTCGGCATTATCGAGGCGCCCGAGGTCAATCTGACCAGCCGGATCGCCGGCCGCATCCAGCGGCTCGACCTGCTCGAGGGCGACCACGTCGATCGCGGCCAGGTCGTCTGCCAGATTGAGGACGTCGATATTCGCAATCAGCTGGCCCAGGCTAGGGGCCAGCTCGCCGACGCCGAAGGGGATCTGCGCGACGCCGAGCGCACGATGGCGCGTTACCGCCAGCTTTTCGCCGCGAGCGTGATCTCGGCCAAGGATCGCGACGACGCGGTGACCCATATCGACCGGAGCCGGGGCGCGGTCGCCGCCGCCCAGGCGAGCGTCCGTTATTATGCGGATCAATTGGCCGACACGACTATTCGCTCGCCGATCACCGGTATCGTGGTCAGCAAGAATCTTGAGGTCGGCGAATGGGTGACGCCCGGCACGGCGATTCTCACGATCGACGACCTTTCGACCATCTGGGCGCGGGTCGACGTCGAGGAGACCGACCTTGCCTCGATCAAGGTTGGCGGTCCCGCACAGGTCACGATTCCGGGTAGCCCACCCCTGTTTTACAGCGGGCAGGTCATGGCGATCGGCCAGGAGGGGCAGTTCGCTACCGAAACCGACGTGCGCCGCGGCCGCCAGGATATCCGGACGTTTTATATCAAGGTTCGGCTGCTGCAAGCCGGACCCGACCTCAAACCCGGCATGACGGCGGAGGTCGCTTTCGCCCGTATCGCCGGCCCCCGGTAACGCATGGCGACGCGGCCCTCGGCAATTCAGGCGCGGCAACTGGTCAAGCGCTTTGGCGACTTCACCGCGGTCGACGGGGTAAGCTTTGAGGTGGCCCAAGGCGACCTGTTCGGCCTGCTGGGTCCTAACGGCGCCGGTAAGACTACGCTGACCCGGATGCTGACGACGCTCATCGTACCGACCGCTGGCGAAGCTTCGGTCGCCGGTTATGATGTCGCGCGCGCGCCGGACCTCGTGCGTCAGGCGATCGGCGTCATCCCGCAGGCGCTGACTTCCGATCTCGACCTCACAGGATGGGAAAATGTCGATATCTACGGCGCTTTTTACGGCGTTCCGCGCCGCAGGCGGCGGCAGCGCGCCCGCGAGCTGATCGAACTGGTCGGCCTCAGCGCGCGCGCCAACGATCTCGTCGCGACCTACTCGGGCGGGATGCGGCGGCGGCTCGAAATCGCCCGGGGGCTGATCCATTCGCCGCAGGTGCTGTTTCTCGACGAGCCGACCATCGGGCTCGACCCGCAGAGCCGCCGGGCGGTCTGGGAACTGCTCGAACGGCTGCGGAGCGAGACCGGCCTCACGATCTCACTGACCACGCACTACATGGACGAAGCCGAAACGCTCTGCGATCATCTCGCGATCGTCGACGGCGGCAAGATAATCGCGAGCGGCACGCCGACCGAGCTCAAGGCGATGGTCAAGGGCTCCGACCGGCTCGAACTAGAAATCACGGGCGACGCCGAACTCACGATGACCCGGCTGAGGGCGCTGCCCGGGGTTTACGACGTCACGCGCGATCCGACGGGTCTGCTGATCGTCTCGAGCGACGACGGCGCCCATCTGATGCCGCGGCTGGTCGAGCAGGTCGAGGCCGGCGGCGCCAAGCTCACCTCGATCCGGCTCGAACGCATGACCCTCGAGGACGTCTTTATCCGGTTCACTGGCCGTCGTTTGCGCGACGAAGCCGCGCGCAAAGCCAGCTATTTCAACATGGGGATGCCGCCGCCACCGGGCCGCGGCTGACGGAGTTGTCATGCGCAAGACCTGGGCGGTGATGCGGCGCGACTTGCTCAAGCTGCGGCGCAACCCGCTGACCTTGATGGTCAGCATCCTGTTGCCGATCATTTATCTGGTTATCTTCGGCAACTCTTTTCAGGGCGTCCTGAAACATCTGCCGATCGTGATCGTGAGCCAGGACAACGGCCCCTTCGGCGTGCGCGTGATGGAGCAGATGCAGGCGCTCGCCGCGGGGCCCAAAACCGTCTCCATCACCTACGCGCACGACGCCGCGCGGGCGCTCGACGAAGTCCGTAACGGCCGCTACAAGGCCGCCCTGATCATTCCCGCGGGCTTCAGCCGCGACATCACGCAGGGCCGGATCGGCGAGTTGGGGCTATTCACCGACAACGTCGATACGGTCAGCTCGGCGACGCTCAACGGGCTGGTCGCGCAGGCGGTGGCGGTGCTGCGCGTCGGCTACGTCACCGCGCGCGAGCCCAAACTCGACCAAATCGTGCTGCGGCCGAGCCTCCTCTTCACGACGGTCGATTACGACCGTTCGCTGATTCCCGGCGTAATCGTGATGGCGTTGTTCATGGGCTCGCTAACGTCGGGCGTCTTCAACTGGGTAATGGACCGTTTCATGGGCGTCACCGAATGCTATCTGGTGACGCCGCTCTCCCGCTGGAACCTGGCCGGCGGCGTGCTCGCCTCCAGCGTATCGGTGACCAGTATCGCCGCCGTACTCGTGATGCTCATCGGCCTCCTCATAACCGGGGGCGCGGTCACCGGCGGTCTGCCCGCGATGCTGATGCTGGTGGGGGTGATAATCCTTGGCGCGACGGGCATCCTCGCGATGACCTTCGCGCTGCTGGCACGCGCGACCAATCCGCGCATCGTGGGCATCTCGGCTGGCTTCCTGAACGTGATTCTGTTTTTTCCGAGCGGGGCGGTTTATCCGGTGGAAAGCTTTCCACCGTGGTTGCGGACCTTCGCCCACTACAATCCGGAGACGCACGCGGTGAGCGCTTTGAAATCAATTCTGTTCAAAGGCGCCAACTTCGCCGCGGTTGCGGATGACGTCGCCTTCCTGACCATCTTCACCACCGTGATGCTCTTGCTGGCGAGCCTCACGGTGAAGCGCACCCTCTAGCCGTCCTCGACGACGGAGGATTCAAAGGCGGACGCGGCGGAGGGCGCGGTGGCGCGCGCGACCGCCTCGAGCAGGGTCGTCTTGCGGATCGGTTTGGCAACGTGGAAATTGCACCCGGCGGCAAGGCACTCGCGAACCTCTTCCTGCAGGGCCGAGGCGGTGAGCGCGATAATGGGCACGCCAGGGCCCGCCTGTTGCCGCTCGCGTTCGCGAATGTGGCGCGTGGCCGTATAGCCGTCCATCACCGGCATCCGCATGTCCATCAGGACCAGGTCATAACGTCGCGCGGCAACCATCTCGACGGCCTGGAGGCCGTTTTGGGCCTCATCCAGTGCGCAGGGCAGGCTTTTGAAGAACGCCCTGAGCAAAAAACGATTGTCGATGGAATCGTCGACGATCAGGATGGAAAGGGGGCGCGCCCGGTCGTCGTCGTTTGCCACCCCGGCCGGCGGTTGCAGGGCCGCGGCGACAGTCGGCTCTGCCGGCGGCGGCTCGACTTTGGGCGCGGCCTGAACCGTCAGCCGCGCCGTAAAGTAAAAGGTGCTCCCGACGCCCTGCTGGCTCTCGACCCAGATGCGCCCTTCCATCAATTCGACCAGGCGCACCACGATCGCGAGACCCAATCCGCTACCGCCGTAACGGCGGGCGGTCGAGGAATCGGCCTGCGTGAAGCTGGAGAAAATCGCGGCGATCTTGTCGGCGGGGATGCCGATCCCGGTATCGGTAACGGCAAACTGGACGAATTCGCCGGCTTCGGGCGCCGCTTGAACCGTTACCGTGACGCTGCCGCGCTCGGTGAATTTGATAGCGTTGCCGACCAGATTCACCAGAATCTGCCGCAAGCGCATGGGATCGCCAATGCGGTGGACCGGCAGCCCGGCGGCGGTCTTCGCAAGCAACGTCAACTGCTTCTCGCTCGCCCGTATTTCGAGCGTGTCCAGTACTCCCCCAATCATCCGGTCGAGATCCATGTCGGTGCGCTCAAGATGGAGCAGGCCCCGTTCGACGCGCGCCAGGTCGAGGATATCGTTGATCAGCTCGAGCAGCGCGTTACCATTGTTGCGCATCAGCGCAACGTACTTCTGCTGCTGCGCGTCGAGCGGCGTCTCGACCAGCAGTTCGGCCATCCCGAGGATCGCGTTCATCGGTGTGCGAATCTCGTGCGACATGTTCGAGAGGAATTCCGATTTCGCTTGCGACGCGCTCTCCGCCACATTGCGCGCCGCGATCAATGCCGCCTCGATCTTGCGCAACTCGGTGACATCGCGCGCCACGGTCATGTTGCAGGCCTCGTTGTGGAACCAAATCGCGGCGGCCGACAACAGGTAGGGGCGACGACTGCCGTCCTTCATCCGCAGCGTCATGTCGACATTGCGCATCTCCCCGCACGTTTGCAGAATTTCGGCGCAGCGCTCCCGCTCTTTGGGGTCAGGCCACAACCTGAGTTCGGTCGAGGTCCGTCCCAGGGCCTCGTCCTTGGAGTAACCCGAAGCGCGCTCGAACTCGCGATTGACGAGCACGATTTTGCCGTCGGCTACCCGCGAAATCACGATCGGGTCCGGATTGGCGTCAAAGACGTTCCGGAAACTCTCGCGATTACTCAGGTCCATACAAGCGGCTACGTGATGTCCGAAAGGTGCCCGTGTGAGGAGACGCAACAGCCATGCCCGGCTACTACGACTTCGTAAAATTACTTTAGAACTCCGAATGCTGGCTGAAGCATGGCGAATGCCGACTGATTAACCGTTGAAACTCTACCGAATGACGTTCAATCGATGATGCGGGATACCCGGCTCCACCACGCGAGCAACGGCAATAACCCGCAATGACGCCATCGGAGCGTGTTCCACCTCAAAGCATCGCTTCCGTCATCTTCGGACAGGTAGTGGCGAACCAGAACATTACGTGTAGCTATATGAGACACCGCGGGAGCAGGATTCACGCCGCTTCTATTCGATCGTCGCGCCGCTTGGGCAACACTCGCTCTGATATAGAGGAAATCTCAGATGGCATCAAAACTGCTTTGTGATGCGTTCACGCGCCAGGTTTCGACGCCAAAAAATTACCGTTATCGTCAACTCTTCGTCGGTCACGAGCAGGTCCGACTGCGGTCTCTGCTTCCCCATGATGCTCTGATTCCATTTTTTTTGGGATTACCTCGGTGGACACTGTGCCTGCATGGCACTGGCATGGCAGTTGCCCCTTTACGCCAACCATCTGACTCCGCGTGTGCGCAAGTCTGCCTGCCAAATCGTCGACGGCTGGGTGGCGAAGCACAGGTCATTCGCGACTACTCAATTGCCTGCGCGAGGTATTGGTGAGTGGGGCGACACCTTCGCCCCCGCCGGAGATTCGCCGGCGCGAGCGCGCGGGCGACCGCCGGCATACCACAATCGTCGCGCTGACGGCGCACGCGACCGAGGGTCAGCGCGAACGATGCCTTGACGCCGGCTTGGACGATTATCTAAAGCAAGCCGGTGAAGTTTCAGGCGCTGGCCGACACGATTGATCGTTGGACGCGACCGCAGCACCCCGCGATCGGTTGAATCGATCTTGCCGTTTCTTTATCGGGCTTATTGCCCTGAAGAATCTTCCGTGTTCGGAACTGGCCGTCCGGTTGCGGTCTGACCGTGCGAGGCCTTTGGCGTGACGCCGCGAGGCAGGTAAATGACCTGTCCGGCGGTCAACTGGTTTATGTCAGTCAGGCGCGGGTTCGCGGCGACGAGTTCGTTGATTCCGGACTTCGATCCGAAATACCGAATGGCAATATTCTCTAACGTATCACCATACATGACGGTAATTTGACTTCGCCGCTCCGGCGCCGCGGGTACTCCGGTCTGTTGCTCAGCCCCGGCGCTTGCGGCGACCGCAGCGGGAGTGCTCGGAGCTATGCGCATTGCCGCGGCTGTTCCTGGCCCGGCAACGTTGCTTTTGGGTGCCGCGGGTGCCGCCGCTCCGGGCGCGAGTGATGCTTGCGATTCGACCGGATGGGGCTTGAGAGACGTCGCGGCTTTGGCTTCGCGCTGGATTCCGGGTACCTTTCGATGCCCGATTGCTCGACTGTCCGGGCGAACGATCTGTTCGGTCGCCCTGCCGAACGAGAGGGTGTGGCGGAATAGCCACTCCGACCAGACGTTCGGGTAGACAGAGCCCAATAGCAACAGCGACGCGAGCGCGGTACCGGCGATAAGCGCGGGCATTACCAGAAGCCGTGCGCCGGATTTCCGCTTCGTGATGCCCACCGAGTCCTGGTACTCGGCGGCGGTCTTCTTCGCCATCCTGACGCTGACTTTTCTCTCCCCCGCGTAAAAGGCGGCCAGCATCGCGCTATGGCAGAGCATATTGATTTTTCGGGGTATTCCGTCGCTGCGCCGAAGCAAGTGTTTCAAAGCGCCGGGCTCAAAGATTGCTGAGGATTGGCCACCTTCAGCACGTATTCTATAATCAACGTATGTGACGGCCGCCTCAGGGTTCAGTGGCTTTAGTACTCCGCGGGACGAAATTCGCTGATTCAGTTGACGCAGTTCGGGCTTCTTCAACCGCTCGGCGAGTTCGGGCTGGCCCACCAAAATGAGCTGCAGCAGACACCGGTCGTTACGTTGACCCCGATTCGACAGGAGCCGCAGTTCCTCCAATACGTCGTCACTCAAAAGCTGGGACTCATCAACGACGATCGCAATCCGTTCTTCCTTGCCGTGAAGCTCCAGCAAATGGTCCAGCACCTTGAGATAATCCAGCTTCGTCGATCCGGAGGCGTAAAGCTTCAGCTGCGGCAGCACCACGCGCATCATTTCCATAAACGAGAGCTTGGGGTCGTCTATGTTCGCGATTCGGACCCGCTTGTGATCGCGCTGCAGCAGGGAATAGATGAGGGTGGTTTTACCGGTCCCGGCTTCGCCGGTCAGTAAAGTCAAGCCCGTCAATTCCCCAGTCAGTCCCGCTTCGAGCGTGGCGAGGCCTTCGAGATGATTCGGGCTGAAATAGACAGGACCGCGAGGTGAGGCGGGTTGGAAGGGCGGACCGCTCAGGCGAAAGTACTGATAGTACTCCATCTGTCCTCAATTAATCCGGGATTTCCTCTCTAAATCCTGATTCAGATGCGCATCGAGACATTTAGCGCGATTGCTTAAGCTAAGCGTTTCATCGGTCAAGGTGAAAATGATCAATCCGACGATGATTCATTGTCTGCCTCTTAAAGGCAGGGTACGCGCCGCTCCGGTGAGTAGGAAGAAAAAATTCTCAATTAGACAAACTGGTGGGCATAGGACGAATGTGGCTCAACTGTAGTCATTGCAGCGTAGTTTTGTTCCAGAGAGCAAAGGGGGGCGCGGCCGGGAGTGACCGCGCCGCGA
>JBKQPD010000068.1:0-17494 GCA_052145175.1 Binataceae bacterium (SeqCode) | reverse complement strand
CACGTCAGCGTGGCGCTTCGGTCGGGATGCACGGCGAGTTTCCAGACCTGAAATTCCTCGGCGGCGACGGCCTTGTTGTAGGGCTGGATGATCGCGAGTTCGTCCAGCAGCCAGTGCGCCCCGCCGTGCTCGGCAACGTGCTGCGCGCCGTCGGTGTAGAGAACGTTGCGGTTGATCGCGTGCCTATACCAAGTTTCGCTGCCGGTAAACTGCGCGAGATCGCTTGTGCTGAGAGTCTTCGTCGTCATGTTGTTTGCCTCGTTTCTTGAAGTGGCCCCCACGGCGGGGGCGAGAGAGGCAACAGGAACAGCCGCGTTAAAGGCGCAGAGTCACAGGCAATCGTGAAATAAATGAGGGGCAGCCCGTAGGGGAGGCTCGTCTTATGTCGCGAACATGTTGGACACAACATGTTGACAAATATGTGGTCTCCACACTTATGTGGGGTCCGGCTTGAATCGCGCCTTCACGTCGGCTGGAGGCCCTATTTAGAGCAACATAATTTTCTTATGGCTGCCTGTCGCACCTTGGCGTGGGGGTCAGCGAATGAATACTTATTGCCTTTCCGCGGTGAGCGGCTGGTCGCAGTGGCGGGTGGCGTCAAGGATCGTTTCAACGATGCCTTCGACGTGGCGGTCTGCGGGTTCTCAGGTTTGCTCGGCGGTTGGGGAGCCGACACCGTTATCTCATCAGCCGAGAACAGATGGGAGTCGTGGTGCGGATAGGAAGTCAAAATCCCCGCCCTGTGTCTGCAAAGAACGCAGACACAAGGACGGGGCACCCTCCGGAGTCAAGACGAATGAAAGGGTGGGCCAGCCCCCCTCAAGAGTTTCGCAGGTCTGGTTGAGGCTGGTTTTCAACATGTCGTTCGCATCCAACCGCTCCGCTCGGAGCTACGAAAAGGTGCGAAGTCCGCCGTCCCCCTTGCCGATCGGGCCATTGGCAACCTCCAGCAGTGGCTCATCGGCACCTACCACGGTGTGAGTAAGGCCCAACTTCAGGTATATCTCGACGAATTCGTCTTTCGGCACAATCGCCGCAAGACCCCGGCGGCTGCGTTTCAGACCCTCATTGGTCTCGGAACCGGCCGCAAATCAACCGAGTATGAGCAGATTCGAGGAGCTAGAGACCTCAACCACAACCGATTGTGGGTTGCTGAAGCAACCGGATAATCAGAAGGCGTCTAGGCCGGGCCAGCCCCCAGGATAGGAATGATCGGGTCTGCTTGGCCCGGTATGGTCACCGGGGTCTTTGACGCGATGCTGCCTCTTCTCAAAAAGCGTTGAGCAGTGTCCCCAGAACCTTCGTTCTAACTCTAACCGACAGACACGTTCCGTCTCCCGAGGTAGTAACCCCACATTAACAATGAAAGATATGCTGATATTGGCACAGAAAGCAAATGCGGACCACGAGACGCTAGCGTTAAATAATACGCCCGAGACCAAAAGACGAAATGGACCGTTAACAGCAGAATCGTTGTAGGAACCGAAATGCGCCATC
Source organism: Binataceae bacterium (SeqCode) (assembly GCA_052145175.1). Classification (GTDB taxonomy): domain Bacteria; phylum Desulfobacterota; class Binatia; order Binatales; family Binataceae; genus JAJPHI01. The sequence continues at coordinate 15,997 of JBKQPD010000068.1, read as the reverse complement.
GATTACTCGAATAGAGAAGCACACCCAGGATTGCAATCGCCTCCTCAACCACAAGCCAGTCTAGGTGTCGCACGCCGTCGAATAGAACCGGCTGATAATGTTGTATGACCCAGAAACAGGCAGCAGGCGCGGCGATTACCGACAATCCGGCGGGTCCGCCAAGGAGTCTGGCCATCAATGAAGTCCGCGAGAAAGCACGCAGCAGCAGGAATAAACCGATCATAAGCACGAATGCCCAAAGGGCAAATGCAAGGTACTCTCCAAAGCCCTCTCTTGGGCGCCGATTAAACGATTGGTTTATACCCACCATCCAGCCAAAGAACTGCCCGGACCAGTAGATGCTTGAATGAAGCAATGCGGTTAAAAACGAGAGCGCGATGGCCAGGGAGAAAAACAGTTCGTGGCCATAACGCCGATAGTCCGCGGTCGTTGTACTAGACTGCTTTAGTTCGCTCATTGCACCTCGAAAAGGCTCTTATCGTTGAGAATTCTTTCCGTCAAGCACTTGGCGGTCGGAAGAGACCAGTGAATCGGTTCCCCACTCGGGCCAACTCCAGTGTAAAAGGTAGGATCCGTGGGGTTTCCGCCGTCGTAGACGCCCAACTTATTTGGGTCGTCGTCATTCATGCCACATGCGACATCAAGCCACTGGTGCGCTATCTCGTGCGCGCCAGTATTCCCAATTCCGCTGCCGATATCCTGGAGGAGTTGCTGAAACTTCGGTGTCCCTCTCTTCTTCGATAGGTCCGTATTCTGGAGGTTAAGCGCCCACTGGGCTTCATCCATATTGCATTCGTACCAAGCAGTGCTCGCAGTTCTATTTGGACCAGTGAGTCCGCATATCACGCCCGCGCCAGGAGCGGTATTACCTGATACCTCAACGAGATTAGTGTATGGTTCCTGACCATCATCCCCTTCAATAGCCAAGACAATCGCGGGAAAAGCGTGGTAGGCCTGTTTCAGTGCGGCCAGAGCTTGATTCTTTATTATTCCAATCTCGAGAGCATTTAGTTGAATGGTAGGATTTGGGCCAACCTCCTGATAGAAGTAATTTACATCCGAGTCGGTTATCCCCGCACCGCCATATGGGGGATTGTAAGTTAGCGTGCAGGCATGATGCGCGCACCAACTGAGCTTGAATACCTTGTGTCTATGAGCCGTTCCACCTCCGGTAAGATTACCGCCCGGAACGGCCGCGAATGTTGGTGCGATGTTCGCCAAATTGAAGGCGGGGACCACCGAATCCACGGGTCCATCCGTGTATGCTCCCTTCCATGAATATGTCGGCATAGTGGCGATTTGGCCGGTGGCGCGGCCTTGGCTGTCGTAGGTGATGCCGGAGGAGCCGATCACTCCTCCATCGGCGGTTGCAATCTGGGGGGAGTCTCCGGGTACGCTCCATATAACATTTCCATACTGAGTGAAGCGGACCATGTTTCCGGCCCAATCCGTGCCATAAAACGAGCCATCCTGGGCTTGCAGCACAGGCCAGACGGCTGAAGATACGGTGTTTGACCCCATGCCGTATGTTGAAGCCGCCGCCACTTGGGTATTGCAGACGCGGAAACCATACGTTCCCGACGCACAATACGCCGGCGTGCCCGCTTCCCAGGTGAGCACCACGCCTTGGTCAGCGTTAGTTATCCTCATTATTACTTACTGCCGCCTTCTGCACCGACATTCGAGCGCAAACGTGCGACGTACGCTCCCCATGCCAACGCGGAACAGAACCCCAGCACGGGCGCTGCTGGCCCGGCGTAATTGGGCGCGAAGTAGTTTCCCCCTCCCGCTATCCAAAACCAATACGCATAGTGGGCTGCGACCAGTAGCACGCTGAACCATACTGGGAAACGCCAACTTCCAGCCAGATACAGCTGCGTACACACGAGGGCTAGACTGAGCTCGAAGGGGGCCCAACGGTACGGCCACCCGAAGGGCCACCCATATTTTTGGTAGCTATACAGCCAGAACGCCGATGGAACCGCAATCACAACTACGCCGGCCCAATATTTGAGGATTGCCTTCGTGGTTCGCGATCCTGCCGACAACCGGAGTACCAACCAAATGCAGAATGCCAACGCTATCGACGCGGTTGCGAGCGCTATGTAGCCGCCTATGTAATCTGTCTCGTGGACATGGAAGAGCTTATGGATCGAGAATTCAAGTGAAAAAAAGGGAGTCAGTAAGTGGCGGGCCTGAAGCTCCACAACGGACACAAGAGCAAACGCCGCATTCAGGGAAAGTACGATCTCGTGGGCATACCGAACGATTCTGAAACTCGGTGCTCCTTTAACTTGGGTCATGACTCATCCTTATCGTTGGAAACATGCTTTCCGGTTCAAGATCATTGGCCCTGTGAGCAAAAGTTCCCAAGGTAGTGCCATCCGGCACTTAGGCAGCTGTTCAGCCCCTGGAGTGTGCCAGATTCCCAGTGAAGGTTAATCCTCGGGCTCGGCCAGTACCCAAGCCAGAAACTGGGGTCACTCGTCCCGATGCAGTATGGGGGGCCAGCGGCGTTGTAGGCACCCCTCGCTCCCGGATCGGCCTGGTTCGGATCTGGATTGTACTGGCTCGGAACGTTCGGGTTGGAATCCATGTTGCAGCAACTAAGTAGAAACTGGTGTGCTGTTTCATGGGCTGCGGTGTTTCCTATGGCTCTTCCTATCGCTTGAATTAAACCTGGGTTTTGCAGAGCTTTCGCTAATGTCTGGGCATTCGTAATCACCACACCAAGGACATCCTGTGCATTCTCCATGTTGTTTGTGTAGTCGACCTGACTGAAGTGGCCCCCGCCGACATCAGGCGTAACGCCGCACGTGGGGTCCTTCTGAAGGTTCTGGTGGTTCAGAACAATTGCTTGATTGTCACCTGTGTCAGCCGTTCCTTCCGAAACCTTTACAGGGAAACCCTTGTACGCCTGCTTGAACGCGTCCAGAGCAGCGCTTTTGATGGCCGATGCATAATTCGTAATGTTGACCGTGAGTCCTGGTGATAACGGCACGCCATTGGGAGCGGCGGTAAAGGTGAAGTCGTTCTGCCAAACGAGCTTGAAGTACCAGCTCCGAGCGGCGGTGGACTGGCCGGACGGGTTTGCTCCGACCTGTGCCCACAGCGTTGTCGCCATGTTGGTCGGCGCAAAGTTGACTTGTTGCGCCTGGCCGGGATCAATCTGGTAGGCGTTTCCAGTCCAGGACTGGGTCGCCATATTGGCGATTTGGCCGGTGGCGCGGCCTTGGTTGTCGTAGGTGATGCCGGAGGAGCCGATCACTCCTCCATCGGCGGTCGCAATCTGCGGATAATCGTTGGGCACGCTCCATATCGTGTTCCCAGATTGACTGAAGCGGATCATGTTGCCGTTGCTGTCCGTGCCGTAAAACGAGCCGTCCTGAGCTTGCAGCACGGGAACGAAGCGCTTTGACATGGTCGCCGACGCCGTGAGGCTGCCACCTGAAGTCGCCGCCAGCCCGAACGCGGAAGCAGCCGGCACTTGGGTATTGCAGACGCTGAAATCATACGTTCCGGACGCACAGTACGCCGGCGTGTCCGCTTCCCAGCTGAGCACCGTGCCTTGGTCGGCGTTGGTGATCATCTGTACCCACGGCGTATTAGTTGGTATCGCACCAATGGTAACGGATGAGCTGACGAGTGTGTAACTGTAAGGGTGGCCGTTGGTATAGGCTGTTGTAGTAGCATACTCATTCATGTTACTCGACTGCCAGTCCTTCACGTCAATGTTGGTTGAGCTACCATCTGACCCGACCCTCATCAACATCAAGTGTGCGACCGTATCCGACGACGAGGTCCTACTCCCGCTAGTAAAGCACACCACCGTCCCTTGACTCACAGAAGTTTCGCTTTGGTATTCGTAGGCGATGTAAAAATAACCGTCACCCGCAATGATGGGGGCGCCGAGCACAGTTGGCGCGGAGTTCGACACCCCAGTTTCTGTAATGGTGGGTTCCGGATTCCCGATGCCGATTGAGTCGCAATTACCCGATGGATAGGTATCGTTATAAGAGAATGTCGATTGATTTAACGGCACGCTGAATTTCTGAGCGCCGGCGGTGGGGTCAATGCCAATTACCGAAGCGGTGCCATTCGTGGCCCCCTCGTTGTAATAGTTCGGATAGGTGAAATTGATTGTGAAGATGGTGCCGTCCGTGTGCACGATGGGCATCGAGAGAATCGTCGACTGATTCCCGGCGGGCGCCACGGTGTAGGCAGGGTGGGGCTGTCCAGTGATCCCGTCCAGTTTCATGATCGACGACGGGCTGGTCAACCACGGATTTGCATTAAGGTTCGCAACGACGAGACCACCCTGGAAGTCAGGCACTACAGCCCTTTCCCACCAAGCAGCCCCATTCAGATTGGAGGTCCAAGCCGTAGTGCCGTCGCTAACGATGGCTTGGACTGTGCCGTCGGCTTGGAAAGCGAAAACATCGGCCACGCCGCTGGCGCTGGGGACCGCAGGCACGATATTCCAGACGCCGGAACCGTCTCCGGGATTCGACCAAATCACAGTTCCGGGTGCTAGCGTCGCGTAAGACACCGTGACATCGGCGGAGGCGCTGCCCGCGGTAATGGTTGCGGTGCCGGCGGCGAGGGCGGTTAGGATGGGTGGGTCGTCGGTGGAGAGGCTGACCACGTTCGTGTTGCTTGATGTCCAAGTCAGTCCCGTTACCGGCTGGTTACTCGCGTTCAATGCTTGAATGGTGTGCGTTTGGCCCACCACCAGGTTGAGTACGTTGGGTACGATTGTCAGGGCATTAGCGCTTGAGGTTGGAACGGTGAAGGCGACGGCATTGCTCCAAACGCCGTTCTGCTCGATCTTGGCGATGCCGCTGACGGCACTGGCCGCTACTGTCGCAACGACCTGGGTGTTGCTCCAGCTCATTACTTGACCATCTGTGCTGCCCAGCCAAACCTTGCCACCACCCTGGCTCGATCCGAAGCCAGTTCCGCTTATGGTGACGGAGGTTCCCGGCCCGCCAGAGTTCGGCGTCACGCTGGCGATGTTGAGCGAGTTCACGGCAAAAGGAACCGCGTTGCTCATCACACCATTCTGCAGGACTTGAGCGTTCCCGGAACTTGAGCCCGTTGCCACAACTGCGATGATTTGGGTGTCGTTCCAGCTTTGCACGACGCCATTGGCCGTGCCGAGCCACACTTGGCCTGGGCCCGCGCCGAAGCCCGATCCGGTAATGGTCACCTGGGTTCCGGGAACGCCGCTCGCCGGCAAGACATTTGAAATCGTCGCGGTGTTTACGTTGAATTGAACAGCATTGGACGACAATCCGCCCTGCTGCACTTGTGCGGTTCCCGATTGCGAAATGGCAGCCACGGTGGCGACGATTTGTGTGTTAGTCCAACTCACCACTGTGCCGTAGGTGGTGCCCAGCCACACGGTTCCACTACCCTGCGCAGAGCCAAAGCCCGATCCAGAAATTGTTACCTGCATTCCTGCCGCGCCGACCGGCGGCGAGACGGTGGTGATGCTGGGAGGATTGGGCGCGGTAGTAGCTTGCACGGTGACAGACGTGTTCGCAGAGATGCTCCCCAACGTCGCGGTGATGGTTGAGGTGCCGACTGCGGCGCCCATGGCGTAGCCTGGAAGTCCCGAACTAGCGGTGCCGATCAAAACGGAAGAAGGACTGGACGAGCTCCACGTCACCAAGGTGGTCACGTTTTTCTGGCTGCCATCGACGAACGTGCCGGTGGCACTGAGCTGCTGGCCCGAGCCCACGGCGATGAAAGGATTCGCCGGGGCAATCGTCAGAGATACCAGTCCCGCAACGTTCAGCGAGGCGGAACCGCTCACCGCTCCTACAGTCGCCGTCAACGTGGCTGCACCCGTGGCCTGGGCATTCACGATGCCTGCGCTTCCGGGTGAATTGCCAATGGCAGCGACCGAAGGATTCGACGAGCTCCAAATAACCGACTGAAGGGTCTGGGTAGTGCCGTCAGAGAACGTGCCCGTGGCAACCAACTGCTCGGGTTGCCCCTGCATAAGGAACGAACTGGCCGGCGCGACCGTTATGGACACCAGACCAGGCGGTGTCAAACTGGTTGGTTGATACCATTCATCGCTGGCTAGAGTCACGCCCGCGTTGATGCCGCCAGTCAGCAACACGTCACCGTTCGGAACCAGAGTCCCGGTATGTCCAGCGAGGGCGGTCGCAACCGCTTGACCGGATGTGAATGCGCCCGCAACAGGATCGAAGAATTCGGTGCTTGCCTCGCTCGTGCAGGCGGAGCCGCAAGAACTAAAACCACCGGCGATCACCACTTGTCCATTGGTGGTCAGCGTGGCCGAGTGATTGAACCGCGGAACGTTCATGCCTCCGGGGACAAGCGTGAAGGTGTTGGCAACCGGGTCATAGATTTCCGCGGCATTCGTCGGGCAGCCCGGCAAATTGCAAGTCGAACCGCCTGCAACCAGCACCTGGCCATTGTTCAGAAGAGTAGCGGAGGCATCGAAACGAGGAACGTTAAGGCTTGGGCCCTCCCAGGTGAACCCGCCGTTCGATGGACTGTAGATTTCCGCCTCTGCCGGCAAGTTCGTCCCGTCAAAACCTCCAGCGATCAGTACCGACCCTGAATTAAGCAGGACTGCGCTTGCGCCGAACCTGGCAGCGCTCATGTTACTCCCGGCGACAAAGGTTCCAGCGTTTGGATTGTAAATTTCCGCATTCTGCAAAGCACTGCACGACGCGGCCGAAGTGCAGTTTTGGCCGCCGGCAATAAGTACGGTTCCATTGCTGAGAACGGTCATCGTGTGGCCGCTTCGGGCTATAGTCATCGTCCCCGCGCTGCTGAAGGTGCCGGCAATCGGATCGTAAATCTCGGCGCTTTGCAAGGACGAGCAGTTTCCTGAACTGTCACATGCAAAACCGCCCGCAACCAGCACCTTGCCGCTGTTCAGTTGCACGGCCGGAGCAGAGCGAGCTGTGGCCATCGGGCCGCCGGTGTAGGCAAATGCGCCGGTGGCTGGATTGTACAGTTCTGCGCTGCTCAAGTAGGTGCATGAACCTGAAGCTGGGCAATTGACGCCACCCGCCACCAATATCTGCCCATTGTTCAAAGTCGTGGCGCTGTGCTGGTAGCGACTGGTATTGAGGTTCGCTTGTGTAGTTCCCGTCACAACCAAGGCCGCTGTACCACTCGTCGACCCAGAGGTCGCCGTAATCGTGGCGTTTCCGGTAGCCACTGCGGTGGCTAGCCCGTTGCTGCTGACGCCGATTACGTTGGAATTGGACGACGCCCACGTAGTGGAGGTGGTGAGGTTCTGCGTGCTGCCATCGGTGTAGTTACCCGTGGCACTCAGTTGTTGAGTCGTTCCGATGGATAGGCTGGCTGCATTCGGTACGATGGTTATTGACGCGAGGTTTGGAGCGGCAACGGTCATGGTGACGGAAGCTGAAATCGCTTCGAATCCGCCCGTCAGCGTTGCTGTGCCTTGACTCAAGCCCGTGGCAAGCCCGGTATTGGTGACGGTAGCGACAGCGGGTGTGGCCGAAGACCAGGTCAGCAACGTAGTAACATTTTGCGTGCTGCCATCGCTGTAGGTTCCCACGGCTTGATATTGCTGGCTGCTGCCGAGCGCTATCGTCGCTGTCGCTGGAGTCACAGCGATCGAAACTAGTGCCGGAGCTCCGACGCTCAGTGTGGTGGACGCGCTCAGAGAGCCGGAGTTGACTTGGATCGTTGCCGTCCCCTGGAACAATCCAGCAGCGACACCGCTGCTGTTAATCACAGCAACAACAGTTGCCGACGAACTCCAGGTCACCGTACTCGTAAGGTCTTGTGTGCTCCCGTCTGTATAGACAACGGTTGCCGTGAATTGCTGGGTGGCTCCCAGCGGGATGACGGCGTCTTGTGGGCTTAAGGTAATCGACGCGAGTGTCGGCGCGGTTATCGTCAATGTGGTCGAACCGCCGACCCCTACCGCGCTTGCCGTGATCGTCGTTATTCCCTGGGCTGCGGTAGCCGCAACGCCCGAGTTCGTGGTATCGCCGCTGATCGGTGCCACGGTGGCAGAAGACGAACTCCACAAGACGGAGGACAAGGTTTGCGTGCTGCCATCGTTGAATGTTCCCACGGCAGTGAAACGCTGCTGTGCGCCAGCGCCGATTGAGGATGCGGCGGGTGTGACTGCAATACTTGCCAGCCCACTCAACTGGCTCGGCATGTAGAGTTCTGAAGTGTTGAATATGTTGGTTCCGTCCGTGCCGCCAGCTTCGAGAACCGTGCCGTCGTTGAGCAGAGACGCCGTCTGGTGCTCGCGGACGCTTGTCATATTGCTCACAACCGTGAAGGTCTGGCTGGTCGGGTCATAGACTTCCGCAGTGTTCAGCGCAGCACTACTTCCGCCCGAATCGGTAGCCCCACCCGCGATCAGCACCTTCCCGCCGTTCAATGCGGTCATGGCATGTGAAATTCTGGGCACCGTCATCGTGGACGCAACTGCCGTAAAGGTGTTCGAAGGCGGATCGTAAATCTCGGCCGTGTTGAGAGATCCAGTTCCTGGGATATCGCCGCCAGTTATAAGCACCTGTCCGCTGTTCAGCAGAGCTGCCGCATGTCCTTCGCGCATGGCCGTCATGGGAACGGGCACCAGTGTGAATGTTTGGCTCGGCAGGTCGAAGATCTCAGCCGTGTTGAATGCGGCGCTTGGGATCGGGTCGGTTTCGCCACCGGCGATCAGCACTTGGCCGTTCTGCAACATCGTTGCCGTGTGCTCATAACGAGGCGCATTCGTGTCGCCCAGATCTATGAAAGTCTGCGTCGGAGGATCATAGAGCTCAGCGTCGGCGATAAGTCCAGTCTCGGGGTCATAACCTCCGACGATCAGCACTTGTCCATTGTTCAATAACGTAGCGGTATGCCCGACTCGGGCAGTACTGAGAGTGTTCGATAGCAGCGTGAAGGTGCCTGTCGCGGGATTGTAGATCTCGGCTGAATCCAAGGTCTCTTCGTTTACTAAGTCAGAACCGCCCGCAACCAGTACTGTGCCGTCGTTCAGTAGCGTGGCCGTGTGCAACCAGCGCGCGACATTCATCGCATTGGCCGGAGCGAAAGTCTGGCTTGCGAGGGAATAGAGATCCGCGCTGCTTACCACGCCAGAAGAACTTATTCCTCCCGTGATCAGAACTTGGCCCGTCGTCGACCGAGTCGCTGTCTGCCCATATCGGGACGATTGCATCTGTCCACTAGTTGCCACGAAGTTGCCGCCAGACTGGATCGTTTGAGTCAGAACTGACGATGTACTGCTGTTGTCGTTCGTATCGCCGCCGTAAAACGCCGTGATCGAATGTGACCCCGCCGCCAGCGCCGATGTGCTGTAACTTGCGATTCCGTTGCTGATCGTGCTCGTTCCCAGCGTCGTGCTTCCATCCGCAAACGTTACGGTGCCGGTCGCAGTCGTGGGCGTCACTGTGGCCATGAAGGTCACCGATGATCCATTCGCCGATGGATTCCCTGACGAAGTTAGCGCGACCGAGGTGTTTAGTTTGTTTACTGTCTGTGTGAGCGCCACCGAGGTGCTGCCGCTGTAGTTGCCGTCACCGCCGTAGACTGCTGTGATCGAATGCGTGCCACTGGCTAGCGTGAATGTGCTGTAGGTCGCGAGTCGGTTGCTGATCGTGCCAGTCCCTATTGGAGATCCACTGTCCTTGAACGTGACCATCTCACCCAAACCCGCATTCGCTGGACTCAACGTTGCGGCGAGGGTGACCGAGGCCCCATAGGTTGAAGGATTAAGTGAAGAAGACACACCGATCGTCGTCGTCCCGGGGTTCACGGTCAACAGCAATGTGCCCGTTGTCGGCGCGTAGTTTGTGTTCGTCGGAGTGAACGTTACGCTTAGTGTTTGCGTTCCAGCTGCCAGCACCGTCCCGGCTGCCGGACTGTAGACGAACGTCCCCGGCACATTTGCCGTCGCGTCCAGCTGCGCTGCGCTCAGCGCCGTGCCATAGGTGATCGCCGCTGGCGCTGCCCACGTGATCGTCGGCATAGCCGGAGTAATCGTCAACGTGACAATGGCCGTGGCGGTGCTGTAGTCGATCAGGTCAGTGGGTGTGAACGTCACCGAGAGCGTCTGCGATCCGGCGTTCAGCAACGTTCCAGAGGGCGGTGAGTATGTGAAAGTGCCAGTTACACTTGTCGAGGCATTGAGCTGTGCTGCGCTCAGCGCTGTACCGTAACTGATCGGCACCGGTGTTGCCCACGTAATTGTGGGCGTGACCTTGACCGGCCCGACGGCACGCGTCCGCTCATTATATTGATCTGCAATGTAAACATTGCCAAAGCCATCCACTGCCAAGCCGCCCAAACCAAGACATACCTCAGCACTGGTAGCTACTCCGCCGTTACCGGAGTAGCCGCACGTACCATTTCCTGCCATTGTGGAGATAATGCCTGTGGACGCTGTTATCTTGCGGATGCGGTAATTGTCAGAATCTGCGATGTAAATGTTGCCAGCGGTATCCACTGCCACGCCATACGGGTAATATAGTTGAGCGCTTGTAGCCGGCCCGCCGTCACCGGAGTGCCCGATATTGCCATTTCCTGCCACTGTCGAGATGATGCCTGTGGACGCTGCCACCTTCCGGATGCGATTACCATAAGAATCTGCGATGTAGATGTTGCCAGCGGAATCTACTGCCACGCCAGTTGGGCCCTGCAACTCAGCGCTGGTAGCTGCTCCACCGTCGCCAGCGTATCCCTGAGTGCCGTTCCCGGCGACGGTCGAGATGATGCCTGTAGATACTGTTACCTTGCGGATGCGGTAATTACCAACATCTGCAATGTAAATGTTTGCCGCGCTATCTATCGCTACGCCGAAGGGAGAACTCAGCTTAGCGCTGGTAGCCTTCTTGCCGTCGCCAGCGAAACCCTTAGTCCCGTTTCCTGCCACTGTGGAGATGACGCCTGTCGATGCCGTTACCTTGCGGATCCGACTATTATCCCAATCTGCAATGTAGATGTTGTTAGCACTATCCACCGCTACGCCGGACGGTTCAAATAACTCAGCGCTGGCAGCCGGGCCACCGTCGCCGGAGTAGCTGCACGTGCCGTTTCCGGCAACTGTGGAGATGGCGCCTGTCGACGTTGCCACCTTGCGGATGCGACAGTTTTGAGTATCTGCAATGTAGATGTTGCCAGCGGTATCCACTGCCACGCCGTCAGGAGCACTTAGCTCAGCGTTGGTGGCCGAGCCACCGTCGCCGGAGTAGCCGTTAGTGCCGTCTCCGGCCACCGTATCGATGAGACCGGCACCCGGAAGTACAACTTGAGCGTATGCACTTCCGGTGACCGCCGCGAAGGAGCACAACATCCAAGCGGATAACCAACGCGCTACGGTTGCGCGGCGCGATCTGTTCTTATTCTGCTCTTCAGCGTATCTCACAATTTCCTTCCCGCTTTGCATAATGAAGTGTCCTTTGACGTTCGTCACGGTGCTGATCAATTTCTGCTCGCTACCCAAATCGCAACCGGTTGCGTGGCTATGGTAAGGTTCCGTTGTGGGTAGCGCCATTTCCAGCGCATAAACGGGGAGTACTTGGAAGGGAGACTGTTGAGCAGACGAAATATAAGAATGAGGGCCGGCGCGGCATGGACAATCCTCCGGACCGGAATAAATCGGTCCAATTGAGCTGTCCGCACAATCGCCCCTCGGTCAATCGCGCGGTTGGTAAACGAAGACACTAACTCTAGGACCATCAACTTGCAATCAAATAATGATTAAGTCGTAAAACTGCGGGTGATAACTATAGTTCTGCGACGAATCTATGTGCTCCAACTCACAAGCAGCGGTGATCTCGATCACTTAACTAAGCATTTCTCGGCCACGCCGACTTTCATTCCTCCCCATTAACAATCTCAACAGTTATTCTGGCGCACCATTGTCTCCTTTTCGCCGTGCGTCCCTCGGGAGCCAGCACAGGAGCCACCCCTCAAATAGGTGTGTTACTCGACCGCCTACAAGTTACGACAGTTCAAGACATGAGGGATCTGCCACCGTGTGTTGAATCTTGACAAGACATTAAGGATGAATTTCCTTTGGCGGCGTCCGCAAATTCCCAACGGAGGTTCCGCTATGTTCGATCGATTGTTCCAATGCCCTGCCACTGTCGCCCGTCATTCCAACGCTCCCTATGCTGAGCAGCGGCGGCGATATTTGGCGATCTGCGAGCAGCAAGGGGATCCCACAACCACACTGACATCCAAAGCCACCGCCCTGTTCCGAATCGCTCGCGCCCTGAGCGTCCACCCTGATCTGCAGCAGGTGACGATGGAGCAGGTGCAAGCCGCGGCATATAAATGGAAGCAACACGAGAGTTCGAATATCGGCGATTCCGATAGACCACCCATGAGTCCACGAGATGTGGGGCTCGCGACAGACTGGCTTCAATTTCTCCGCAGCGGGCCGGAAGCCCTGGACTTGATCCCATTCCGAGCGCAGCTAGACGAGTATTGTCGGTGGGCGAAAGAGGAACGCGGATTCACCACGGCAACCGTCAGCCAAAGTCATTGGCACATGAAGAGCTTTTTGTGCTGGTACGGCACGTGCAACCGACCCCTGATGGAGCTGCAGGCTAACGATATCGATGCCTACCTGACTTACCGAAGCAATCGGGGCTGGTGCCGCCGGACGATTAGCAGAGTTGCCACAATCCTTCGAATGTTCTTTCGCTATGCCGCTCAGCAGAGGTGGACCTGTCAGGATCTCGCAAGCGTCATTCAGGCGCCTCGAATCTATGCCTCGGAAACTCTGCCCGCGGGCGCTGATTGGAGCGATGTCCGGCGGATGTTTGCCGCATTGGATGCCAAGAATCCGGTGGACGTCCGGGATCGCCCGATCTTAATGCTCATGGCGATTTACGGTTGGCGCGTGAGCGAAGTGGCAGCGCTGCGCCTGGAGCATTTGGATTGGGAACACGATCTCTTGCGTATTGCGCGGCGTAAGCGGCGTGATACACAAATCTGTCCGCTCCTGCCATCGCTCGGCAATGCGATCATCCAGTACCTCAAAAAGGTGCGGCATCGTCCGTCGCCTCACCGCGAAGTTTTCTTGTCTCTGCACTATCCGTTTCGACCCATATCGACTTCGTCGCTCTATAACGCTGTCGCAGATCGATTGGCAGCGCTCGGAGTGCGCACCGCTCACCGTGGCCCTCATTGCCTAAGGCACGCCTGCGCCGGTCGCCTGGTCGCCGAGGGACTGTCTTTGAAGGAGATTGGCGATCACTTGGGTCACCGCAGCACACGTTCAACTCGCATATACGCCAAAGTGGACCTTCGGGGTTTGCGTGAGGTCGCCGCCTTTGATCTAGGAGAACTGCTATGAGGCTAAACGATACGATCGAGGCTTACCTCTCATTCAAGCACGCACTCGGTATGCGCCTGGAGTCGGAAGGCGGAGTGCTACGCTCGTTCTGCCGAACCATGGGGGACGGCGACATCGCGGACGTGAAGAGCGACGCCGTGCTCGCGTTCATTGCCGGCACAGGGGCCGTTACGCGCAATTGGAAGCAGAAGGCGTCAGTCCTGCGCAGCTTTTATCGTTACGCGGTCGGCCGCGGATTCGCAACGAGCACACCCCTGCCCACGATCAAGCCGCAGTTCCCACCAACGCGCACGCCATACATCTATTCCACTGATGAAATCAAGCGGCTTTTGGCGGCGACGCAGATATTGCAGACACCCTATTTCCCGCTGCGCGCGCTGGGATTCCGTACCTTACTGCTACTTCTGTATGGGACCGGACTGCGCATTAGCGAAGCCCTCTCACTAACCTTGGAGAACGTCGATCTGGTCAATGGGGTTATCACCGTGCGCGACACCAAGTTCTTCAAGACAAGACTCGTACCAACAGGGCCCAAGCTGACGCGTGAACTCAGCAACTATGCGCAACGTCGCTGCCAGGAGGTGCCTATGCCCACCGGCCATGGATCGGCGTTTATTGCCATCACGCGGTCTGGCTCTTGCTCGTCTCTTGTAACGGCTGAAGCACTCTTTTCTATTCTGCGCGAGGAGGCAGGGCTCCGTCGCGAAAGCAACATAAAGAGCCAACCGCACTTGCATGACCTACGCCATACGATGGTTCAGCATCATCTGGTGGCGTGGTATCGATCCGGTCGCGACGTACAGCGCCTACTGCCGCAGTTGGCAACCTATCTGGGACACGTGGATATCAGTTCCACTCAGCCTTATCTCACGATGACACCTGAGCTTCTGCATGAAGCAAACCTGCGTTTTGAACGCTATGCCCAACCGGAGGATCACCATGCATGACAACAATTTGATCGGACCATGGATACGCCAATTTCTTCTCCAGCATTTGGTCGCCGAGCGCAATCTGGCGCGCAATACGCAAATCAGCTACCGGGACACGTTGGTTCTGCTGCTTCCATTTATGGGTCGTACCCTCAAGACGCCAGTCGACCGGCTAGCCGTGGAGGATATGTCACCGCAGGTGATTCGCTGTTTTCTCGAGCATCTCGAAAAGGAACGCAATTGCAGCGGCGCCACTCGCAACTTGCGACTCGGTGCGATCCACTCCCTGGCAAAATTCATCGGGGTAAATAGTCCGGAACACCTCGCATGGTGTGCGGCGATCCGGACTGTACCCTTTCGGAAGGTCAGCCAACCCACGATGGCTTATCTGGACAAACCGGAGATGGATGCGATATTGAGTGCGCCGGATCGACGTACTGAACAAGGCGCTCGTGACTATGCTGTGCTGCTGTTCCTCTATAACACCGGCGCAAGAGTCGATGAGGCAGTGCACGTCACAGTTGGGGATCTCACCTGGAGCAGTTGCAGCTCCGTTCAACTGATCGGTAAGGGTTCGAAACTTCGACGCTGTCCGCTGTGGCCCCAAACCGTCAGCGTGCTTAAAGAGCTGGTGCGCGGTCGTACTGCGCAGGAAAGGGTCTTCCTGAATCGTCTCGGCCAACCCCTCACTCGATTTGGCGTCTACAACCTTGTGCAGAGGACCGTGGCTCACGCTGGCGCGAAACTGCCTTCCCTCAAGGAGAAACGGATCAGTCCCCATTCTGTTCGGCACACAACTGCGGTCCACCTGCTACGCGCCGGCGTTGACATCAACACGATCCGCGCCTGGTTGGGGCACGTCTCGCTGGACACGACGCATATCTATGCCGAGGTCGATCTCGAAATGAAGGCGAAAGCACTCGCTCATTGTGATGTGCCGGGGCCGGCAGACGCGAAGCCGCTGTATCGGGACGCTGGCACAATCAGCTTTCTGCGCTCATTGTGATGGCAGGCTGTCGCCACAAGAAAATTATGTTGTTCTAGAAAAGGCCTCCGGCCTACCTGGAGGCCCATTTCACGCGTGCCCCCACATAACTGTGGAGACCACATATTCGCGAAAGTGCCTTGACGCAAGCCTGCGGCTGTTAGGTTGACTCCGTACCCGTCCGTGAGCGGGTCACAGAAAGAGGCACAGCGTGACGAAGAGCAGCGCGAGGGCAGGGGGGCAGTCATGTGGGAAAACGGTTCCCCGTAACGGTAGGAACAAGCTAACAATCGGCGTAGCCGGGTGCCGCTCTCCGTGGATTACGCGGAAGATGGAGTGCCCGGCAAGTCCATGTGCTTCACCGAGACCATCCGAAACTTCTTCGTTCCGCTCGCGGACAAGATGTCGTCAGCAACTCCCTCGACATTCCGCCTGTCTGCAAAGAATACGTAGTTTCGAGCGCCGCCTTTGGAACTGGGATACACGATGCCATCTAGCCGCTCTCCCTCTGCGTACCGGAAGCCACGGCGGATGTACTCCGCGACCACCTGGGTCGGTGAGTACTCGTAATCGGCGGCCTTCGGATCAACGGGCGAAACGGCATCTCTGCGGAAATTCCACAAGAACCTAATCTCATCGCGTAGTCGATGTTTCTCCGAGAACAAACTAGGTAGGCCTGGGAGATCTACCAGATTGAGCAGCTTTAGACCGACGAGGGTTTCAAACGTGCCGATT
>JBKQPD010000067.1:0-6073 GCA_052145175.1 Binataceae bacterium (SeqCode) | reverse complement strand
GCGCTGCGCGCAGGTCCTTCGACACGGCTCGCGCTGCTCGCCGGCTCAGGATGACAACTGAGGGCGCTCTGCTACGAATCGAAAAATTCACAAACTCTCAGAATAACAAAATTACTCGCAGAGGTTCCCTAAATCGTTTTGAGCCACGCCTTCAGCGACGCTGCGGTGGTCGGAAAAGCCAGCTCGTTCCATGGAATTTCACCCGGAGCGAAGTAGCGGACCTCGGTCGCTTCCGCGGAGAGGCCGGGCGTCTCGCTCCCCGGTTCGGCGAGATAGACGGCGACCGCTGCGAGCGGATTCGCCGGGTCGCTGAACAGCCCGAGCATCGCGCCGAGCCGCACGTTCATCCCGACTTCCTCGGCGGTTTCCCGCACGGCAGCCTGCTCTGGCGTCTCGCCCAGATCGACGTAGCCGCCCGGAAAGGTCCATTGGCCGATGCGCGGCATGATTCCGCGGCGCAGGAGCAGGACCCGGCCCGCGTCGATCACGAAACATCCCGCGACCAATTTCGGTCCCGGAAAATCGATATAGCCGCACTGGCCGCAAACCTTGAAGCGCTTGTGATCCGGCAATACCTCGCGCATCCGCATCGTGCCGCCGCACAGCCCGCAGAAGCGAATATTCTGCGGATGTTGATGCTGGATATGATGATTGGCCGTGACCGGCCGATCTTCTTCAGAACTAACGTCCGCTGGGTTAGCCATCGTCATCAGAACGTGAGGCGCCGCACCAGCGCCTCGCCGATCAACAGTATCATCGCGGTGACGATTAGCCACGGGTTGAGCGAGACGGTCTGTTCGAAAAGCGGCCGGGACATCGCCAGTTCGCTGGGCGACGGGTTCAGCCGCCCGCCCGTCGCCGCAGCCAGATGCTCGAGCAGGCCATAGTTGGGCGCGGGCCGCGGGAGTTCGGCGTTGACCGCCGGGGTCACGTTATACGCGAGCGGCGGGAAGGTGTAAGGGGTGGCGCCGCGCGGTGTCTTGAGCGCGATATTGTAGGTGCCGGGCTTCGCCGCTTCGAAGCTGCCGCTCAACTCGCCGGCCGCCTGCTGGGTCAGGATGGCGTCGGAGCGCGTGCCGTCGGGCGCTGTCACCAGCGCGTCGAGCGGCCGGCTGGAGCCACTGCCGTTCTCGCTGTAGTCAGTGAGATTGATCGTGATTCGCCCCGCGCGATAGCCCAGCGCGACGGCGAATTTCGCGGCGCTGGTGACGGCCGTCTGCGGGGTCATCCAGGACATCACCTTGTCCCAGATGGGCGCGAAGATACCGTCGCGCACCCATTCCCCGGACCAGCGGCCGCTCGCGTCGGTGGTCATCGCGAGCGTCCGGCCGGCGCCATACTTCCAGCTCGCCATGATTGGACTGCGACGGCCATTGCTGTCGACGAACATGCTGAGCGTCGCCCCCGGCTTCAGGTCGGTTGCAACGAACCCCTTGAGCGGGGGCAGCCGCCGGCCCGCGAGTTCGCGCAGCACCGGATCGGGCGTGACGCTGTAGGGCTCAAAGCTCTTTTCGACCATCGTGGTGTCGCCGCCGCCACGCTGATGGAGATCCTCGAGGAACAGGTCGGGGAGATTTTCGGGGCTGTCGGTCTGATAGAAGCCGCCGCCGCCGTATTTTGCGATTGATTCGAGGAGCGGCAGATTCGCCTCGCGGCCGATCGCGATCGCCGAAATCGTCGCGCCTTTATCGAGATGCATTGACGAGACCAGGTCGTAGTACATCGCGGCCGTGCCGCCGGTCTCGCCGTCGGTCAGAATCACGACGTGCTTGATCGACGCTCCACTCTGGGTCAGCGTGCGATCGGCCTCTTGCAGCGCGGGCAGCAGATAAGTTGTGCCGTGGGCCGCCAGCCGGTTGATCAGTTCGGCGAAGTAGGGCCGCACCTGCGCCACCGGCTCAAGCGGAACCACCTCGAACGGCTGGGAGTCGAAACCGATCACGCCCAACAGGTCGGCGTCGCCGAGGGTCTTGGTAACGGTCATCGCGGCGGCCTTGGCGTAGGTCAGTTTGTTGTTACGCCCCATCGAGCCCGACTTGTCGATAATCAGGACGAGCGCGCGTTTGCGCTCATGATGCTCCGGCGGCTTCATCACGACCGGCAGGACCTTCGCGATCGCGCTGTTTTCGTAGCCGCCCAGGCCAAAGCTCTGATCCCCGCCGACCATCGCGAGCGCGCCCCCGTCGCTCACATACCGCACCAGCTCGTCTTGCGCCCCCGGCGACAGGCGTCCGCGCGAGACGTTGTTCAGGATAACGGCGTCGTAGCCCTTGGGACTGCCGCTGTAGGCGCCGTCGTCAAGGGTCACGACGGCAGGCAGCAGCCCCATGCGGCGGACGGCGGTCTCGAGATAGCTGGCGTCGCGGGCGGTGTCCGTCAGGATCAGGATCTTCCGCTGCGCGCCGATTCCGACCCATCCTTCGAGCGAGTCGTCCTGCGCATAGGTGTCGAGCGCGGGATTGGCCGCTTTGAAGGTCGCGCGGTAACCCGCGAGCCCGGGCTGCTCGGCGCGCACCGGAAAGTCGAGCCGCGTCTCGCCGGGAGCGAGGTTCACTTCACGCTGAGCGATCAGCCCGCCATTCTGATAAACCTGCACGGTACCCGCGGCCGGCACGGCGTTGAGGTTATCCAGGGTCACACCGAGCGTGAAGGCCTGCGCCTTGTCGAGGGTCGGGGGCAGGGTCAGTTGCGTCATCGCGACGTTGGGAATCGATTCGGCGCCGGGCGGCGTGAAGATATAGAGCTGGATGCCTGCGGCGTGCAGGGCGCCGCGGGCCGCGTCGGCGCTGCCCCGGTTCTCCCACCCGTCGGTGACGATTGCGATCGGGCCCTGGCGCGCCGCGGGATCCGCCGCCAAGGCGTTCAGCGCCGCTTCGAGATCGGTGGCGCCCGGGTCGCATCCGGCGCACCCGGCCGCCGCTTTGAGCGCGCTCGTGGCGCCTCCCACGGTGGTCACGAGCGGCGTGCCCGCGAACAGGATCGCCGGATCCTCGTCACGCAATTTGAGCCGATCGCGCAGCAATGCGACCGTGTAATCGCGCATCGCGGGCGTGATACTCGCCGACCCGTCGATCAGTACCGGCCGCGTCACGCCCTCCGAATGCGCGACGGTCTCCGGCTCGGCGAGCGCCAGCACGAACAAGGCGAGCGCGACGGCGCGGATTAGCGGCGCTATCCAGCGCCGCGCACCGCCCGCCTGCCATAAGGAATAGAGCAGTAGCCCAGCGACGATCGCGAGCAGATAGAGCCGCTCCGGTTGGGCCAGGCGCAGGCCATGCAGCGCCGGCGCCGCGAAGCCGTTGAAGAAAGTGCTGGGGTTCACGGCGCGGCTTCGATTACCCGGGGGCGATAGACGAAGAGTGCTTCGAGCACGATCAGGCCGATTATCAGCGCGATGAGCCAGGGTGTCAGCGGCGTCGCCACGGGAGGCGCCGGGGCAGCGCTGGCGCTCGTCGCCGTTTCAATCTTGATCGGCGGGACATTCTCGAGATCCGAAGTTGCCAGATCGCCAAGGTTAACCGCGCGCAGTGTCGGTTCGCCGACGCCGGTCAACTCATAGACCCCTTGCTGATCGGTACGCGTGAAAGTCTGGCCAGCCGCCACCGGCACGCGCTCGCCCGTGGGGGTCGTTATCGCCTTCACGCCCGCCGGCACGATCCAGGGTTCGCCCGTGCGAAAGCCCGCAGTCGGCGCACCGAGTCCGGTCAACTGGCTCAACAGGTTCAACGTCAGGACCGACATCGGCAGATTCTGCCGGCCAAGATAGGGAAACGGGTTGAAACCGGTGGCGGCGTAGCGATGGCCCTGACGATCGCCGACCAGCAACAGGCCACCCTGCGTGCCCGACACCATCGCCTGCATCCACGGATGTTCGCCGAGGTATTCGCCCGAACGGAGATTGAGCAAGCGGAAGTTGACCCCGTCGGTCAGCGGGTCCGTCGCGGGCCATCCGGTGACTTGCAGTTGCGCGGCCGGCGCCGCCAGAAAATCGAAGATCGGGTCGCCCGGCGGCGGTATCACGAAGAGGGCATTAACCGCGGGCAATTCCTTGGGAATCGTGTATTCGAAGATCGCGATATCGGCACTGGCGAGGTCCTGGGGCGTAAAGGCCGCGGGGGCGCGCGTCGTCACGGTGATCCCCGGAATCGACTTCAGACTCTCGCCGTCAGCCGCCATCGGACTGACGAAAAGAATCGCGACGGTGCGGGCTCCGGGCGTGGTCGCGAAGGCCACGTTATCGAGCGGAAAGGCGTCCGCCGGTTGCAACTGGGCCTGATAGACCCGCGCGAGCGGCAGGTTGGGAAACTCGAGCGTCGCGACGTCGCCGGGCTCGACCACGGCCTGCGCGTCGCTCGCGGGTTTGCCGTCGGCGGTAATCGCGGCTTTGAGCGTGGCCGGCGCCGAGCTGAAATTGGCGATCGTCAGCCGCGCGCGGAGGGTCGTTGCGCCCAGCGTGCCGGAGGTCAGCACAAACGAACCTATCGCATAGTTGGGCAGCCCGCTCCCGGTCGCGATCGCGCGGACCTTGGGCGGCACCGGCGGTGCGAGCGTGCGATAACTGGCGATGATAATCCGCGCGAGATGGCGGTCGGTGACGAGCTGCGTAAGCAGTCCCGCGAAGGCCGCCGGGTTGACCGGAGCGTCGCTCACTTGCGCCCGATCGAGCGCGGCCGCCGCCGTTGCGGGACTCGCGGCCGCTCCCGTCACTGGATGGGGCGTCGGCGCGGTGAGATAGACCGTGACGGCGCTATCCCCCGGTTCGTCCGCCAGCGCTTCCCTGGCTTGCGCGACGGCAACCCGGTAGCGAGTCCCGCCGTCGGCGGTCCGCGCCTGCATCGGGGCCGAATTGTCCAGCACGACGGCAACCTGATCGCGTTTGCGCGCGATATAGGGATTCGCCATCGCGAGCACGGCGAGGCAGAGGCTCAGCAGCTCGGCAAAAAACGTCCAGCGGAGACGCGGCCGTCCGCCGAACCGCTCACCGCGCATCTTGTGCAGTGCGCGAAAGGCGAGCACGCTCGAAACCGTCACCTGGCGCGGCCGTTCACGCGCCAGATAGGCGAGAATCAGCGCCGGAACAATCGCCAGAAAGTAGAGTGCGCCCGGATTCAGCAGGCCCATCGGCTCAGCGCTCTCCTGCCATCGCACGCTCTGGCGGGGAGTGGAAGCCACCCGCGGCGCGCGTGCGCGACGTGCCCTTGCGCAACACCCTGCTAATGCACCAGCCCGAGAAGGGTCGCGGCGTGCAGGAAAAAATCATGAAAGCTGAGATCGGTCTTGTAGAGGGCGTAGCGCAGGCCACTGCGGAAGCAGAAGCTGCGGATTTCACCCGACAGACGCATAAGCGTTTCGCGATATTTCGCCCGCTCGAGCTGCCCGATCGATACGCGTACCCGCTCGCCGCTCTCCGCGTCGATCACTTCGACGTCGCCGCTCAGGCCCTGGCCCTCGAGTTCGGTCGCGCCCAGCACCTGGACCGCGCTTACGTCCATGTTGGCGGCCGTGAACAGGCCAAGTCCGCGTTCCACGGAATTGAGCAGCGCCAAAAAGTCTGAGATCACGAATACTTTGCCGGCCCGCCGGATCGAAACCAGTTCGCGCGCGAGCGCTGGTCCCAGATCAACCTCGCCGGCCGGCTGAAGCGCCCCGAGGGTACGCGCGAGGTCGACGATCCGATGGCGGCCGTAGACGAAGCCGAGCGCCGCGGGGGCGCCGCTCCCGCCGAGCACCCGGAGCATCACGCGATCGCCCCCGGCCAGCGCCACGTACGCCACGGCGAGCGCGGTCGCGACGGCCGCCGCGAACTTGCGATCACTCCGCGGATAAGCCATCGAGGCGCTCGCATCGAGAAAGATGTAGGTCAGGAGATCTTCCTCTTCCTTGAACAGCTTGATGTAGAGCTTGTCGGTGCGCGCGTACATTCCCCAGTCGATGTAACGAAAATCGTCGCCGACCGAGTAATGACGATAGTCGCTCCACTCCAGCGACGATCCCCGTTTGGGCGACAGATGCGTGCCGCGGCCCATTCCGGCGTACTGGCGGCGCGTCTTGATGCGCAACTCCTCCAGCCGCG
>JBKQPD010000066.1:0-3815 GCA_052145175.1 Binataceae bacterium (SeqCode) | reverse complement strand
GGCGATCCAGACATTGGGTTGCCAGAACGGCGAGTTCGGATTCCGCCATGTCGAGCCAACTTCCATGCTTTGGCGTGTAATGCCATTCGAACCGCTCGCTCAGCCGTCGCGCTTCGGCGGCGGGGAAGGCCACGTAAAGCGACGCCGGCGTGTGCGTCGAGAGGTTGTCTTGCACCAGCACGATCTTCGCCGCGCCAGGAAAATGCGTATCGGACAAATCCTTGAGCACGTGGGCGTAATCGACCGCGGCGTGGCGGTCGGTGACCTTGACTCGGCGCCAGCCTTCCAACGGCGCGAACATCATGAACAGATTGGCCACGCCATTGCGTTCGTATTCGTAGTCATGGCGCGCCTTGCGCCCGGGCGCCGCGGGAATGGGAGCACGCGTCTCGATGATCATTTGCTTCGAGGTCTCATCGAGACACACCACCGGGCGCTGTGGGTCATGCGGCCGTTGATAGACTTCCAGCACGTCTTCCATATTGGCGACGAAGCCCGCGTTGGCTTCGGGCGCGATTACCCATTGCTGTTTGTGATGCGGCGTGAGAATGTTTTTTGGAGCGTGCGTCCGATCGTGTTGTCGCTGGCTTTCTCGACGATGTTCAGTTCGACGACTTTCTCTTCGAGCAGGCTCAGCGTCCATCTGGCGTAGCCCGTCGGAGCGGGCCCACAGGCCAGCGCGATCAGCTTGGCTTCCGCCGCGCCGTCGAAAATCCGTCGCGGCGCGGAGTTCGGATTGTATTTGCGGGTCAGCACCGCCTCAAACCCTTCCTCCAACAATTGCCGGCGCGTACGCTCGACGTTGGCGATGCTGGTGACCAGAGCCTCGGCGATCTTGCTGTCGCTCCAGCCTTCGCCCGCGTTCGAAGCGTCCGCCTTCAAAAGGATGCGCGCCTTCGTCAACAACTGCGCCGATCGCTTTCCAGAGCGGATGAACTCCGAGAGCTTCTCGCGCTCCTCCGCGCTCAGCCGCACCACGTATTTCTTGACGGCAATCTCTTTCCCGGCCGCGAATCACCTCCATCGCTGCTGCGAAGCGACAGAGATTCAGAGATCACCGTCAAAAGCAATGACGCGGGCCACTAGGAGGCGGGGCCGGTCCCCGGCAAGCGGGGGAATATCGATTGGTTTGGCGACCTCGATACTCCCCGAAATCACGATTCGAATCAAGCCCCTCTTTTTTGGGGAATGATGATGCTTGCCCAAAATCAGCCCTCTCCCGGCGCGGTCGACGTGTTCGACCCGTGAAGGAAGAGCCATGTCTACGTTTCGCCTGTCCCTACCCCTGCCCGGCGTCGGTGTGTCCAGCCGCGCCCCGTGGCCCGTCTGGCGCGATAGCACGCGCAAGGAAGTCAGGTTCCAGCCGCTACCCAAGCGCCAGGCCGTGAAGCTCTACCACCACGCCCGCCGGCTGGAGCGGCAAACCCGCTCCCGCAATCGTCAGGACGGCGCCATCGGCAGGAACGGCTTGCTGGCCCTGCACGCGCTGCTGTTCGATTTCATGCATTACGCCTCTGGCCGGCTCGATCCGTCGATCAAGGCCATCGCCCGCGCCGCCAACATCAGCGAGAGCAGCGTCAAGCGCGGCCTCGTCAAGCTGAAGGCCGCCGGCGTCGTGACGTGGTTGCGCCGCTGCGCCGAGGATTGGATCGACGGGCGCTTCGTGCTGCGGCAGCGGACCAACGCCTATGGCGTGCTGCCCGCCTCAATGGCGGGGTTACGCGCCGCCAGCGGCCCCGCCGGCGCCGTTTGCGGGGTCATGGGGGGATCACGCGCCCCTGCCCGATCCGCTCACCAGCGCCTGCCAGGAGGCCAGCGTGGCCAGAACTAACGAAAGTGCCTTCTGGTACACATAAGGAAATTCTGCTGATGGGTCAGTGAGATAGCGGAAAACAGATGATTCCCGACGCCCGTCGATCGTTGTCCTGAAGGGCCAAAAACGGGCCGATTCCATGTGCGACAAACACTGTCGGAATGGAAAACTGTGCGGAAACCATGATGCGAGGGTTTTCCGACAGGCAATCCGTTCTCGTTCCGTCCCCTTGTGCGTACCAAAAGGCACTTTCGTTAGTTCCGGCCTGTTGGGGCCCCATAAGATCGGCACGGACGGAGCAAAGGTTTATCCAACGGCGATTTCGGATGCGGTGAAGGCGGGGCTGACGCCGGGCGAGCCCACGCACCGTGTATCAAAATATTTGCAGCAAGGCATTGAAAGCGACCAAAGGCTTATCCCTCTCGCTCCGGGGCCACCAAATATGGTGACAAGGGACGTCTTGGGTTGTAAGAACATACCATGAACATTATTGCCTCGGAGGCCGCCCATGCGCGATTTCCCGAACTCCCTGATCGACTTCCAACGCCGCTTTCCCGACGAAGCCGCCTGCGCGGTTTGGCTATTTGAGGCCCGCTGGCCGGCGGGCTTCCGTTGCCCGTCATGCGATCGCCAAAAGGGATGGCCGCACGGCGGCAAACCCTTCACTTACGAATGCGCCGCCTGCGGCAAGCAGACTTCGGTCACCGCGGGGACGATCATGCACGGCTCGAAACTGCCGCTGACCATTTGGTTTTGGGCGGTCTATCTCATGACCACGCACTCCAACGGCATTTCGGCGCTGCAACTCCAGAAACAACTGGCCCTCGGCTCCTACAAGTCGGCCTGGCTGCTGTGCGCCAAGCTGCGTCGGGCCATGGTCGCGCCAAACCGCGCGCTCCTTTCCGGCCTGGCCGAGGTCGACGAAACGGAACTCCCCTTACGCACCAAGGATGATCCCGTCACCGGAGGCGGCGGACGAAGCGGACAAAGCAAGATGCTCGTCGCTGGCGCGGTAGAGGTTGCGGATGGCGTCGTGGGCCGCATTCGCCTCGCGAAAATCTCCGACTTTTCCGCCAAATCGCTGCATGGATTCGTCGAGGACAACATCGCTCCCGGCACGACGATCAAAACCGACGGATGGTCCGCCTATCCAGGCGCGCCGGGCGTCGATCACGATCCGCATATTATCGGAAAAATGGCCGCCCACATTGTGCTGCCATGGGTTCATCGCGTCTTCTCGAACGTGAAAACCTGGGCGCTCGGCGTCTACCACGGCCTTCGCAAGAAACACCTTCAATCCTATCTCGACGAGTTCGTTTTCCGCTTCAATCGCCGTGCAAACCGCCACGCCGCGTTCCGTTCGCTCCTTGCAATCGGCATCGCGAACAAGCCCATCACATACAGTATGTTGATCTCACCGGAAGTAGCGGGATAAGCCTTAGCGACCATTTCAATGTGACGAAGAACATGCCGAAAATCGGCGGCTTTCAGTCATTCCCAACGGCCAAAAAGACGATCGCCGGGTTCGAGGCTATGCTCTGGTTGGAAAAGGGCTTTGGCTTCGCGGGAGAATGGACCGTTCGCAGACAGAACGATCTACTCGCTTGCTGCTTCGGACTTCAAATGGTTAATAAAGCCTGAAAATCGGTTGATTCCAGGGCGCTTTGCGACCATTGCCAACGCTTGCGACAAGCCCGCATTTAGTTAGGCGGCTGGTGACGGGCGGGGTCTCAAAGTCTGGTTTCAGCGGCTACGCTCCTCGCTCCCAACAAATGTGCCGAATAATTACAATTTTAGTCATTAAATAAATCGCTCTAGTAGAGATTGCGCTTACACCTAAATGTAGAAGCAAGGAATACGTAACTACGTACGTAGTTTCTCTTAGCTGAAGCCGCGTTGCGTATGATCGATTTAAGGAGTTCGACATGAGTTTTTCGTCGAAGTTCGCGATGGTCGTCGAGGATGACCCCAGCTTTCGCGCTGTAGCGGAATTGATGCTCCA
>JBKQPD010000065.1:0-2831 GCA_052145175.1 Binataceae bacterium (SeqCode) | reverse complement strand
GAACGAATGTGCTCCGGGACGCCATGCAAGACAAAGAGATCCGAGAGCACGTCGATGACGTCCATGGATTTCAGCTTTCGGTCGATACGAATGGCCAGACATTCGTGTGTGAACTCGTCGATGATGTTTAGCATCCTGTATTTTCGGACCAGACATGGTTCGGCCGCTCGGCACGAAGTCGGATGCAGGATCCGTCCGTGAGCCACAGCCGCCCGCTTAGGTTGCTTGGCGGGAACTTTCAGCCCCTCGCGCCGCCAGATCCGCTCGACCCGTTTGTCGTTGACGACCCAGCCGGCGGAAGATCGCAGAAGCTCCGCAATCTGCCGCTAGCCATAGCGGCCGTACCGATGGGCGAGCTCAACGATGTCGGCGGTCAGCCTCTCCTCGTCATCTCGCCCCGCCGGAACGCGGCGTTGCGTCGAACGATGCTGCCGGAGCACACGGCAGACCTGTCGCTCAGACAGTTTCAACCCGGATCGAACATGGTCAATGCAGACTCGGCGACGCGCGGGGCTCAGAAGTTTCCCTTTTCAGCCTCCGCGAGAATCATCTTGTCCAAGGTCAGATCGGAGACGGCCCGGCGGAGCCGGGCGTTCTCCGCCTCGAGCTCCTTCATCCGTTTCACCTGATCCGTCTTCAGTCCACCGAACTCCTGGCGCCACCTGTAGTAAGTAACCTCGGTCACGCCGATCGCGCGAACAGCGTCCGCAACCGACTGTCCCTGTGAAACCAAAACGTCTACCCGTCGCAGTTTGGCGACGATTTCTTCAGGCTTGTGGCGCTTTCTCGGCATTGCGGTCCTCCTCTTCATGTCCAAAGACATACCTCAGGGTGGACCAGTTCAATGGGGGCGGATCACCACGTTTGCGGCTGGAATAACGGCTCGATGCAAGACCACTCATCGCCCGTCAGATCGCTCGGATTATAACGGAATAAGCCTCCTCCAATCAGACTTTACCTATATTGCCATCTCTAGCCGACTATAATTTCAAGAAGCATTCAACAAAATTCTCGCCTCAAGAAACCGTACTCCCGCCCAAGGTCACTAATCCAGAAGCATTCATAGCCAATTTTTTTTAGTTTCTCGACCGCCGTCTTTGTGGGTGCCGCGCCATAGCCGTAGGATTTGTGATGGAACTCGACCAGTAAACACTTTGGGAGCTCACCACTACTTGTTATTTCCTCCAACACGCTGTACTCGGAACCCTCTATGTCCATCTTCAAGACATCGACGCAATCGTGCCCCAAAACACGCTTCAGCGATGTGAACGTGAGCACTTGGCACGCTACGTTAGCTTGCGGTTCGGAATTTGCGTCGGCTCGACGGAAAGAATGAAATCCTTCCTGCCCAGGCAAAGAAAACTGCATCACGCCATCTTTCTCTGCCAGGCCGATCGGGACGTAGGCGATGTTATCCGGGAGAACGATTCCGGCCATGAATTCCAGTGCGATTGGCGTGGGATCAAAAAGGAAAAGCTGCGAGCCAAAGAGTCGCGCCACTGAAAGATCGAAGGTGATGTCTTCTCCTATGCCAACGGAATAAACGATCGAGTCCCGATTGAGTAGGCCGGTAGGCAGCGCCCACCCGCCGTAGGCGCTTCCCAAGACTTCGAAGGATATTTTTTTCGTCGGGTCGTGCAGACGGTATCCCCGGACTCTATTTACCGAACGGTAAAGCGGAGGAAGTTGTTTAATGAGCATGCCTAGTTCCTTTTTCATATGAGCCTCTTAAAATAATCGACGAGTCATTTTCCGCCGCTCGGAGGTGGGCCATTTGCGCGATCTCTACGGGTCGACAGATTCTTTGAGGGCGAGCGGCGGCCTCGGATTGGTTATCCTGGGTATGTTTGCTCGAACCTTGGAGAACCGAGATGACGCCTTCCTGCAAGTTAGCGCCCGGGACCGCCGCTCTGGACTACGATAGCACGCTGATCGGAGCTTTGGAGTTGAGTTCGAAGAAGTCGGTTTTCGCCGTTCAGCTGCCGGGCTCGAAGAAGCAAAGTGCCGCCTATGCGCGGGAAGGTGTAGAGATCGACACATTGACGCTCGCCGATCGGGTCGGCGCCTGTGTTGTTGCACTTGATCCGATTGTTCAGGCGATCCGCGCGCATGTATTGAGAGCGGAGCGCATCCACGCCGACGACACGACCGTACCGGTGCTTGCGAAACTGAAGACAGTCACCGGCCGACTTTGGACTTATGTCCGTGATGACCAGCCGTTCGGCGGAAAAGATCCGCCCGCGGCCTTCTTCGAATATTCGCCGACCCGCGCCGGTGAGCATCCGCAAAAGCATCTCATCGATTATGTCGGCATCATGCAGGCGGACGCCTTCGCAGGTTACAATGCGCTTTATGACGCGCGACGACGACCTGGGCCGATCACCGAAGCCGCGTGTTGGAGTCACTGGCGAAGGCAGTTCTTCGATCTGGCGAAGCTTGCCAAAGCGCCCATCGCGGCCGAAGCCGTGCGCTGCATTGATGAACTGTTCGAGATCGAGCGGACGATCAACGGCAAGGCGCCGGCGAAGCGCGCTGCAGTGCGTCGAGATCAGTCGAAGCCACTCGTCGAGGCGCTGGACAGATGGCTGCGCGAGCAGCGTGCGCTCCTGTCTGCAAAGAGCGACCTCGTCAAAGCGATCGACTACGGCCTGAGTCGCTGGGCGGTCTTCACACGCTTCTTAGACGATGGGCGAGTCTGCCTTAGCCCAACTTCACCAACTGAACGCGATATTTGCGATTTTCGGGGCGTCTGATCGCGACAAGTCATTGGATTCGAAGGGTCTAGGTCTGCGCAAACGCCTGTGGTGCCGACCAAGTGCCTTGCGGGGCCG
>JBKQPD010000064.1:0-10524 GCA_052145175.1 Binataceae bacterium (SeqCode) | reverse complement strand
CTCAAGGATTTCGTGGGCGAGGCCGGGCGCAAGAAGTCGGTCAAGGTCAAGGGGGCCAACTACGAGCTCAAGGACGGCGACGTGGTGATCGCCGCGATCACGAGCTGCACCAACACCTCGAATCCGTCGGTGATGCTCGGGGCGGGAATCCTGGCCAAAAAAGCCGTCGCGCGCGGGCTTACCGTGAAGCCCTGGGTCAAGACCAGTCTCGCGCCCGGCTCGAAGGTCGTGACCGCCTATCTCAAGCGTGCGGGTCTGCTCGAGCCGCTCGAAAAGCTGAATTTCAATCTGGTCGGCTACGGCTGCACGACCTGTATCGGCAACAGCGGTCCGGTTGCCGAGCCGATCGCCGCGGCGGTCAAGAATGGCGGTCTAGTGGCGGCCGCGATCCTGAGCGGTAATCGCAACTTCGAGGGGCGGATCAATCCGGTCGTGCGCTTCAATTACCTCGCGTCGCCGCCGCTCGTGGTGGCCTACGCGATCGCCGGCACGATGGATCTCGATCCCAACGTCGAGCCGCTCGGCCGTGACGCGGATGGGAAGCCGGTCTACTTGCGCGAGATCTGGCCGAGCGCCGAGGAGGTCAACGCCGCGCTCGCGACCGCGATCGATTCGGCGATGTTCCGCGAGGAGTATGGCCGGGTCTTCGACGGCGACCAGCGCTGGCAGGGTCTGCCGGTACCCGCCGGCGACCTGTTCGCCTGGGACGCTGGATCGACCTACGTCAAGGCGCCGCCGTTTTTCGACGGGATGACCCCTGAACCGGCCCCGATCAAGGATTTGAGCGGGGCGCGCGTGCTGGCGGTGCTCGGCGATAGCGTCACGACGGATCATATCTCGCCCGCCGGCTCGATCGCGGTCGACGGTCCCGCCGGCAAGTATCTGATCGCACAGGGCGTGCAGCCCAGGGATTTCAATTCCTACGGCGCGCGCCGCGGTAATCATGAAGTGATGGTCCGTGGGACGTTCGCCAATATCCGGCTCAGGAATCAACTCGTGCCGGGGGTCGAGGGCGGTGTCACGGTCCATCTGCCGGACGGCGCGCGTACCACGATCTACGAAGCGGCCGAGCGTTATCGGACCGAAGGAGTGCCGCTGATCGTGCTTGCGGGCAAGGAGTATGGTTCGGGCTCGTCGCGCGACTGGGCGGCCAAGGGCACGCAGCTGCTCGGTGTCCGCGCGGTGATCGCGGAAAGCTTCGAGCGGATCCATCGCAGCAACCTGCTCGGGATGGGCGTGCTCGCGCTGCAATTCAAGGAGGGGCAGAATTGCGCGAGTCTCGCGCTCACGGGCCGCGAGACATTTTCCGTAAGCGGGCTGGCCGCCAGGCTCAAGCCCCGGCAGATGCTCAAGGTTCGCGCCGAGGAGAACGGCAAGGTCACGGAGTTCGAGGTGCTGGCGCGAATCGACACGCCCGAGGATGTCGAGTACTTGCGGCACGGTGGAGTGCTGCCGTACGTGCTGCGGGAATTGCTGCGCAGCTAGCCGGTCGAAGGGCGCATTTGCAGCCACTCGAGAGTTGCCTCATAACGCGCGGGCGGCGGGTCGCACGACTCGCTGCCCGCGCCATTTCGGGTCTTGACAAGTTAAATAAAGGAGCGTAACAGCCAGTTAGATTTGCTTGCTTTTTGGCGCAAAAAGGTGGCGTCGGAAGGTTGGTTTGGCACGCCTCGATGAGGCGCGGGGAGGTTTGCGAAGAATCTGGTCGTCGCAAGGAATGAGTCTTTACGTACGCTGAGCATGGGACGGCCCGGGTCATGTGATTGCTCACGAAGCAACGGAGGGCTTATGAACGCGCTACGCAAATGGATTGTCGTTGGAACGATGCTGTTGGCCGGAGGGGCTTGGGGAGCGTCGGGGGTGCTCGCCGACTGCACCGTCACCCCCGGAACGGTAATCACCAGCAAAAACTGGCTGACCTACCAGGACTGCTTCTCCGAGGGCGAGCAGTTTTTATGGAAGGGCACCAGTTTCTGGAAGATGCCGGACGATGTCGAG
The DNA here is from genome assembly GCA_052145175.1 of Binataceae bacterium (SeqCode). Taxonomy (GTDB): domain Bacteria; phylum Desulfobacterota; class Binatia; order Binatales; family Binataceae; genus JAJPHI01. The sequence continues at coordinate 8,526 of JBKQPD010000064.1, read as the reverse complement.
ATTCACGTCGGCAAGCCGCACACCTGGACCCTGCCGAAACCCTATATCGAGGCGAACGAAAAGTACGGCGGGCAAGCCCGGCTGGTGAAGCAGGCTGACGGGCGTTATAAGCTCGAGAATTATATCGCGGGCTTTCCCTTTCCCGCGCCGAGCGGCCCCGACAAGGCGGCTGAAATCGCTGCGAATGTCACGTACCGGTTCGGTGGCTATGCGGTTGCGGGCTTCCCGGACGCGGGCGCCGGGTCCGCGGCCTTCTACACCAAGGATCGCTTCGGCAACTGGTCACCCGAGACCGTCGATTATCTTTATCGTCAACTCGACTATAACTGGGAGCCGAGTGTGCCGCGCACCAACCCGAACGCGGACGGTGCCTGGTACAGTGAATGGCTGATGGTCGAAACGCCTGAGCAATCGCGCTATACCGCCGTCCTGACCACCTTCTGGCAGGATAATCTGAAAGACGAAGACGATTACGCCTTCGTACCCGCGTTGCGCCGTTCGCTGCGGCTCTCGTCCGCGGCGCGATGCTCGCCGCTGCTCGGCAGCGATATGGTCAAGGACGATCAGCGGGTCGGCTGGAACGGCGGCGTGGGCAAATTCGACGGCGAATTTCTGCGCGAACAACCACTGCTTTCGCTGGTCACCATGAGCCCGAATTACTCGGGCAAATTTCCCGAAGAATATGACGGACTGCTCGGCTGGCCGAAGCCGTCATGGGGCGACTGGGAAACCCGCGACGTCTATGTCGCCAATATCCATCGGATCGAGTCATTGAATCCGGGTTATTGCTATGGCAAGCGGGTCATGTACGTCGACAAGCAGTATTATCAAACGCTCGCCGAAGATATTTACGACAGCAACATGAAGTTGTGGAAGGTAGTCTGGGTCGGTCTGGCGTCGGGCCCGTTCGTCAATTACGGCGACCAGATGGGCTTTGCCGGAATTATCGAAACTTACTGGGACGTGCAGAACGACCACGTGAGTTATATCACCAGCGTTGGCCGCACTCCGAAGCCGTTCGCGTACGACGACCAGATCCCGGCGCAGTACAACAACGTGCCGAAGTACTCGACGCCGGGCGGCCTGATGATGTTGCTGCGCTAGGCCTTCCAGAGCGTTCGCCGGCGTTTGCCGCACCGGCCGTCTCCGCGTGCCGGTTACGCGGAGACGGTCTGGATACTGACCGGTAAGCCGGACTTACGCTCAGTGTAGCGCGAGAGCAGCCGGACCACCCCGGGAGTGACGTTCGCGATCGCCCCGGGGCGGAAGCCGGCGGCCTCCGGCCCGCGCGCGCGCATAATCCCGAACATCGAAAGGCGTTGCAGTGCCGCCACCGCCTGGCAGTAGCGAAAGCGCTCCCACTCCATCGGTGCGAGCGCCTGATAGAGCGGGATGTACAGCGCGGTGAAGAGCGCGCGCAGGGAGTTGCCGGCCGCGTTATCGCGGATCCAGCGCGGATGGTCCATCGCACTGGAGGCGAGGATGACGGCCGTGGTGGCGGCGCACAGATGGCGGTCGCCGCGGTCGGCGCTGACCCAATCGATCACGCCGGTGACGCGCACGCCCCGCACGATCACGTTTTGCGGATGATAGTCCATGTGGACGACGGCCGCCGGGGCCGTGCGAAAACGGTCGACCCGCTCGCCGAGGCTCGCCAGTGCGTCGCGCAGCCCTGGCAGCGGACCCTGCTCGATCCGTTCGGCGATCACACCGAGGATGCGTTCGAGCAGGCTGGCCTCCGGCCGGACATTGGCGGAGCTGCAGGCGCCGGTAAAATCACGCAACCCCGGGGTGTCGGCGCGCAGCCGATGGAGCCGGGTCTGCGCCCGCACGAAACCGATCAAGCCGAGCGAGAAGGTCTTGAAGGCTTGCGGAAAATTCCGCGTGACGAACAGCGGCCCGCCCGCCACCCGTTCCATGACCAGGAACGGCGTCCCGAGCGGCGCAGGGTCCGGCTCGTAGAGATAGGGCTGCGGTACCGGATAATTGGCGGCCGCCAACGCGGCTATCGTGCGACTCTCGCGGCGCCCCTTGTCGTCGGCGCGCGGACCCTCATAACAACGCACGACGAGTCGTTGGCCCGCAACGACCCCGGGCAGACGCGACGCGCGGTGGGCCGGCGCAAATTCGAAAACCGTGGTCTCCCATCCGCTCGCGAGGATCCGCGGATCGCTCAGCGGAACGCCCAGGTAGGCGGCGAGCCGGCGACCTACCTCCGCGGCCTCGGCCACGCGCTACTGCTGCCGTGTGGCCGGCTCACCCGACCCCGGCATCGCCGACTGGTTGCGGCTTTGCAGCCTTTCGGGCCCTTGACCGGGAGTCAACTGATTTTGGTCGTACTGATTCTGCAGGGTCGACGACAGCAACGGCCCGCTGGTATCCGCAATATCGATATTGACGTCCACCGAGAGGCCGACGCGCAACGGCTTGTCCGGCGGTGGAGGGCGGTTGAGGACGATCTTGACCGGAACCCTTTGCACCACTTTGACCCAATTGCCGGTCGCGTTTTCCGGCGGGAGCAGGGCAAAGGCGGCGCCGGTACCGACGCTGATCGAATCGACGTGGGCGTCGTAGGTGTATCCCGGGTAGATGTCCGCCTCGATTTTGACCGGTTGGCCCACCCTGACGTCGGTCAACTGGGTCTCCTTGTAATTGGCCGTGATATACAGCCGGTCGACCGGCACAATCGCGAGGAGCGGCTCGCCGGGCTGGATCCGGTTACCGACGTGGACGCTCTTGCGCGTGACGATCCCGCCGAGCGGAGCGCGAATCTCGGTGTAGCTCAGGTCCAGTTTCGCCATTTGCAGCGCGGCGCGCGCCTGCGCGACGATGGGCCGCTGGTAGCGGGCCGAATCTTCCATGTTGCCGCCCAGCGCCGCACGGGCCTGTTCGACCTGATGCTCGGCGAGCGCGCGGTCGGCCAGCGCGACGCGTTGGCCGGTCTCGGCCTGATCGTAATACTCACGGGAGACTACGCCCTCGTGCGCGAGACTGCGCGCCCGCACGTAATCGATATTGGCCTGATGGAGTTGCGAATCGGCCAGCGTGAGTCCCGCCTCGGCCGCGTCAAGTTGCGCAAAAAGCTGATCCACGGATTGCTCGGCCCGTTCCAACTGGGCCTCGGCTTCGTCGACTCGCGCCTGGTAGTCGCGCGGGTCGAGGATCAGCAGCGGCTGACCGCCCTCGACCTTCCAGTTGTCCTCGACGAAGAGCCGGACCACCGAACCCGGAACCCTTGAGGAGACCAGGGCTACAGTGCCGTCAACGTAAGCGTCATCGGTCGAGACGTGACTCGCGAGAAATTGGTAATAGCGCCACGCCGGTATGATCGCGACGATCAGAGCTATAATCAGCAGCGCCAGTAAAACCTTGCGTAATACCGGCTTCATTGGTGTTTCATGGCCTTTGCTATCGTGTCTCCAGTGAATGCATGGGTCATTCCCGAATCCGCTAGCCGCCCCGAATTCGTTAGCCGCTAGTTATGAACGTCAATTTCCGTGCTGTCAAATCTGTTTCGGCGGGCGTCATTCGCGCCTTGACTGACCGCGCTCAATTGACTTTGACAGTGACCGTCCCGGAACCGCCCGACGTTACAACAGTTCCGTCGAAATTAAGGTTGATGTTGAGCGGGCCGCCGTAGCCTCCGACCAGGTTGAAAATGCCGTCGACGTGCGCGTTCAGCGAATTATTGTCGGGCGAGTCGTAGAAAATCACGCACGGCGCACGCGATTGCAGCACATAGGCGGTGGTTGAGTCTTCGACCACCGCGTTGAAGACACCACCGGCGGGGCCATTGATATAAAACCGCGCGTCGGGCGAAGCGGGTGCCGCGAGCGCCTTCAGCTTGCCGTTGAGACTGCCGACGACCATCCCATAGTTGGCGAAAGTGGAGGAGATCGTCGAGACGCTGTAACCGTTGATGACTTCGATACTCAACAGCGCGTTATCATTGGTCAGCTTGGTGGCGACGATCCGTGCCGGAAAGTTACCGTTGGCGATAATAACGTTGAGGGGCACGACGCCTTGAACCACCCAGGATGAGCGTTGGTCCGAGACCGTCGCGACGAAGGGCGTGCCTAGATTGCCGACCATTCGGAAGCTGGTTTGCGCGGCCACGTCCGGGGTGCTGCCGGGTTCCGTGGCGTTGCCGCTCCCGAAGCCGTTACAGCCGCAGACTGCCGCGAGCGCGAGCAGTGCGATAGCTCGATGATGCACAGGTTTCCACATCGTCATTGATTAAAAGGGATTCGGGATGGCTGTGCTGGTCTGACACAGGTAACAGCTCTGGCCGTTGTTGCTCTGTGAAAAATCGCTGCAGATTCCGGTGCAAGGCACCGGCGTTGGAGTGGCCGTTCCTGGAGTTGGGTTGAGAATCATCGGCGTGGCGAGACTGACCGCGACTGACGCTCCGGCGATGGGCGTTCCGCCGGGGGTCGCCTCATAGTGTGCGATGTTATACGAATCCGCCGGCGCGCAGATCGCGAAGTTCGGATTCGTGGTGACGAGCGGCACCTGATTTGACATCAGGTTGACATAATCACCGCTATTCGTATCGAGTTTCGAGACGACGACCAGCGTGTTGGCATCAGGGCTCGCGATCGTGCCCGCGATACTGCCGTGACCGACGCAGGCGAGTCCCGTAAGGGGCTCGGCGGGCGTGGTCGTCGCACAAGCCGCCGGCGCCGCTACATCGCCCACCACGGCGATTTGGTGACCGCTTACCTTTTGCGGCGCGCTGCCAAAGAGATCCTGGACCGAGGCGAACAGATCATACGAAGCGGCGCCGCCGAAGACCACGGGCGTCGGGGTAGGCGACGCAGTGGTGCTCTCGACGGCCACCACGGTCGGGGGGCTGATCGGCACCGGAATCGAAACGGCGGCTGAATTCGAAGGCTGACCGGCCGGGATCGTGACCATTCCCACCGCCTCGCCATTGGAGGTTCCGTGATCCTCGACGTTGACCAGCACGTTGAGGTTCGAGGTGGGCAGGACCGCTGCGCTCCCGATATCCGTGGTCAGTGCGAGATTGCCGTGTTGCAGGCTGAAGTTGCAGACCGACTGGCCACTCGACTTATGGAAAAGGGAACCCAGGCACTGCAACGAGTTGGTCTTGTTGCTCACGCCGAGCAACTCGCCGTTGTAGCCCGAAGTCGTGGCGCTCAGGGCGTACTCGTTGGTGCCGGACAGGAGTGGCACAAGGTTGAACGGCGAGGGCACCACGGCACTCCCCGGAATCGGATAAGTCCCGAGGTCAGTGGTGGACGTGGTCCCGACGATAACGCATCCGGCCGGGACATCAGTCCCGTCGGGATTATTGACGAACTGGCCGCAGGTGGTCGTGCAGGGCGCAGCCCCGTTGAGGGTGCAATCTTGCGTGCCGACCATCGAGGCCGGCGCGTAAAGCTCTAATGTTGCGCCCGGCAGCGGTACCCCCGTACACGCATCGAAGACCACTCCCGAGATCGTTCTCGTCGCGATATGCGCGATGTTGAAAGCGAACGGATCGGGCGACGGCGACGCTATGGGAGTGCTGTAAATGCCCGCGAAGACCGGCACGGCGGAGTGCGGATCCTGCGTTTTAGAGGCGGTCGTGGTGAAGATGTCGTAAAGCGCGGGTGAAGCTCCGGCGCTCGGCGCCGGGGCGGGCAGGATCATCGTATAGTCCCAGTCACTGCCCTGTTTGAAGACCGTCGCGCTCGCCACAATTTGGCTCGTCCCGGAGCGCTCCGCGTTCACCACGGTCTTCGACGTCGCGCCGGTGACCGAGTCGGTGATGACCGCGGAAATCTGGTCCTGAGTGACAGCCGTAAAGGGCGGGGCCGGACACGAGCTCGTTCCCGACGCCGGCACGGCGCAGATCGACGGGAGGAAAGTGACCACGGAAGTCGAGCTGGTCGGCCCGGCCCCCAACAGGGCGCTGATATCGAGCACGAGCGATTGCGGGGTGTTGCGCGTGACAGTGAAAGGGGCCGATGTGCGAATCGACCCGTTAGGAAGGCTGGCGGAATACTGCAAGGGATAGGCGACGCAGCCTTCACCAACCGAATTGCCAACACCACATTGCGGCACTACATAGCCGGGAGTGCTGGGATCGAGCAGCAGTTCTATCTGGTTGTATGTGATAGCTTTTATCTTACCGATGTTGAACTGCACGATGCTGTTCTGCAGCAGCGCCAGATCGATCTGAAGCTCGCTCTGGGCCAGGCCGACGCTTACCGAGTTGCCATTGGGCCCGAAGTTCCCGCCCGTGGTGAGACTCGGCAGACTCTCGCCCGGGGTCGCGCCGACGGGCGCAGCGATGATCTGCCAGCCGGGGTCGGACTCGCTGACGTTGGGGTCGGTGCTGGGATTAACCCGCACCGAGATGACATTCAGCAGCAGGCTCTGAAAAGCCAGGCCGCTGGCGGGCGAGACCGAGCCGGTGAAGGAGAGTTGCACGAAGCCCTTGGTAGTAGTGGAGGCCTGCGGTGTCTCGATTCCGGCAGTTAGAATGGAAAGAATAATCAACACGGGCGCCAACAGCGCCGCCACCATCCATCGCGAGCTTAATTGCTTCACGCTTTAAACCACATCTGCGGAATTCGGAATTCAGCGAATTGGGATAACCCAACCGACCGATGAAAACAAGCCACCCCGTCGCGCGAGCCCGCTTACGGCGCCGCCCGGTTACGCCGTCCGCCGCGTCCAACCCCTTGACTATGCCGCGCGACGCTCCGGAGAATCATGGCAGTATGTGGACGAAACAGCGGCAAACCTGGCGATCACTCCTGACCGCGCGCGCAACGGTGATCGTCGCCGCGGCGCTCGTATTGACGGCCTTCCTGAACGCCGCCGCACCGGCGGCCCGAGCTGACCTTCAGGTGACGATCGGCAACCCCGGCCTGACCCACTTCGACAGCGACGGCGGCGTCGAACTCGATTTCGGGCTGACCAATGCGGCCGGCGGGGCGGTCGGCAACATCACCAAGGACAATGTCGAGGTGCTGGAGGACGGGCAACCTGGCAAGATTCTCTACTTCCGGGGGGTCGGGCAGGGCCGCCCCGTGGACATCGTGTTCGTGCTCGACGTGACCGAATCGATGCAGCCGTATATCGATGCCGTCAAGCAGAACATCATAGCCTTCGCCAATGATCTCGCCGCCAATAATCGCGATTTCCGGCTCGGCCTGGTGACGTTCGAGGACTATGTCGTCTCGCAGTACCCGGATTGTAATTGTGAATATCGCAATACGCTGACTCCTGACGTGCAGAAGTTCATCGGCTGGGTCGGCGCGCTGCACGCCGGTGGCGGCGGCGACATTCCCGAAGACCAGCTTGACGGCCTTGCCTACGCGGCGACCCTGCCGTTCCGGCCCGACGCCCAGGGTATCGTGATTCTGGTGACCGACGCCCCCCCGCATGTCGCCGGCGACGGTCCCGATCGGGAGGGCGACGAGGCTTACCAACTGCATCATCCCGACAAGAACGCGGACGTTACCGAGGAGACCGGCGCGAAAGTCGCGGCCCTTTATGAGAAGGACGGGCTTACGCTTTATGCGGTGGCGCCGCCACCTTTTATCGCGCCCGAGTACGAGCAAATCGTCCAAGGCACCCACGGCCGGCTCTACAATATCGTCACGGAAGAAAACCGTTTCCAGGAACTCGTGCTCGAAATCGGCCATTCAATCGCGACCGAATATTCGCTGACCTACCGCACGCCGCGGCCGATCGAGGACGGCACGAAGCGCACGGTCGAACTGCGCGTGAATTACAACGGCGAGACGGGCAGCGCGGAGACCTCGTATCAGGTCAAGGGTATCGGCGGTGCGTCGATCAATGTGCCGGATGAGGGCGGTGGCGCTGGGGAGGAAGCTCCGCATCTGGCGCAGTTCTCTTTTGCCTGGTGGAACGGCGCGGTGCCGCTGCTGGCGATTTTCGCGTTGCTCGGTTTGTCGCGCGTGCGCTTCGGGGTCTCCGCCGACGAGCTGCGCGCGATCGTCGAAGCCCAGGGCAAAGCGCCGCCACCCAACCTGGCCGCCGCGGCCCGGCAGCTCGCGCAGCGCGCGCGTAACATAGGCGCTGCCGCGGCGCCCGCATCGCCACCTCCGCCCCGCGTGATGGCGCCGGTGACCGGGATGGGTGCGAGCCATGAGGCACGGCTTACCGCCGTGGATCGAATCGAGGCGATTCCCGCCGAATACGCCCTGCTCAAGCCGGAGGTCTCGGTCGGACGTGGCGAAGATAACGATATCGTGATTCCGCATGCCAGCGTCTCACGCAATCATGCGCGGCTGATCCGGCGCGACGGTGGCTTCGAGCTGGCCGATCTCAACTCGACCAACGGCAGCTACGTCAACAACCAGCCGGTTCAGGGTGCGGCGCGAGTGATCAACGGCAGCGAGGTGCGTTTCGGCGATATCCGGTTCACGCTGCGTTTTTGATTCGCACCGCCTTTTAACGAAATAGTGGAACTCCTTTAACGAAGTAGTGGAACTATCGATGGGGAGTATCCTGGCTATACCCGCCAACACGGACGGCTCGCGAAGG
>JBKQPD010000063.1:0-4767 GCA_052145175.1 Binataceae bacterium (SeqCode) | reverse complement strand
ACGCAACTCCAGGCGGCCGATGTGCTGGGGGTCACGCAACCCAAGATATCCGCGCTCTTGCACGGCCGGCTCAACGGATTCTCGATGGACCGGCTCGTTCGCTTCCTCAACGCCCTGGATCAGGACGTTCGGATCAGCGTCCGGCCCAAAGCGAAAGCGCAGCCCGCGGTCAAGGTTGCCTGAAAGTCAGCGACGAGCTGCCAAAAACTCCGCGCCGTGCGCAATGGCGCGCTATCCGCTCGGGGTCGCTTGCCCGTAAGCGGGCGCGCGGGCAAGAATACGCGGGTGGGATCGTGACGCGCCTCGGCGCCGCGCGGTCGCCCTTGGATAATTTGAACAACCTATGCGGAAGAAACTGCGTTTCGTAATCGGGGTCGCGCTGATGGTCGCGGCGGTCGGCTACCTGATTTTCACGGCGGTGCGCAATACCGCCGAATACTACCTGACCGTCAACGAGGTCGATTCGCGCAAAGCGGAGCTGTCCGGCCAGATGCTTCGCGTCGCCGGACGGGTCGCCGCCGGCTCGATCAGTTGGGACTCGTCGACGCTGACGCTGGCCTTCGCGATGACCCAGCCGCCCGCCGATCCCAATCAGCCCGAGGTCAAGCAGGTCGCCGCGACCGACGCCGCCCCGGTCGCCTTTCGCGTGATCGCGCGCGGGCAGCCCAAGCCGGACATGTTCGCGCCGGGCCGCGACGTGATCGTCGAAGGACGGCTCGGTCCCAACGACACGATCGAGGCGCGGCAGGTGCTGACGAGCTGCCCCTCCAAGTACGTGCCGAAGCAACCGCAGCAAGACGCGCTCTCACATCAGGACGCGCCCGCGCAATAGGACCAGTACCCGATGCCGCTGATTGGTCAATTCGCCCTGGCGCTCGCGCTCTTTCTCGCCTTCTACTCGATTCTCGCCAACGTGATCGGCTCGCGCCGCGCGATCCCGGCGCTGATCGCGAGCGCGCGGCACGCCCTGTGGGCGATGTGCGCGATTATCTCGGTCGCGATCGCCGTGTTATGGGCGAGTCTGCTGCGCAGCGACTTCACGCTCGAGTATGTGGCGTCGTACTCAAGCTACGACCTGCCCTCGATCTATAAGTTCACGGCACTGTGGGGCGGACAGCAGGGCTCGCTGCTGCTCTGGACCTGGCTGCTGTCGATCTTTACCGCGCTGGTCGCCTTCCAGAACCGCCGGCGCAATCCCGAGATCGCGCCCTACGCGCTCGCGGTGCTGGCCGGGCTCGCGATGTTCTTCCTCGGGATGCTGAATTTCGTCACGCGCCCGTTCGACCTCGTCAGGGCGATTCCGCTTGACGGGCAGGATCTCAATCCCCTGCTGCAGAACTACTGGATGGCGATCCATCCGCCGTCGCTCTATACGGGTTACGTCAGCGCGAGCGTGCCGTTCGCCTTTGCGGCCGGCGCGCTGATCACCGGCCGTCTCGACGACGGCTGGATTCGGAGCACCCGCCGCTGGGCGATCCTGTCCTGGTTCTTCCTCACCCTCGGGAACCTGTTCGGCGCGCGCTGGGCGTACGAGGTGCTGGGCTGGGGCGGCTACTGGGCGTGGGACCCGGTCGAGAACGCCGCCTTCATGCCGTGGCTGGTCATGACCGCGTATCTGCACTCGGTGATGATTCAGGAGCGTAAGGACATGCTCAAAGTGTGGAACCTTGCGCTTATCGGGATGGCCTTCAGCCTGACCCTGTTCGGCACCTTTCTCACCCGCAGCGGAGTCATCTCGTCGGTGCATTCCTTTACGCAATCCGGCCTGGGCCCCTACTTTCTCACGTTCCTGATTGCCGTGATCGTCGCGTACAGCGCGTTGCTGATCAGCCGGGTCAAGCTGCTGCGGACGCCCGCTGAATTCGAATCGTATCTCTCGCGCGAGGCCGCCTTTCTCTTCAACAACCTGGTGCTGGTCGGGATCGCGTTCGCGGTCTTCTGGGGCACGATCTTCCCCGTGATCTCGGAGGCGGTGCGCGGGGTCAAAATCACCGTCGGTCCGCCCTTCTTCAACAAGGTCAACGCGCCGCTCGCCCTCGCCCTGATCTTTCTGATGGGAGTCGGACCGTTGATCGCGTGGCGCCGCTCGTCGCCGCGCAACCTCGCGCAGACCTTTGCCGGCCCGGCCGTGATCGGTATCGCCACCGGCGTCAGCGTTGCACTCGCCGGTCTCACCCAATGGTACGTGCTGACGGCCATTTCGCTCTGCGCGTTTGTCCTCGGCACGATTCTCACCGAGTTCCGCCGCGGGGTCGGCGCGCGCCGCCGTCTGGTCGGCGAGCCGCCGGCCAAGGCGCTGGCCAACCTGGTCGCGAAGAATAATCGGCGCTACGGCGGCTACGTGATCCATCTCGGCGTGATTCTCGCCTTCACCGGCATCGTCGCGTCGTCGTTCTTCCGGCTCGAAGTGAAGCAGACCGTCAAGGACGGCGGTAGTATCGACGTCGGGCCGTACCAGCTCTTCTACATGGGGATGAAGACCACCGGCGACGCGCATATGGAGAGTTCGCGCGCGCAGGTCGAGGTGCTGCGCGACGGCAAGCCGATCGCGCTGATGCAGCCCGCCAAACTCTTCTACAAGCGCCAGGGCCAGCCCGCGACCGTGGTCGCGCTGCGTTCGACCCCGTTGAACGACCTCTACGTCGTGCTCGCCGGCGTCGACGACAACGGTGACGCGACCTTCCAGATCTTTCTCACGCCGCTCGTCTTCTGGCTCTGGGCGGGCGGGATCGTGATGGCCTTCGGCACGGTGATCGTGATGTGGCCGAATGTGCGCGAGCGCGCCGCGATCGCCGCGGCGGTAACTCAGGCAACGACCGCGGAAATCGACGCGATGGCGGTCCCGGGAGGCGACTGACGCCGATGACGCAGCAATGCTGATACTCTCGCGTCTTTCTTGTGTCATTCCCGCGCGTCTGAGGCTAGCGGAGCCGCAGGCGAAGCGAGCAGGCGAGTCTGCGAGCTGCGTTAAAGTCTGTCTGGCGCGCGAGGAATCCCGGGGACTGGACGGCTTCGTGAACGCTCGGAGCCTCTTCATTGTCGTGCGGCTGCTCCCGCTGCTGGCCGTGCTCACGTTTTTCGTCGCCCTCCATTCGGCTCCCGCGGCTGCGAAGGTCAGCGTCGACGCGGTCGCCGAAGGGCTAACCTGTCAATGCGGATGTGGCCTGACGGTCGCCAACTGCAACCATCCGCAATGCGAGTTCTCGGTCCCGGTGCGTACCCAGATTGAGGGGATGATTAACCGGGGCATGACCCGCACGCAGATTATCGCGACCTTCCGCGCCAAGTACGGCGAAAAGATTCTCTCCGCGCCGACCACCGAGGGTTTCAACCTGCTCGCGTGGCTGATGCCCTTCGGCGCGATCGTCGCCGGATGCGGCCTGCTGTTCGGGGTCGCGAGCCGCTGGCGCGCGGCGAATGCGCGTCAGGAACCGGCCCGCCCGGACGACAACACCGGCTTCGACGCGCAGCTTCGCGAACGGCTCGAAGCCGAGATCAAGGAGAATACCTGACGTGGCGCTATGGCTCGCGATGCTCCTGCTGGCCGCCTCCGTGGCGCTGTTCGTCGCCGCGCCGCTGACCGAGGTCTTGACCGCACGCAAGCGGATCGGCGCAACCGCGGATGTCGCCCGGCTCGAGCATGAGCGCGGACTCGCACTCGCCGCGATTCGCGAGCTCGAATTCGATCATGCGATGGGCAAGATTACCGACGGGGACTTCCAGACGATGCGCTCCCGGCTCGAAGGCCGCGCCCTGACCGCAATGTCCGCCCTCGCGCAGGTCCGTACTCCACCGCCCGAACGCACGGCACCAGCCCGATAAGGCGTACGACCGATCGGCGGCTCTGTTCCATGGCTAAGCTCGTTTTGTTCAGCATCTCGTGGTTTGTTCTTGGCGTCCTAACTCTCAGTCTGTGGTTGCCCCGGATGGCTTACGGCGAGGACGCACGAGACCAAGTGCTGAAGGACATTACAGAAACCGCCAAAGAGATCTGCCAGTCCCCGCCTCTAGAGCAATCAGGCTCCTCTACCGAACTAAAGGGAGATGCGAAAGCCAAAGTTGCCGGATTGCTGGGCAGACTTGCCGACCTAGGAGTCTCGGGAGCCGCGCAGTTTCAATCGAACAAGTCGATGGGCGTGTTGCAAAAAGACTTAGCGGAAAGTATCAAAAGCGGCAACGATTGTAGGTTCCAGGTTTTCAAAACCTTGACGAACAAGTTCCTCCCAGACGCTCAGCCTTCATTCGCGGCCACGACTAACGGCACCCCTGTTGGTAATATTACCCAAGGACCATGTAGCGCTCTACAAATAGGTGGAAGTAACAATCAAGCAGCAGGCGGCAACTGCGCCTCGCTCCTACTGACACTTGCGCCATCCTCGAAAGTAGTAACATCCGACCGGTCGGGGTTTATCAAAACAATAATAACCATCCGGCCAAATCAGGGTGTGTCTGCCCCATTCGATTTGGTGCTTGATTTTGACAAACCGGTCGATCGTGTCGGGTTTTGGGTTGCTGGGGCGGGAAGTGTCTTAGGCGGCGGTCCGAGTGCGATAACCAGCGGCACACATACTGTCCAACCGATAGGAACGGGATTCAACCAACAACATCCCCTGCTTGTGACGGTATACAGTTCCCAGCCCGTCAAACTGACTACACTTCCAAGTATTAGATGACCAGGCAACCTCCGCAGGAGTGATTTTGTCATTCTGAACGAAGTCCTCGAAGTGAAGAACCCCGGGATTCTTCGCTGCGCTCAGAATGACAAAA
>JBKQPD010000062.1:0-18489 GCA_052145175.1 Binataceae bacterium (SeqCode) | reverse complement strand
ATTCGGTTCCCGCAGCCGCACGTCCTCGTCCATCACTCCACCTCCGCCGCACCCCTCCATTCATCCACCCCACGCGTTGCAAAGCGATCCCCGCAATGACAAAAATTCACAAACTCTGAGCGAAGCGCTCCCAATCCCTCGCCCTGACCAGGGAGAGGGGGCGGGCGAGTCCGCAAGCCGCGGCCAAAGTAAGACCGCGCGAGCATCGCGAGCGCGGGTGAGGGTTGACTGGCCTGCATTGACGCCGCATGCCAACCCGGCTCATTTATTTGACGGCACTTGCGGAACCCAACGTTAGATGGCGCGTTACGAACCTCACGACAAATTATATCATCGCGCCCGCGCGCAGGGACTGCCGTCGCGCGCGGCCTTCAAGCTTGAGGAACTGCTCGCGCGTTTCAAACTGATCCGCGAGGGCGGGCGCGTCGTCGATCTCGGCTGTGCGCCCGGCGGCTGGCTCGCGATTCTCTCGGTCGCGGTGGGTGAGCGCGGCCGCGCGGTGGGCGTCGATCTGGTGGCCTGCGCGCGAATCGGTCCCAACGTCGTCACGCTCGTCGGCGATATCCTCGATCCCGCGGTCCGCGCGGCATTGCTCGAAGCCCTAGGCGGTCCCGCCGATCTGGTGACCAGCGATCTCGCACCGAAACTCAGCGGAATCAAAGACCGCGACGAAGCCCGGCTGGTCGAATTGCTCGAAGCGGCGCTAACGGTCGCACGCGACGTGCTGAAGCCGGACGGTGCGATGGTCGCGAAAGTCTTCATGGGCGGCGGCTTCGAAGCGGCGCGTGCGCTGTTCGCGCAGGACTTCGGCCGATGCGAGGTAGTGCGCACCCGCGCCACCCGCCCGGGGTCATCCGAGCTTTATCTAGTCGCGCGCGATTTCCGTGGCTCGCAACCGATCTCTCCAAGCGGGTAGTGATTAGCTTGTCCTGTTCTCACGACCTATGTCTTTACTCTGTCATTCCCGCGCGTGGCTGCCGCGCGAAGGAATCCCGAGGTATCTTAGGCATGACGAGCCGGACCGGGATCCGGGATTCCTCGCGCGCCAGACAAGGCAGACGCGCGGGAATGACAAAAAAGAAAACATCGAGAGTGGGAGCAACTCAAACTTACTGACTACTGCCGGGTCGCGGCTAACGCCGGATCAGAAAACTGCGGATAAATCGCGGATCGATCGGCGATGCCGGGTCGAGGTCGGCGAACTCCTCTTCCAGCATCCGCAGGCATGAATCGATAAACGGGGTCGCGCGAATACGTATCGAGTCGTCGAGCGTCTGTGCACTGATCGCTTCGACGGCGGCGTGGAAGCGCTCGTTGAGATGCGCCGGGCGGCCCGCCGTCATGATCGCGTCGCGCGCCTCGTTCAGCCGTCGCAGATCGAGCGGGGCCAGCACCAGCCGCCCGTCGAGCGCGTACTGGGCGAACGCAGTGAGGAGAATCTGACTGAGGCGGACTTCGTGACCGGCGACGTTGGCGCGAAAGGCCGGCGAGGCGATATCGAGGCCGAGGATCGCCTTGAAGAGAGCGCGCGCCGCGTCGATCTGCTCGACCACTGCGTAGCTCAGATGGAGATCACGGATCGCCCGAAACCCGCGCATCGCGACGGCGCCGCCGCCGTCGAGTCCGCCATAGAACTGCGGCTGCCGTTGCAGGAGTCCGGCGAAGGCCTCGCGATAGGGCGAATCGAGATAGGGAATCTCGCGCGTCCGATGCCCATCCAGGCCGAGCCCGGCGACCGCTTCCTGCGCGCGCTTGCGGAGATCGATCGTGAGGCTTACGCCCAGGCGGAAGAGCAGTTGCAGATGGGTGTCCCGCAGATGCTCGATCGCGACCGCCAATTCGCCGCCGGCCAGATGTTCGAGCGCGAGATTCAGGTAGTCGTGAGTCATCTCGACCGCTTCGCGGACCGCGTCGGGATCGCCGAAGTCGACCGATCGCGCAACCAGCACTTGATTGCTCACCAGCGCCATCTCGCTCCGCAACTGTCGCGCGCCTTGGGCGGCAAAGCCGGCGGTCAGCGCGATATTGAACAAAGAATGCTCCATATCGGGCGTGGTGGGGGCGAGCTCCGGCGGGATCGTATGACCGTTGGCCGCATGGTTGTCGCGCAAAGGCGTAATGTATTCCGCGCGCAGTTTGATGAAATCGTGCGGATTCAGATAGCCAAAGACCGCTTGCGCCTCGTAATAATCAGGAAAACCATGATCCGCGAGGCGTGCCCCACGAAACTGGTAGGCCTGCTCTTCGAGCTCCGCCTCGACGCCCCAGTAGATTTCCTCCATCAGGCCGGTGAAGTAGGCGTAGTCGCGCTCGAAGACCTCTTCGAGAAAATCGAGCAGGTAGTTCTGGATCGAATCGCGCCGGGTGAATTCGACCAGGTAATGGTCACCAAACTGCACGAAGCGGTCGGACGGCGCGTCGGTGTTCTCCTGGGGCTCGTCGATTCGATGGACCTTCAGATGCTGCCGCAGCAGGAGCGAGACCAGCTCCATATCGGCGCTCATCAGGCTGGCGGCCATGCGTTCCCGTCCCGCCTCGGCCAGGGTCTCGATCCATTCGCGCATCCGCGACAGGTTGGGGCGATCCTTGTCCCAGCAATCGAGGTCGAACAGCCAGCGCACCTGCTCAGGTACCGCCATGCAGAGGAGATCGCCGGCGTCGGCAACGCCGAGCTCCTTAAGCGTGTAGAAGAGCGTTTCGGGGGCGAAGGACTGCACCAGCCGTTCGGCCTCGGGGGCCGACAGGATCAGGTCGCGCTTCTGGCGCGCGGGCAGGCCGTAGAGAAACTCGAGTTTCTCCTGAAACGGCAGGTTGAGAAAATCATCCCTCGTGTCATGCATAGTTGCGGAACCCGCGCCGGCATCCTAAGCGCAAAATACCCTTGCCGTTCGAAAGGGATCAAGGTCAGTTGTTGCCGGCGGCGCAATTTGTCACGCGCGCGTCGATTAATTCATATTAACTGAAAGTGGCGCAACACGCGTCGTCTGGCGAATGACGAACAAAAGCAAAGTCTACGTTGCCCTGACGATCGCCGGTAGCGACCCGAGCGGCGGCGCCGGGCTGCAAGCGGACCTCAAGACCTTCGCGGCCTGCGGGGTCTACGGCTTTTCCGCGATCACCGCAATTATCGCGCAGAACAGCGCGCACGTCGCCCGGGTCGAGCCGGTCGCGGCCGCGATGCTGACCGCGCAGCTCGACACGCTCGTTGACGAGCGGCGGCCCGACGCGCTGAAGACCGGGGCGCTCGCGACCGCGGCCAATGTGCGCGCGGTCGCCGACGCGATCGCGCGACTGCGCCTGCCCGCGCCGGTTGTCGATCCGGTGCTGATCGCGAGCAGTGGCGCTCGCCTGCTGGACGTCGCGGGAGAAGCGTCGTTGCGCGAGCTGCTGATGCCGCTCGCGCGCGTCGTGACCCCGAATATCCCCGAGGCCGAGGCGCTGAGCGGGCTTGTGATCGATAGTCGCGCGGCGCTGGTCGCGGCGGCCCGGGCGATTCGCAAGCTCGGTCCGCGCGCGGTGATAATCAAGGGCGGTCATTCGACGCATACGCCCGCGGGCCGCGCGATCGACGTGCTGTTCGACGGGCGGGCCATGGTGGAATTCGCCGCGCCGCGACTGCCCAATGGCGGCGCGCATGGAACGGGATGTGCCTTTGCGGCGGCGATTACGGCGTACCTGGCGCGTGGTGTCGAGCTGGAGCCGGCGGTCCGCCGCGCCAAGACGTTCGTCACCCGGGCGTTGCGCGGACGCTTCGTCCTCGGTGCCGGCCGTCCCGTGCTCGATCTCCGCTAGCGGAGGCGCGCTTCGAGCCGTAGCGAGCAGGCGAGTCGGCGAGCTGCGTCAAAAATCTTGAGTTACTTCGACAAAAATTCGTGCAAGGCGGCTGGCAGGTTATGGCTCGGCGTGGCCGATCCGCCCAGCTTGATCAGGGCGTAACGCTCGTCTTCGTCGAGCCGCTCCCATTCCGGCTGCCCCAGCGAGATTCCGGCGGCACGGGCGTTCGCCGTCAGGATCGCGGGCGGCGACGCGGGCGGACTGGCCGAACGGCGCACCTCGTCGGGCAGTTCCGTGACGACGCCGCCCGATCGAGCGAGCACCGCTTCCCGCATGAAGATGCGCGCCACCTCCTGCTCCTCGATGGAATCGACCGGCAGATGGCAGACCGCGAGCCGCTCGCCGAGACCCAGTTGCTGCCACTGTGCGAGCCCGATTTTGAGCCCGATTCGATCGAGTTTGCGTCGCACCGCCATCGGCACACAGCTCAGGCTTTGATGGACCTCGTCTTCGAACTTGAAGTGACGAATCATAAGCGAATTACAACCGCCATCGTTCAGTTAATCGGGCGATTGTAGCACGCGCGCGCACGTCGCGCCTCTTGACGCATCCGGTCCGATAGGCAACGCTCCAAACGAGAGAAAAGCGAGCAAAACCGCACTTTTAGTGACGATTCCGGACAGAAGTATGGCCAAAGTAAAAACGACCGTGCCGGAGGCACGGAACAGAGGGCGCGCCAGTGGAGCGCAGCGGCACGAGCGAGCGAGCCTGCGAGCGGCGTTCAGAAAAGAGAGTCTGCGAGCCGCGGCCAAAATAGAGTGAATCGCGAGCACGAATGGGACAAGGCCGCGGTCGAAGCGATCGCGCGCGAGCTCAAGGACGAGCCGGGGGCGCTGATGCCTATCCTGCGGCGGATTCAGGACCGCCTGGGATGGGTGCCGCGCGACGCCGTACCGCTGATCGCCAATATTCTCAATCTTTCGCGCGCCGAGGTTCACGGCGTCGTCAGTTTCTATCACGACTTCCGGCACGCGCCGCCGGGCCGCAACGTTGTGCGGGTCTGTCGCGCGGAATCCTGCCAGGCGATGGGCGGAGTGGCGCTGGCCGAACATATCAAGCGGCGGCTCGGGATCGATTTCGGCGAGACCTCGAAGGACGGCGAATTCACGCTCGAGGCGGTCTATTGCCTGGGGAACTGCGCCTGTTCGCCCGCCGCGACGGTGGGGACGGACCTGCTCGGGCGGGTGACGCCGTCGCGGTTCGACGACGCGATCGCGCATCGCGGCGGAACGAATCGATGAGCGCGACCACGATCTATGTGCCGCGCGATTCGGGCGCGGTCTCGATGGGCGCCGAGGAGGTTGCACGCGCGATTGTGGCGGAGGCGCGTCGGCGTGGCGCGAGTATTCATCTCGTGCGCAACGGCTCGCGCGGTCTCTACTGGCTCGAACCGCTGGTCGAGGTGGCAACCGCCCGCGGCCGGGTCGCCTACGGACCGGTGGGGCTCGAGGACGTGGCGTCGCTCTTCGCGGCGAACTTTCTCGACGGTGGCGACCATCGCCTGGCGCTCGGCGTGACCGAGGAGCTGCCCTATCTCAAAAGCCAGGAACGTCTGACGTTCGCGCGCGTCGGGGTGACCGATCCCCTTTCGCTCGACGACTATATCGCGCACGGCGGCTATCGCGGACTCGCCCGCGCGCTCACGCTGAGCGGAGCGACGACGGTCGAGGATGTGACGGTTTCCGGCTTGCGCGGCCGGGGCGGCGCGGGTTTCCCGGCCGGGATCAAATGGCGGACGGTGTTGCAGACTGAGGCATCGCGGAAATACGTTGTCTGCAATGCCGACGAGGGCGATTCCGGCACCTTCTCCGACCGGATGATCATGGAAGGCGACCCGTTCACCCTAATCGAAGGGATGACGATTGCGGCGCTCGCGGTGGGCGCGACCCAGGGCTACATCTACCTGCGCTCGGAGTATCCGGCGGCGCTCGAAACCCTGACCGCGGCGATCGCGATCGCCGAACGCCAAGGCTACCTCGGCCGCGACGTAGCCCGCAGCGGCAAGGCCTTCAAGCTCGCAATCCGGGTCGGCGGCGGTGCATATATCTGCGGCGAGGAGACCGCGATGCTCGAAAGTCTCGAGGGGCGGCGCGGGATGGTGCGCTTCAAGCCGCCGCTGCCCGCCATCGCCGGGCTCTTCGGGCAGCCGACCATCATCAACAACGTGATCACGCTCGCCTCGATACCGGTGATTCTGGAGCGCGGCGGGGCCTTCTATAAAAACTACGGGATGGGCCGCTCGCTCGGCACGTTGCCGATCCAGCTCGCCGGGAACGTCAAGCGCCCCGGCCTGATCGAGAAGGCGTTCGGGGTGACGCTGCGCGAGATCATTTACGAGTATGGCGGTGGCACGGCCAGCGGACGGCCGGTGCGCGCGGTCCAGGTCGGCGGTCCGCTGGGCGCGTATTTCCCCGCCGCGATGCTCGACGTCCCGCTCGATTACGAGGCGCTCGCGGCCAAGGGCGGCCTGCTCGGTCACGGCGGTATCGTCGTCTTTGACGATACGGTCGATCTCGCGCAACAGGCCCGCTATGCGATGGAATTCTGCGCCCTGGAATCGTGCGGCAAGTGCACCCCGTGCCGGATCGGTTCGACCCGGGGGATCGAAGTAATCGATCGGATTATCGCGAGTAATGGCGCGAACCGCCGCGAAAAGGCCGACCTGCTGCGCGATTTGTGTGATACCATGACGGCTGGTTCGTTATGCGCGCTGGGCGGTCTAACGCCAATCCCGGTAATGAGCGCGTTGCGCAATTTCCCGGCGGACTTCGGCCTGCCCGATACCCCGGCGGATCGCGAGGGAACATAACGTGCAATCGATTAACGATCAGGACCTGGGCACGCCCGCCCGCCACGCCGCGCAGACGATAACGCTCGAAGTTGACGGGCGCGAAGTGACGGTTCCGGCCGGCACTTCGATCATGCGCGCCGCCGCGCTGGCCGACGTGATGGTCCCGAAGCTCTGCGCCAGCGATACCCTCGAACCCTTCGGCTCCTGCCGCCTGTGTCTCGTCCAGATTGAAGGACGCAATGGCTATCCCGCTTCGTGCACCACGCCGGTTGAGTCCGGGATGAAGGTGCATACCCAAAGCGCGAAGCTCGCCAGCCTGCGCCGGGGCGTGATGGAACTCTACATGTCAGACCATCCGCTCGATCCCTTCGAGTGCAAGGCCGGTGGCAAATGCGAGCTGCACGAGATGGCGCGCGTGGTCGGGCTCGAACGGGTGCGCTACGCCGACCATGGCCGGACTCATCGTGAGTTGCCGGTCGACGAGTCGAATCCTTACTTCAGTTTCGATCCGTCACGATGCATCGTATGTTCGCGATGCGTGCGCGCGTGCGACGAGATCCAGGGAACCTTCGCGCTGACGATCGACGGCCGCGGGTTTAATTCGCAGATGTCGCCGGGGCAGCATCAGCACTATAGCGATTCCGAGTGCGTCTCGTGCGGCGCCTGCGTGCAGGCCTGTCCGACCGACGCCCTGATGGAAAAGACGGTGCTGGAAAAGGGGCGCGCCGACCGCGCGATTGTAACG
Source organism: Binataceae bacterium (SeqCode) (assembly GCA_052145175.1). Classification (GTDB taxonomy): domain Bacteria; phylum Desulfobacterota; class Binatia; order Binatales; family Binataceae; genus JAJPHI01. The sequence goes on along the minus strand of JBKQPD010000062.1, from coordinate 11,119 downwards.
ACCTGCGCTTATTGCGGCGTGGGATGCTCGTTCAAGGCGGAAATCCGTGGCGACCAGATCGTCCGGATGGTGCCGAACAAGAACGGCCTGCCGAACCACGGCCACTCGTGCGTCAAAGGCCGCTTCGCCTGGGGCTACGCGACCCATCAGGATCGAGTGACCAAGCCGATGATTCGCCAGCGGACGAGCGACCCGTGGCGGGAAGTCACGTGGGACGAGGCGATCCGCTACGCCGCCAGCGAATTCAAGCGGGTGCAGCGCCGGTACGGTCGTGGCGCGGTCGGCGGAATCACGTCGTCGCGCTGCACCAACGAAGAAGCCTACCTGGTGCAGAAGCTGGTGCGCGCGGCCTTCGGCAACAATAACGTCGACACCTGCGCCCGGGTTTGCCATTCGCCGACCGGCTATGGACTCAAGACCGCTTTCGGTACCCCGGCGGGGACGCAGGATTTTGATTCCGTGCTGGCCGCCGACGTGATCATGGTGATCGGCGCCAACCCGACCGAGGGCCATCCGGTGTTTGCGTCGATCATGAAACGCCGGCTCCGCGCAGGGGCGCGGTTGATCGTCGTCGACCCGCGCCAAATCGAGCTGGTCCACTTGCCGCACGTCGCTGCGGAGCACTTCCTCCAGCTCGTTCCGGGAACCAACGTGGCGCTGTTCAACGCGTTGGCCCATACGGTTGTCACTGAAGGGCTGGCCAACGAGCAATTTATCAACGAGCGCTGCGACGCGAAGGAATATGCCGCCTGGTGCGCGTTTATCGCCGATCCCGTCAATTCGCCCGAAGCGACCGAGAAGATCACGGGGGTCGCGGCGGCCGAGGTGCGCGCGGCGGCGCGGCTCTATGCCCGCGGGCCGAACTCGGCGATCTACTACGGTCTCGGCGTGACCGAGCATAGCCAGGGCAGTACCGCGGTGCTCGCGATGGCGAACCTGGCGATGCTGACCGGGAATCTGGGTCGTCCGGGCGTGGGTGTCAATCCGTTACGCGGTCAGAACAACGTGCAGGGCTCGAACGACGTCGGCTCGTTTCCGCATGAGCTGACCGGCTATCGTCATGTGTCGGATCCTCTACTGCGCGCGCAGTTCGAGGCGGAGTGGCACGTTACGCTCGATCCGGAGCCCGGCCTGCGGATTCCGAACATGTTCGATGCGGCGCTCGACGGCAGCTTCAAGGGGCTCTACGTCGAGGGCGAGGATATCGCGCAATCCGATCCGAATTCGCAACACGTGGCGGCGGCGCTGTCCGCGATGGAGATCGTCGTTGTGCAGGACATCTTCATGAACGAGACGGCGAAATTCGCCCACGTCTTTCTGCCCGGCTCGTCGTTCCTCGAAAAGAACGGCACCTTCACCAACGCCGAGCGGCGGATCTCGCGCGTGCGCAAGGTCCTGCCCGCGCTGGCCGGCAAGGAAGACTGGGAGGTGACCTGCGATCTGGCGCGCGAGCTGGGCTATCCGATGGAGTATGCGCATCCGTCGGCAATCATGGACGAGATCGCGCGTCTCACGCCGACCTTCGCGGGTGTGAGCTACGCGAAGCTCGAGCAGCTCGGCAGTGTGCAATGGCCCTGCAACGACGTCGCGCCGGCGGGCACGCCGGTCATGCACGTCGGTGAGTTCGTGCGCGGCAAGGGGCGCTTCCTGCCCACCGCGTATGTGCCGACGGACGAGCGCACCGGTCCGCGCTATCCGTTGATTCTGACCACGGGCCGGATCCTCACTCAGTACAATGTCGGCACGCAAACGCGACGGACGAAGAATGTCACCTGGCACGCCGAGGACCTGCTCGAAATTCATCCGCATGACGCCGAGCAGCGCGGCGTGCGCGACGGCGACTGGGTCGAGATCGCGAGCCGCGCCGGGGCGATCACGTTGCGCGCGCATCTCACCGAGCGCGTGCAGCCGGGCGTGGTCTACACTACGTTCCATCATCCGGAAAGCGGCGCCAACGTCGTGACGACGGAAAACTCCGACTGGGCGACGAATTGTCCCGAGTACAAGGTCACGGCGGTGCAGGTGATGCCGACGACGCGCCGGCCCGAGCGGCTGCCCGCGGGCCAGGTTCCCGGATCGGCGCGGCTGGCCGGGAAATAACGCGATCGGCGCGCATGGAACTTCATCACCTGATCAAGATGGCCAACGAGATCGGCGGCTTCTTTGGCCAGATGCCGCGCGAGGAGGCGATCAGCTCGACCGCGGCGCATCTCAAGAGTTTCTGGGAGCCGCGTATGCGCCGCGAAATAATCGCCTACGCCCAACGCGATGGCGCGGAGTTGCACGAACTGGTGCGTGCCGCCGTACTGCGGCTTGAATCGCCAACTCCTCCGCCGGCTGGATGAAGCAGCGGTTATAGTAAGGGGCGTGGTATAGGTACTATGGAGGTCCTGCGCAAGCCCATTTTGTCATTCTGAGCGCAGCGAAGAATCCCGGGAGTCTTCACTTCGCAGACTCCGTTCAGAATGACAAAAAAAGCACTTGTGTAGAGGTTCCCTTAGGGCCGGTTGAGCTCAAAGATGAAAAAGTCGAGTCCAAATTCCCCCAAGACGGCAAAGCCTTCGCGCGGCCCCAAGGAGACCGTGGATGCGCACGACGCTGCCGCATACCGGAAAGCTCTCAAGAAGGCTCAGCGCGAGAAAACCATGGACTGGGAGATGTTGAAGAGAGAATTTGGGCTTGAAGAACCTAACCCCTAACCCCTTCCCTAAAAAGGAAGGGGAACCGGAATCGAAATCTGATGGCGCCCCCTTCCTTCATAGGGAAGGGGGACGGGGGGTTGGGTCGACCACCGCAAACGAAGCCATCGTCGACCGTCCGGCACTCAAGTGGCGCGCCGGTGCGGCTGTAGCCGACACAAGTGATTGTCAATCAATGATTGCATTGATATCAATGATTGAGGAGCAGCCGCATGTCCAGTATCACCATTCGCAATCTGGAAGACAGCGTCAAGAGTAAGCTCCGCCTGCGCGCCGCCCGGCACGGACGATCGATGGAGGAGGAGGCGCGCCATATTCTGCGCACTGCGCTGGCGGAGAAAACCCGCCGATCGGCGGATCTGTTTGCGGCAATCCGCCGGCGAATTGCGCCCACCGGAGGGGTGGAATTGGAGATTCCCGAGCGCGGACCGATGCGCGAACCGCCACGCTTCGCAGGATGATCGTACTTGACACCAATGTTCTATCGGAAACCTTGCGTCCTGTGCCGGCCGATTCCGTGAGACGCTGGATGCGGGCCCAACCTTCAACCAATCTCTTCACGACGACAATCTGCGAGGCTGAAATCTTTTACGGCCTGGCCTTACTGCCGGGAGGCCATCGGCGCACTGAGTTGGAACGGGCAGTGACGGCGATATTCGAAGAGGATTTCGCCGAACGGATTCTACCTTTTGATAGCGCGGCGGCGAGAGTCTTCGCCGGGATTGCCGCGCATCGGCGAGGGCTGGGCCGCCCCATGAGCGCGTTCGACGCCCAGATCGCGGCCATCGCGCATTCGTGCGGGGCAGCTATCGCAACGCGGAACGTCGAGGACTTCGCCGATTGCGGAATTAGAGTCATCAGTCCGTGGGAGGAATAGAAATTCCGCCGGACAGGAAGTGCGTTTAGCTTCTAATAAGTGATGCGCAGTGAAGAATTCCGGGGTTCAGCCGCGGAAAAGCTTTCCGCAACGGCTGCGTGCTACCGGGTCAGAGTCAGGGACGATTGGGCGCTCTATCAGGTTTGCGCTTCGGATAAGGTACTATCGATTGTGTACCGCCGGTGAAGAGATGGGTACGAGCAAAGCCATCACACCAAGCAAAGCCATCATCGACCATCCGGCGCTCAAGTGGCTCGCGGGCGAAAGCGACAGCGTCGTCAGCCATCTGGCGGTCGAAGAGCCCCTCGAAATTCGCCTCGGTGGACGGCGTTTCACGCTCACGATGCGCACGCCCGGTAACGATGAGGAACTCGTCGCCGGCTTTTTGCTCGCCGAAGGCTTTATCGCCTCGGCCGTTGAGCTGGGCGAGATTCGCCGGGTGCGCGACGCGCGCGGCAGGTTCGAGCCCAACACGGTCGACGTGATCCTCAACGTCCCGGCGGCCGGGTTGCGCGAGCGGTTGCAGCGCAATTTCACCGTCTCGTCGAGTTGCGGGGTCTGCGGCAAGACGAGTATCGAGGCGCTGGAGCGGCGGATCGAACCAATCCGTGGCGAGCTGCGGGTTGCCGCCGCGACTATACTGCGGATGCCCGCGCTGATGCGGGAGGCGCAGGCGGTCTTCACCGCGACGGGCGGCTTGCACGCGGCGGCGCTCTTCGCAGTGGCGCCGGCCGGCCACGGCCCCGACGCGCTTACCCTGACCGTCGTGCGCGAAGACGTAGGCCGCCATAACGCGGTCGACAAGGTGCTCGGCTACGCCTTGCAACACGAACTATTGCCGCTGGGCGCGGCGGCGCTGATGGTCAGCGGGCGGCTGAGCTTCGAGATCGTACAGAAGGCGGCGGCCGCCGGACTCCCGCTCCTGTGCGCGGTCTCGGCGCCTTCATCGCTCGCGGTCGAGCTCGCCGAACAGCTCGGGATGACGTTGGTGGGCTTCTTGCGCGCCAGCGATTTCAACGTCTATACCGGACGCGAGCGAATCGTTATCTAATCAACGAGCGCGCCGCCGTCTGAACTTTGAACGCCGGAGTCGACCAGATGCCGAAAGAATCGAGCCAAACCGCAAAACAGCCGCCTGTGAAAGGGCCACGCACACTCGCGATCGATATCGGTGGCAGCGGACTCAAGGCGGTCGTGCTCGACGCCGACGGCAAGGCGGTCACGGAGCGGGGCCGTGTCCCGACCCCGCGCAAGGCCACGCCGAACAAATTGATCGCAGCGTTGCGCGGCTTGGCCGATCAGCAGGGCGCCTTCGAGCGCGTCGCGGCCGGTTTTCCCGGTGTCATAAAAGACGGGGTCGTCTACAGTGCGCCGAATCTCGGCCACGGCTGGAACGGCTTCGATTTGGCGAAGGGCCTGGAAAAGAAGCTCAAGCGGCCGGCGCGCGTCGCCAATGACGCTGACGTGCAGGGCATGGGCGACGTGAGCGGGCGCGGGCTCGAGCTGGTAATCACGCTGGGCACCGGCTTCGGCTCGGTGCTGTTCAGCGACGGCCGCCGGATTCATCTCGAACTCGCGCACCATCCTTTCCATAACGGCAAGACCTATGAAGATGAATTGGGCCGGCGCGCACTCGACAAGAAAGGACGCAAGAAATGGAACAAGCTGCTGGCCGAGGCGATCGACGACCTGCGGCGGACCTTCAACTATGACCGCCTTTATATCGGCGGCGGCAACACCAAGTTTATCACGCTGAAACTTCCGCCGGACGCGCAAATCGTCAGCAATGAAGCCGGTATGCTCGGCGGTATCGCGCTCTGGAAGGAAGCGCCGCAACCCAGCGCATCGCCCGCCAAGGCCGCCCCGGCGGTGAAAGCCGCTGCTGCGCCGCCGCCCGAGTCGAAAGCGAAGGGCAAGAAGAAGCTAACGGCGCGCACCGCAGTAAACGCTGAGAATGGTCCGGATGCGGTCGCGCCGGAGTAGCGGTCTGCCGCGATGAGCGCGCGGCTGCATCAGTTTTACGCGGTCGCCTTCGAAGAGAATCTGCCGCTCCGTCAACTGGCGCCCGCGTTTCCGCAGGCCCGCGTCTCGCCACTGGAACTTTACCTGCCGATCGCGCCGGCGGGCGGCCTGTACGTCTTTCCCTTTGGCGCGCTGGTCACGCACGACGTCGCCGCGCCGCAGCGCGACGCGGAACTTGCCCGGCTCCGCGAGCTGGTACCGAAGCTGACGACGCAGGTGGTGCGCGAGGAATACACCGTCGCCGAGGAGCCCGGCTTTCAGATCGGGATTTTCGACGGCACGTTGCGGGTCGATCGCTTCACGCCGCAACGCGCCGCGGTGGTCGCCTTGACCATGGCGCAGAGCGCCGCGATGGAATATTACGAGCGGATAGTCGACGAGATGTTCGTACGGACCGGAGCGTTTGTCGAACGGCTTGAAAACAGCGGCGGCGTGCCCTTCCGCACCCGTCCGCTCCATCGCTTCATCGGGCAGGCGATCACGACCCGCACCGAGGTGCTCTCGGTGCTGCATCTGCTCGACAAGCCGGAGGCGACCTGGGATGACCCCGCGATGGATCGGATCTACGCCGACCTGCGCGGCGAGTTCGACCTGGCTGACCGCTACGAGGCCCTGGAGCTCAAGCTGCGGAGTATCCAGGAGGCGCTCGAGTTGCTGGTCGGCGTGGCGCGCGACCGGCAATTGCTCCTGCTCGAAATTGCCGTGGTCGTGTTGATCCTGCTCGAACTGGTCCTCAGCGTGCGCCGGGGCTGAAAATCAAGGTATGAAGAATAAGCCGATCGTTGCCGACATTGGCGACATCGTGACCTGCAACGGCCGGGAGACTTCAAGCTTTCGTAACTTGCGCTTTACAAGATCGATCCTACTTCCAGAGTAGAAATCCGCCCAGCCCTAATGGTGGGGCACAACCAGGGAGGATCGATACTTGAAAAAACGCATTGGTCTGATCGCCGCGTGTGCGGCGGGTCTGATCGCCACAACGACACCGTATGCCCGTGCCGCGTCGGGCGGGGTTGGCTCCGGCAGCATCAAGCACGTTCTGCTGATCAGCGTCGACGGCCTGCACGCGCTCGATTACCTGAACTGCGTCAGTGGCGGCTACTGCCCGAACCTGGCGGCGCTCGGGTCGACCGGGGTCAATTACATCAACACTTCAACCTCGAAGCCGTCGGATTCATTCCCTGGGCTGATGGCGCTCATGACGGGCGGCACGCCGCGCACGATGGGTGTCAATTACGATGTCGCGTATGACCGCTTGCTCAATCCGCCGGCGGTTACCACCGGCAACGGGTTGGCGGCCGGGCCTTGTACGCCCGGAGCAACACCGTCGGGAACGACGACCGAATATGACGAGGGCATCGAAATCGATCAAACCCAGCTCACCGGCGGCGCACTGACCGGCGACGGCGGAGTCAGCGGAATCGACCCGAGCAGGCTGGTCCGCGACCAGAACTGTAAACCGGTCTATCCGTGGAACTTCGTTCGCGACAATACCATATTCGGCGTTATCCATGGCGCGGGAGGCTACACGGCCTGGTCTGACAAGCATGCGTCGTATTCGTCTGTGGGTGGCCCCAGCGCCGGCACGACGGATGTTAATGTCAACGATTACTATTCACCGGAAATCAACTCCGATTCCGCGAACTTCGCCACCCAGGCGCCGACGCAACTGGTCATCCCCGCTTGCCTGCAGGACGGCAAGCCGTTTCTGCCTGACCAATTCGCCGTCACCGCGGGCGACGACTATACCGGGAGCTTTCAGAATATCCAGTGCTATGACGGGCTCAAGGTGAATGCCATTCTCAACGAGATCAGAGGCATGAACCACGACGGCACCGCCTCGGAGCCTGTGCCGAGCGTCTTTGGCATGAACTTCCAGGCGGTCAGCATCGGCGAGAAACTGATTTACAAGGACGGGCCGACGGTTCCGCCGCCTTACAGCCTCACCGGCGGCTATACTGATTCGATCGGCACGCCGAGCGGATCGCTGCTCCAGGAAATCGAGTTCGCGGATTCCTCGATCGGGCAGATGATCACCACATTGAAGGAGCAGGATCTGATCAATTCGACGCTGGTCATCATCACCGCCAAGCACGGCCAGTCGCCGGTCGATTCCAGCCGCTACATGCCGAACGGGTCGCCTAACGATCCGGCGTCGATCCTGAGCACCTACCTGGCGCCTTCGGAGAACAGCGCGATCGGACCGACGGAGGACGACATAGCCCTGCTCTGGCTGCAGGACTCGGCGAACACCGCCACTGCCGTCGCGGCGCTGGAAGCGGCGTCGCCGACGACCAGCAACATCGCCGGTATCGGGCAGGTCTACTCGGGCCCCTCGATCGGTTTGTACTGGAATATCGGTGATTCACGCACGCCGGATATCTTCGTTGCGCCCAATGTCGGCGTGACCTATTCGAACAGCAAGAAGAAGCTCGCCGAGCATGGCGGCTTCGCGCATGACGACGTCAACGTGATCATGCTGGTGTCGAACCCGTCGCTCAAGGGCAGTACGGTCACACTCCCGGTCGAGACGCGGCAAGTCGCGCCGACCATCCTGGCGGCTTTGGGTCTCAAGCCGAATGCCCTCCAGGCGGTGAAGAGTGAGGGAACATTGGTCCTGCCGAGCTTGCCCTACTAAGCCCGCTGGATTGAACCGTTCGTGATGGTGGGAAACGGGTGTCTTGACGACGCCCGTTTCCCTTTTCTTCAGACGCCGCGCGCGGTCGGGGAGGCTGGGAGGTTTGCTGGTGATGGTCGATTCATCCCGGGAGCGTGTGGCGCAGCACTCGCATAGTCACGTCGAGCCGCCGCATTCACCCGGTGATGGTGACATGGCGAGCCGTGCCAGCTACGCTGCATGTATGCGGCTTGCCGCCATCGACGTCGGCTCTAATTCGGTTCACATGATCATTGCCGATGTTACGCGCGAAGGGCATATCGAGATTGTCGATCGGGTAAAGGAGCTGGTGCGTCTGGGCCGGCGCTCTTTCACCACTGGACGCCTCACCGACGAAGCGATGGACATGACGGTGCGCACGCTGGCCTATTTCCGCCGCCTGGCCAATCTGCGCCGGGTCGGGCGGATGCGGGCGGTGGCGACCAGCGCCGTGCGCGAAGCCCACAACCGGGGCGAGTTCATCCGCCGCATCAAGCGCGAGACCGGGATCGCAGTCGAGATCATCTCGGGGAAGGAGGAGGCGCGGCTGATTTTCGCCGCGGCCCGCCACGCCCTGGGACTCGAGGGCGGTCCGTATCTGCTGGTCGACGTCGGCGGTGGCAGCGCCGAGTTCGTGCTGGTCAAGGACGGGCGGCCGCTCTGGATGAAAAGCGCGAAGCTCGGCGCCGCCCGCTTGACCGAGCGTTTTCTGATCGACGATCCGCCGACGATGGCGCAGCGCAAACGCCTCGAACGGCATCTGGAAGATGAGATCGGCGACCTGATGCGCGAGGCGCGGCGCGGCGGCGTGGTGCGGGCGATCGGCACTTCGGGCTCGATCAACACGCTGGTCGCGATGGCGCGGGCGGCGCGGGGCGAGGAGCTGGGCCGTCTGCACAGTGCGACCGCTTCCGCCAGCGAGATTACGGCGGTTACCGAGCAAGTGCTCGAAGCCGACGCGGCCTCGCGCGCGGAGCTGCCGGGGATCGACGCGAAGCGGGCTGACCAGATCGTGGCGGCCGGGATGCTTACCGATTTCGTGCTGCGCCGCTCGGGCGCCCCCGAGCTGGCGGCCTGCGGTTGGGCGATGCGCGAAGGCGTGCTGCTCGGACTGATTCCCCGGCACGAGAGCCGCAGGTCGCCCGACGCGCGCCGGCGCTCGGTCACCGGTCTGGCGGCGCGGTTCTCCGGGGATAACGTTCACGGACGCCATGTCGCCAAGCTCGCGCTGACCCTGTTCGACGCGACCGCGATCGCGCTCGGGCTTGACGATGCGGCGCGCGAGCTACTCGAATATGCCGCGCTGCTGCACGATATCGGCCACGCGATCGAGCACGATCGGCATAATCGGCACTCCTACTACCTGATCAAGAATGGCGAACTGCTCGGTTTCGATCCCGAGGAGATCGAGATCCTCGCGTTGGCGGCGCGCGGCCATCGGAAACAGGGCGGACAGTTTTACCCGGATGAGTTGAGCGGCCTGAGCCCGACCGCGCGCCGCACGGCCCGCGGCCTCGCGGCCATCCTGCGGGTCGCCGACGGGCTCGATCGCAGCCATTTTGGCGTCGTCCGTAAACTCAAGACCCGTTTCTCGCCGGGCCGTCTGGTGATTGAAGTCGGGACCACGCGGGACAGCGTCGATCTCGAGCTCTGGACCTGCGAAAGACGTACGGACCTGCTGGCAAAACTCCTCGATCGGAGGATTATACTGCGGGATGAAGGCGCGGCGCCCGTCTCCAAAGCGGCGCGCGCGGAGAATGTCAGATAGAGGGCCCGCCAGTCATATCACTCGTGCCGGACGAAGCGGTGGTCGCCGCGGCGGCGCACGCCTTGCAGTCCGGGGTCGCGACGCTCAAGTACTACGAATCGGCAACGCTCGCCGGCGAGGTCGAGCCGGTCCATCAGTTTCGCGTGACCCTGCGGCGGCTGCGCGCGGCGGTCGAGCTGCTGGCGACCGTCCTGCATGGCTCGCGCCTCAGATATTACCGGGCGGAGTTGCCCCTGGTCGGGCACGCCGCCGGCGCGGTGCGGGATTGTGACGCGCTCGCCGAACTGGTGCGCAGGCACGCCGCCGAACTCGATCCGGCGGTCGCGCGCGCGCTGACCCCCGCCTATCAGACCCTGGCCGACCAGCGGGTGGCGGCGCTGCGCCAGATGGGCCAGTTCCTTGGCTCGCCACGTTACGCACGACTCATCGATCGGTTGAGCAGCCCGCTCACCCGCGCTATCCCCGAGCAAGTGACGCTCGCGCAACTGGCGCCCGCGATGGTCCGTCCGATCATAAACGGCGCGCTGCGGGTCGGGGGCCGGCTGACCGCCGCCTCGCCCGCGCCGGCTTTCCATCGATTACGCGTACGTCTCAAGCGCGTTCGCTACACTCTTGAAATGCTCGACGCGCTTTCCGGACGGCAGACGGCCAAGGCGCTGAAGCGTCTCCGGCGGATGCAGGAGGTGCTCGGCGAGCAGCAGGATCTGGTTACGACGGCGGCCTGGATGCGGCAGTTCGCGGGTCAACCGGTGCTGACCGGCGAGACGCTGCTGGCGGCGGGAGCGATGCTCCAGTTGACCAGTGCGCGGCGTGAAAAAGTCGCCGCAATCGCATTCCGGCGATGGCAAAAGCTGGAGCGCAGCGCCGTCCTGCGCAAGGCTCTGGCGGAAATTGCCGCGACGACCCGCGCCCGTTCGCGGGCGGCGGAGGATGAGGCAGGTGGGGTATGAAACTTTATGTGTTACGCCATGCGGAAGCGGAGCCGGGTGCGGGTGGGACGAGTGACGAAGCGCGCCAGCTCACCGAGCGTGGAAAAGCACGGATGGCAGAGGCGGCCCGCGGGATGCGGCGGCTCGGACTCGAGTTCGACGCGATAC
>JBKQPD010000061.1:0-8778 GCA_052145175.1 Binataceae bacterium (SeqCode) | reverse complement strand
ACTTCAATTGGAAGGTGCTGTCGGTCGCCGCCGGAGTCACTTGGTGGAACTTTTACTTCCGCCTCTATCCCACCAGCATGCGCGCGCCTCAGGTGGTGGACTTCCTCGGGCCACCTGTTGCGTCACCTGCCGGGCAAGCTGTTGGTGGTCTGGGACGGCCTGCCGGCCCATCGGGCGCGCCTGGTCGGCGAATTTATCCGGGCGCAACGGAGCCGGCTGGCGATCGAGCGGCTGCCGGGCTACGCCCCCGAACTCAATCCGGTGGAATACATCTGGGGTTACTGGAAAAATCACGAACTGCCCAACTTCTGTCCGCGCGACTTCAGCCAGCTCAGCTATCAGGCGCGCCGCGCACTACGCCGCATGCGCCGTCGCCCACGGCTGGTGCGAAGCTTCTGGCAACAGGCCCAACTTTCCCTGTAACTATATTGTGCAATACTCAATAAGTTCATTCCTGTTCTTCCTTCGCCTTGGCGTTCTCGCGTGCTTGGGCTCGTTGAGCGGCTGGCCCAGCGACCGGAGCTTGCTTCGTCTTCGACCTTTCCGAGGCCACCGTAGGTAAATAGAATGCATCATTGAAAACGGATCAATCCAAGTAGGGGGCTCCGCTCCCTCGTGACGCCAGACAAGGACGACTTACTGGATGCGATCTATGCAATAAGCTCTGCGTCGGTGATATGCGCTAGCAACTGGTGGTGCGCACAAAGTCGCAAAGTGGAATGACATCAAAATAGAAGGATCGGCTTAATGAACGAGATAGTCCAATCTCCGTTCTTGCCTCTTCGCTATCTCTGTGGTCGGGTTGTGGTTCGCGGCGTGGTTAGGAGCATTTTTTTAAAAAGAAGGGCAACCCTTGACGATGACGAGCGGCAAGATTTTGAGACGATACGGGCGGTTACTCTGACGTTGCTCGCCTTCATTATTGGATTCAGCTCTTCGATTGCCATCGGCCGTTACGAACAGCGCAGAGGGTACGAGGAAGCGGAGACAAACGCGATTGGCACGGAATACCTGCGGGTAGACTTTCTGCCCACGACCGATGCTGTGAAGGTGCGCGAACTGCTGAGAAAATACCTCGCTCAGCGCATTTTGTTCTATACGACGTATAGTGCACAGCAGCTCCAGCAGATCGACTCGTATACGACTCAACTTCAGGCCGATCTCTGGTCCACAGTCCGGATTCCGGCCGCGGCTAACCCTACACGCATGATGCCCATCGTGGTTTCGGGCATGAATGATGTGTTGAACTCGCAGGGCTACACGCAGTCGGCGTATTGGAACCGGATCCCGCGAGGCGAATGGGCTCTGATGGCATTTGATCGCCATTTTCGCCAATCTCTTTGTTGGCTATGGTTCGCGGCGCGCTGAAAGGAAAAAATTCTTGCTTCTCGCCCAGCCCGTAATTGTGTCCGTCGCTTTCATGCTCACAGCTGACATCGATAGCCCACGTGGTGGTCTCATTCGTGTGCATCCGATAGACCTAGAAAGTCTCGCGCAGTTTTTACAGAATCACTGATCCGGCTTCAATTTGGGTACTTGATTATCTGCCATTTGTCGGTCGCCTTTCCTGATCGCTCTCGTCATCCTAACGTGCCGATGACTTATTGAATCGACGAACGGCGGGATCACGATTCAACTCGTCGAGCACCGCCTTGGCGTTCTTGAGGTCGGCGGTCTCGAAGCCTTCGGTGAACCAGTTGTAGATACCGGCGAGCTCCGTATGCGCTTCGTCGCGACGGCCCTCATGTTCGAGTAGCCGAGCTAAGCTCGTCGTTGCCCGCAATTCCCACGATTTCGCGCTCATGCTTTGCGCCAGTTCGAGCGCATCGCGAAAATCGCGTTCCGCGAGTTCGGCTCGACCTTTTTTAAGCCATAATTCGCCGTGAATCCGGAGTATTTCCGGGCGGTAGAACCGCTCATCGGGATTGTTCTCCAGGGCACGTTCGACCGTGACGAGAGCTTCGTCAACGGCACCCGTCAGCGCTAGCGCTTCGCCCAGTAAGCATAAATACATTCCCCGGCAAAAATAAAACTCTATTGCGTCGAACTCCGCAAGTCCCTCTCTTATCCGGCTTATCGCGCCACTAACCTCCCCCTTTTTGGCCCGCGCCCACGGCGTGATGATTTTGCAGAGTGAACGATGTAGCGGGAATCCCAGCTCCGTGCATATTTTTTCCACTTCTCGAGAGGCAGAAAACACACGCTCGAAGTCGCCACGTAAAGCGTCGGTTAAGAAGCCAGCTGCATGGGCTAGGACCAACGCGAAGGGCTTGTTCAGGCGGCGCGCGAGCGAATCCGCTTCGTTTCTACAACGCAGCGCTTGGTCGGGGTAGCCAAGCAGCCATTCGCTGATGCCCCTAAAAGCGAGCGAATGCACCCCGTGGTCGTCGGGGATGGCGCGAAAGTCTTCTTCGCGATACTGCTGAACGGCACCCAAGAAGCATTGATTTGCCGCGGCCAGATCGCCGAGAGCGAAACGTGTAAGCCCCTGCTGGAAATGCGCAATGACCAACGCCTGCAGGGGGCGGACTCGACCCGCAATGTCGAGTACTTGATCTGCCAATACCAATGCCGTCCGCAGCTCACCCCGCGTAAGCGCCGAGCTCCAAAGGCCATTGAATACTTCTAGCGGTTCCACCTCACCCGTTCGCTCGGCCAGAGTCCTAGCTTGTGTAAAGGCCGCCACGGTATCAACCGCCGACCATCCCCGCGTCACCACCATTATTCCACCCAGCGCCAGGTGTAAGGTCAATTCTCGGGTAACACGGTCGGAGGATTCGGGTACGGTGGACACCAGCGCGAGCGCATCGCGAAAGTGCAGTTCCGCTTCGCGAAAGGCGCGTCGGGCAAGTGCCCGCTCGCCGGCCAGCTGAAAGTACTGGATCGCCTTCTGCTTGTCGTTGGCGCAACTGTAATGATGTGCGAGTTCGCTCGACACTTCTGCGGCACGCTCGCCATATCCCGACTCTTCGCGTAGCGCTATTCGCCGATGAAGCTGCACTTGGTCGCCTACCGGCAGCCGAGCGTACAGCACTTCCTGATAGAGCGCGTGGTGGAAGCGGAAACCGGCGGCTGCGGTGCCGTCAGGCCACAGAATCGAACCTTTCTCGCTGACGAATTGCTCGCGCCGCGACAAGCGCTTGAAGCACGCCTCGACCTCGCTTTGTTGACGCTCGAGCGCTGCCGCAACTGCCGCGGCTGAGAACTCGGCGCCGACGACGCTGGCGCCTTCCAACACTGCCTGCTCGTCCGGTTGCAGCCGCTCCAGATTGCGTTCGATCATCTGGCTGATGGTGCGCAATGCGTCGAGCCGATGCGCGCGAAGTGTCTCCACCCATTCCGCTTCGGTCACTTCCTGCGATCTAGCAGGGAGCCCCGCGTCAAGCAGGAGATAATCGACCATGTTCACCATGAACAGGGGATTGCCGTCAGTGCGCGCATGAATTAGCGGCCCGAGCGTCTCGAACTGTCGCGAACCACTGCTGGCCGTACGTATTGTCAGGTAATCGACAACTTCTCTTTGACTCAGCGGCTTCAACCGTAACTCTTCGCAGTAATGATGGAGTTGGAGCTCCTGCTTCATAGTGCGCAACGGATGGTCTTTGGTGAGTATCTCGACTGGCCTATAGGTGCCAACGATCAAAATCCGCGCCGACTCGCTGCGGCGCGCGATGGCGGCAATCAACTCGAGCGTCGAGAAATCACTCCAGTGCAGGTCTTCGAGCAGCAGCACGAGCGGTTTTTCCGCTGACAGCGCTTCAAAGGCCTGCGTCATTTCGCGCAACATCCGCTGCTGCGTAATGCCCTGGATCTCGCCTTGCAGGCGCATCCGCTCATCGCGTGTCAGTAACTCCGGCATCTGCGCGAGCCATGTCGGCGCGAATCTGTTCAAGAGTTCGATGATTTGCTCGCCGCCGGGTTCGCGGCTCAGTCGGCTCAGCGCCTCCAACACCGGCATGTACGGCTCGCCGGAACCGTACTGCTCGACGCATTGCCCACGCCCGAGGCGGACCGCGCCCCCTTGATCGATTGAGTCTAGGAAAGCCTGGATGAAGGTGCTCTTGCCGATGCCTGCCTCACCGGCAACGAAGACTATGCGCCTTTGGCCTTCGAGCACCTGAGAGTACCAGCTTCGCACTCGGGCGAGTTCCTCGTCGCGGCCGACCACTATTGGTTTGGGCCTACCCACCTGTGGCGGCGTACGCGTCGTCTCACGGACGGTCGCAGCCGTCGCGACCTTGGCGATAAAGCGATAGCCCCGCCGATGCACGGTCTCAATAAATCGCGGCTTCCTTGGATCATCGCGGAGCACCTTGCGCAGCTCCGTGACACAAGTCGCCGGCATCGAATCGCTAACTACGACCCCCGGCCAAACGGCATCGAGCAGCATCGCCTTGGTCACGAGCTGACCCGGATGCTCGACGAGATAGCGGAGCACCTCGAACGTTTTCGGCCGGAGGGTTACCTCCCTCTTGTCGTGCCAGAGCTGCTGGTTCTCCGGATCCAGGCGAAATGGGGGAAACAGGTGATGTGGCGGTTGGCTAGGCATGGTGCTGGTTAGGCGAATTTCTAAAACGCCGGCAGCGCTACGGCGCTTTTATCCAAATTGGATGAAAGTTATATAGAACTCTTAAGACAAAACGACGCCCCGAGTCTACCGTGTCCACCATCGAGCGCGGAGTTAAGGTTGGTCACATCAACGGGAAGGCGCGACCTCGACACGAAGGCGGATGGCGTATCCTCGAGTCGCGTCAAGGTCGCAAGCACCTCGTCCGCATTGAGCCGACGCGCGTCGGTGGGCGGCATAGGAGTCACAGCTGACCCGATCTCAATCGCTGTGGCTAACGTTGTTCGGGGATCCTCGATCTAGAAATCAATTGCGGAGAGGGCAGCTTGTGCGCGGCGGAGTAAAACGACCGCCCTTGGGAGCGAAGCCATAGATGCAATCGGGATTTTCATCGGGAGCCGGTCGGTTCGTTCTGACGCTGGCAATAAGCCTAACCGTCTTGGGACGTTCAGTGGCCCGCGCCGAGCCGGCGGAATCCCCGGCGCCCTTATCGAACGCGAAGAAGGCTGCCTTGGCGATTAACCCGCACGTCGCGGAAGTTCTAAACGGCGTATGCAAGCAACTGTCGGCAGCTAAAGGGTTAAGCTGCGGCGCCGAAATTACCTTCGACTCGGTTCTGCCCTCCCTGGTCAAGCTTCAATACTCGGCGGGCGCTGGATGCTTCGGTCGAACGGCCGAACCGCCTGGCGATCAACTACCAGAGCGACCTCGGCGCCAGAGAATCTGGTACAACGGGAAAACGCTAGCCATTTTCGATCCCGCACACATGGCCTACGCGAGTGTGGTCGCTCCGGACACTATAGACGCGATGATCGCGCAGGTCGCGCGCGACAAAAATCTCTCGATTTCGCTGAAAGGCTTCGATACCGGCAACCCGTGCGTGGCTTCCAAAGAGGTGCTCTATTGCAAATATATCGGTTTGAACGACGCTGCCGGTGTCTACCGTAATCAGGTGGCTTTCATCCAGGAAGACATGGGGAGCGGCGAGTGTGGCTGACGAGCAGTAGGCACCGACGGGAGAAACGCGAAAATGGGTTGGTCGATATTTTGATCCCGTGCACGGAGTTTGATCGGTCGCCGCGTTTATGATGGAGGGCGATTGATCCTCGTGCTCATTGCCGCGGGCAACGCGCGCACATGGTTACGCCAAACGCAGTCCTGATTACAGGAGACGGTTTGAGGGACAAAGGAAGCTACTGATGAAGACGAAGACACTAACGATGGGATACGTTGCGCTTGCGGCTCTCGTGCTCGCGGGCTGCGTATCAAAGCAGAAATACAACGCGCTGGATCAGGAGTATCAGCAGTTACAACAGTCGATGACGGCCGAAGTCGGCGCCCAGAAGATGCGGATTACGCGGCTGCAGGACGCTATCAAGGTAAGTGTCAACGGCGAACTGCTGTTCCCATCGGGCGGCTGGCAGATGTCGACTGATGCGCAGCAGACTATCGCCAAGATAGCCGCGATTCTGGCGCCGCAGCAGACCACCAAGATCAACGTGAACGGCTATACCGACAACACGCCGATCGGTCCTGAGCTGATGCGCCAGGGCGTAGCGTCCAACCTCATACTGTCGCAGAAGCGAGCTGATAATGTGATGCAGTACATGGTCTCGCAAGGGGTCAACCCGGCGCTGGTTGCGGCGCAGGGATTCGGGGACGCCGATCCGGTGGCGTCTAATGCGACGGCCGACGGCCGGGCCCAGAACCGTCGCGTGGAGCTCACGATCGCCAACTCAGGCACTTAGTAAGACGAGTCCGCCAGGGGAAGCTCTGCAGAGGTGGGTGCGCGAGTGCTTGGTCCATCCACCAGCCCGAGCGAGGGGCCGGATCCGTTTTCGTTGAACCCGCCCCTACCCGAGCGCCGCTCGTTTCCGGCTACTTTGCAGGCCTAGCTCGCCGAGTGCGCGTCGCCGTCTTGTCCCGAACGGCCGAACCGTAGCGTTGCTTGAAGCAGGCGCGGCAGCGGGCGTCGCGCCGCTTCAGGAACGACGGCGCGAGATCATCGCTGCCGCAATAGCGGCAGACCAACCTCTTCATCTCGGACGCCGCGCGCGATGAGCGCGTCGGCCGTCTCGCGGCCTTCCCGGCTTTCGTGGCCAGTGCAGCCTTCGGTTGGTGAGCGACGACGTTTTGCTTGACGGGTGTTGCCGCTTCATCGGCCGCCAGCGCGCCTGCCTGGGGTTTGGTATGCGTCCTCATGCGAAAACCTCCTTCTCGGGCCGGGGCTTCGCTGCCGCCGCCCGTGCTCAACACACATTGCTCGGTCGCGGCGGTGTGGGAAGGGGTCTCGCTAGCCAACCGCCGTGCAGCCGACAATCAGCCCTTTGCCTGTCTGCCTTTCCACCGCGACCAGAGCAATGTGTGTGTCTTGGAGCGGCAGGATCTCCGCCCCAAGGAGGACCGGACATGGAGTTCGCGGCTGAGCATAGTGCTCCAAGATACCCGGAGAAACCCCGATGAAACGGCCGGGTTCACCTAAGGACCGTGAGGCGCTTGCGGCGGAGATCGCGAGGCTGCCGAAGCTCGCTACGGATGAGCTTCGGGAGCGCTGGAAAATGGAACAAACCTTTCCACCAAAAGCTGCGCGCGGATGCCATCCAAGGCGGCGCAAACCGCGCTCAATGATACAGACTAATCAGGCCACTAGTCAACGCCCGGCTAGTGCACGATAGCGCTTTTCGACGTGACACCGCCAAACTCCGTAAGGGAGAGAATCGCAAATTCGCGAGCATCTTGGTCGTAAGCGCGCGCTCTCCGGTGGCGCCAGAGTCGCAAATCCCCGCGCCCACGCGCATAAGCGCGCCGACTTGCGCTCAATGATTGTGCGAACGGTTGGCGGAGGGAAGTGAATTCGAACTCTCGGACGACTTTTTAGACTGACAGTAAAGTGTTATAAAGCATCAGATTGACGAGATCTGCTCCGCTGGAACAAGGACTTCGCTGGTGCGATCGGCTAGACTTACCGACTGGCACCCCCGGCGATGCGGTCGATGTTGCCGCGCACGATAGCCCTGCAATTTCGTCGGGCGACCTAACCCACGAACAAGGGCGAGCTAAGAATCGAATCGACGCACTCGAGTTCCGCGTACCCAGCGTTGCCCCTGCAGGGCGAGGTTGCCGGGCATTGGGCACAAAGTCGCCGGAAGCGTGTTGCACGAAACTCAATGACACGTTGCCGAGCTTAGAAGCTGCGGCGTCCGAACCTCCCTGCGCGTCCTCCAGCGGCACAGTGGCTTTCTCCGCTACCACATGTTTGCAAATGAGCGCGCCGGCGCGGGCTTTTCGATAATTCGGGCGAGCTATTGCTAGAGATAGGGACTGGCTGGCGGAGAGAACTGGATTCGAACTCTCGATCCCAACTGGTTGACGGTTTATGTGGCTTACTGACCGCTTACAAAATCGCCTTAGAGTCCGCTTTAATGCCGACCGGCCCGTTCTGTCTGATAGCATGCCCAGTTCAGCGCCGATCGGCTATAGTCCCAGCCAATGGCACGGCGGCATGAGAGTTTGATCCCGCTTTCGCACGAGCATCATGACGCGCTGCTGCTCGCCTGGCGATTGCGCACCGGCGACTTGTCTAAGCGTGAGCCTGAACTGCGCGCCAAGCACGTGAGTGCGTTCTTCGAACATCGCCTGATCAACCACCTGAAGCTTGAAGAGGAGCTGCTGTATCCGGCATGCCGTTCGGTCCTGGGCGTGGAAGCGTCGCTGATCGACCTCCTGCTGGGCGACCATCGCGAGCTGCGAGAGAAAGCCGCGGCGATCAAGGCCGGGGCGCACGACCAGGGGGAGAGTTTCTGCGCTTTACTCGAGCAACATATCCGGACCGAGGAGCGTCAACTATTCGTCCTGGCGCAGAATCGGATGAAGCCGGCGGAGATGACGGAGCTTGGGCGACAAATAAAGGCGCAGCTTAGATGAGCGGCGTACTCTAGCGCTCGTTCGACCCTCAGGGCGGATGCAGGCCAATCATTGCCATCGTCTGGGCGCTTTCTTCAACCTGGAGACGCCGAGGTCGTCGCACCAGCGCTCGAATCGCGCGCGGTCTACCCCATGAAATCTTAGGTCCTCAAGCGAGCCTTCAAGCGGAACCGTGTCGACCAGCGTCGCGAGCTGCCGGTAGAGCATGGCCTCGTCGCGCCGCTCCACCAGCGTGGCCGCGAGCTTGACCGCTCCGCGCGGCTTGACCTTCCACTGCCACGGGTTGG
>JBKQPD010000060.1:0-8718 GCA_052145175.1 Binataceae bacterium (SeqCode) | reverse complement strand
CCCGTCGATGACTGCAACACGGCAGCCTTCCAAAAGGCCGTGAAGCGGGCACAACTGCAACCGCTGCGCTGGCATGACCTTCGGCATACCTTCGCCTCGTGGGCCGTCCAAGGCGGCGTCACGCTCCACGAGCTCATGCAGCTCGGCGACTGGAAGAGCTACTCCATGGTCCTGCGCTACGGACATTTGGCGCCGGACCACCTGTCCAAGGCCGCCGAATTGGTAGCACAAAAAGGGCACACGGGGTCCCGTGGCAAGGTGGGTAAACGCGCGCAACATTTTGATTTCACTGGTGGTGAGAGAGGGACTCGAACCCTCGACCTCGGCATTATGAGAGAGAAATGGCACCTATCTGGTTATTTCTTGATCATCAATACGTTGCATGCAAACTGCACTGAAACCCCTATTTTTACTGCATTAATGCGACTTTGACCAAGCCTGTGCGAGTACGCCGGGATGCGCCTGAGTTGCATTGCACTTGCACTTATAAGTGCATAGCATTTAACCGATTAATGCCACGGTTTAAGGCCGCCCGTGAAAGCTGTTATCAGTGCCCGCCTTCTAGGTGGTCCGCACGCCCGAGCCCTCAGCCGACCGTTCGAGATCGGCGACCGGGACTTGCGCGGATTTATTCTACGCGTCCAGCCTTCGGGTGCACGTTCCTACGTTGTTCAAATTGGCCGCGGACGTCGCATCACTATTGGATCGGTCGGTCATCTGACGCCGACTGAGGCGCGGGGCCGCGCGGAAAAGGTATTGGGCAATCTAGCTCATGGCCTTCCGCCTCTCGCCGGCCTTGATCCAGACGAGAAGTTGTCACTGAAGGAATTCATTGAAACAAAATATAAGCCCTGGCTTGAGGTCAATCGGCCTCGAACGTCTGCATACACGTTAGGACGATTGAAGCGGTGCTTTGGTCGTTGGTATACCTGGAAGCTGGGTGAGATCACGGCCGAACTCGTCGAGGATTGGAAAGTCGACCGATTCGGCGAAGGTTGCACGCCGTCGACGGTATTGCGGGACATCGCGACGCTCTCCGCTGTCCTTACGCGAGCGGTGAAGATGGGTAGACTTGACGACAACCCGGTCCGAAGAGTTGACAAGCCGAAGATCGATCGCCGGCCGCAGGTTCGCTACCTGGACACTGGCGAAGAAACGCGACTACGTGAAGCCCTGTTTCGTCGCGATCAGAAGGCCCAGAAAATGCGGAAGTCAGCAAATCTTTGGCGGCGCAACCGACGAAAGGAAGAATTAGCGGCCTTGACTTACTTTGCAGATCATCTAACGCCCGCAGTGCTGCTTTCGCTGAACACAGGCCTGCGCCGTGGTGAGCTATTGGCATTGTCGTGGACAGACGTGAACATGCACGAAGGAATTCTCACTGTTCGCAGTCACTCAGCCAAGACTGGCGACACTCGTCACGTCCCACTAAATGGCGAGGCTCTTGACACTTTGCAGCGATGGCGTAAGCAGAACCCGCACCATGAACGCGTATTCCAGATCACCACGAGTTTCAAGACAGCGTGGGCCGCTCTGTTAGAAGAGGCAAAGATAGCAACACGCTTTCGCTGGCATGATTTGCGCCACCATTTTGCATCTCGTCTTGTGCAAGCGGGAGTGCCACTGAATACAGTTCGCGAACTTCTCGGCCATGGCAGCATGGCAATGACGATTCGATACGCGCATTTGGCTCCCGACCAAAAACGCGAGGCAGTAGATAAGTTAGCGAGGATTCCGACAACAACCTCTTCGAGTAAGCAGGCGCCTCCCCAGTAACAGCCGCAGCATGACCCCAGGGCCTCAACGTTTCGGCTCAAACTGTGAACCGGCGTTGAAGATTGACCATGGATCGGGCGTCCACGCGAGACCAGCTCGATCTATTCTGGGAATTTAATTGCAGCTCTGGTCACGATTCGGCGTCGATCTAGCCCGCAATCTGATGAACCGTCGACGCCGATTCACGCTCGCAGCCCTTGAGACTACCTAAAGGACACGTATGACCAATGACAACGATCACCGCACTGCTCCCAAGAGCTACACTCAGCTAGGCCGCTGCGCACGCAGACCCTCCGACGACCCCGGGGTCTCGCCGATGATCAATGATCAGCGCATGACAGACGCGCGAATTTCCTTACCCCCGCAATTGAAACGCCATGTTTAATTTGCATGGCAGTAGCTGGGATCGCATAGACCGTTGCCATCAGCGCAATAACGATATTGTGGCCCGCCTGCACAGAATCTGCCGTTGTATTTCGCAAACGTTTCTTCGCTTACACCGACTATAGGTATGCGTCCTTAAATCCGCGTATGTAATCTGAAGATTAGGTCCGCAACACTGCGCGCTATGTAAGGACGCAGGAGATTGCCGATGCCAACACCACGACTCTCGCTCTCGAGGCGCCGGGAAGACATCCGGGCCTGGTGGGCCGAACATCTCGCCGCCCAGCGTAATTCCGGGCAAAACCAGGTCACCTATTGCCGCGCCCGAGATCTCGATCCGAAGTACTTTACCCTGTGGAAGCGCAAGCTGCGTAATGTGCGTGCGATTGCCGAACGCAGGGATCCGCCGCGGCTGGTGCCGGTCGTCGTGCGATCGGAGCGAGCGCCGGCGGCGTCGGTAGCGGCCGAGTCCATCTCGACGTCCACCGCTGTGGCGATTCGTTTGACTCTCAGTAATGGTATGAGTTTGACGTTGGAGCTCGCCGCCGGCGCACTTCCCGGCCTCGTGCGCGAGCTGGCATCTGTCCGATGCTGAGGCTGCCCGACGGTGCGCGCATTTTTATGGCCGTGAAGCCCGTGGATATGCGTCGATCGTTTGATGGCTTGTGCGCAATGATCACCGAGGCGCTGGGCAGCAGCGCCCTGTCGGGGGATTTGTATTTGTTTCGCGGTAAGCGCGCCGATCGGATCAAGGGGATCATCTGGGATCGCAACGGCTTGGCAATCTGGTACAAAAGGTTAGAGAAAGGCAAATACAAATGGCCAACGCGTGACAGCGCGTCCATCGAGCTCAGCGCTCACGAGCTCGAACTCTTGCTTGATGGCGTGGACTTCACACGCATCCGACGATTGCCGCCGTTTGTGTTGCGTGCAACGCCACCGTGATAAAAAATAGTTGAGTCGCGCATTTTCTCTCGGCAGTGTGTTTGATAAAATATCGCCGTGGTCGCGCACTCTGCCGGCGAGAGCGTGGTCATCGAGCTGGCGCAGCCCAACGCCAGCGACGCGCAGATGACGCCGAGCTCGGTCGCACCGACCAAGACCAAGCGTCGGCGCGCCGTTCGAGTGCTCAAGAACCTGCCCTGCGTCATCGATGAGATCGACGTGCCGGACGCGCAGAAGACCTGCCCGTGTTGCGGTGAGCGGATGAGCCGCTTTGGCCACGAGAGCTCCGAGCAGTTGCATTACGTCCCGGCCAGGCTCGAAGTCCACGAGACCCGCCGATTGAAGTATTCCTGCACGCACTGTCACGGGGCGGTGGTGCGAGCCCCGATACCGGTGCTGGCGCCGATTCCGAAGAGCATGGCCTCGGCGAGTTTGCTGGCCTACTTGATCGTGAGCAAGTTTGCCGATGGCCTTCCGCTGTACCGCATGGCCGGGCGCCTGGCGCGGCTCGGCATCGAGCTGTCTCACACCCTGATGTCCGAGTGGCTGATGCAGTGTGCAGAACTGCTGGAAGAGCTGCATCGGCGGATGATGCGTAAAGTGCTGGACTGCGGGCACATTTACACCGACGACACCACGCTGCCGCTGCAGAACGACGATCCGGCCCGCAGCAAGACCTTCGAGGCCAAGCTGTGGGTTTACGCCAAGGACAACCGGCACGGGCCGCCATTGATCGTGTATGAGTTTTCCAAAAACCGGACTCGGGATGCGCCGCTGAGATTTCTGGCCGACTACCGAGGCTTCCTGCAAGCCGATGCCTATCCCGGCTACGACCCGCTGTTCCTCGACGGGAAAATCACAGAAGTGGCTTGCAACGTGCACGCGCGCCGTAAGTTCGTGGAGGCCGCGGATCTGCTCACGACCCCCGGGCGGCCGCACGAGGCTTTGGCGTTCTACAAGCAGATGTTCCGGATCGAGCGCAGGATCAGGGATTGCAGCGACGAAGATCGTCTGCGCGAACGACAGGAGGAGACCGTGCCACTGCTCAAGCAGTTCAAAGCCTGGCTCGACAACGCCGTGCACTCGGTGCTGCCCAAGGACACGTTCGGCATCGCTGTGAACTATGCCTTGAAGCACTGGGACGCCTTGACGAACTTCACCAAAGCCGGGCACCTGGAAGCATCGAACAACTATGCCGAGCGCTGCATGCGAACGGTGGCCGTGGGGAGAAAGGCATTTCTGTTCGTCGGCTCCGAACGCGCGGGGCACGCCGCGGCGATCTACTATTCACTGGTGGAGTCCTGCAAGGCGAACACAGTCAATCCGCTGACCTATTTGACCTACGTCCTGACCCACGCGCGCAACAAGTCGGTGACGTTGCCGACGCCGGATGAGTTCACAGCGTCCAATATCGCCCACGTGAGCTAAACCATGACAACGGACGATCCGCCAGAGAACCCCAAAGATCTGTGCACGCTCGAGCTGAGCACGCGCGAGGTGAAGCTGCTACTAAAATACGGCTACCCGTTCGACGAACAGAAGGAGACGCTGCGCACCAGCCGCGCCGTGAAGGGTTACCATCGCATACGTATTGGCGCTTATTGGATCGAATTGATGATCGCTGACCTGATCCGCTCCGCCAAGGAGCTGCGCAGCCCTGCATTACTCGAAGAGATCGATGCTCTGTGCGATGTGTTAGAAAATTCACTGCTGGATCGTTCTAAGCCGTTTCTGGTGTCACTGAAGTGACTATGTCGCAGATCGGCCCACGGCACCAGACGCAGATTTTCGGACGGATACGTTGTAACCGGGAGGCAGCGGGGGGAAATCACCAATGGCTCAGCCAAAGCGATCGGTATAGGAAATCGAGTTCCCGGCAACGTATGCGTAGGTATTGACGCCGGCCGTGAGCCCGATCGGATCGCTCTCGATGTACCGCCCCATCTGCGGGTCATAGGTTCTGTAGTAGTTGTAGAACAGGCCGGTCTCGGCCATGTAATACATGCCTGGGAAGCGTAAGTTGTAGATAACCGACTCAATGACTGCCCGAACTGAGTGTCATTACGAGATCGTTCAATGTTTGTAGCCTTGGCGGGTTCGCTACTCCAAGTCGTCGACACTCAGCCACATAGTACTCATTGAGAGCGACAAGCTCATCTTCCACCAAGTGGCCTTTGACCGGAGCTAGTTCTTGGTCGAATCGATCGCTGGGCCGCAGCTTTGTTGCATCCAAGTTCAGCTCCCGGGCAGCTGTTTCCCAAATTCGATTGAACGCCTCTTGCTGGACACGCGTGCCGCCGTAGTATTTGAGGTACAAATCCTGGATCGAAAGCGATTCTCTATTCGCAAGACGTGCTCGCTTCTTCGGAAGACGACGCGACTCCAACCAGTACGCAGTCCCTAGGCCGAGCGCCAATAAACCAACTAAAGGGATGACAAGCCACATGAGCTACTGGTTGCAGTTTATTGCACAGCGCGCACTACAATTTGCTGACAATCCAGCCAAGTACCCAGCCGCCGCAGCGTCAATTACGTTAGCCACAGGATTCACAACACGCGCTGCTCGAGCGACGCCCGAGAATCCTAGGGCGCGTGTCGCCATGGAAAATAGGCTGGTGTAAGGATTGGGTGAGCCAAGAAGCATCTTGTTTCCAGGATATGGGATCGAACCAAACGGGCTGCTAAACCCTAGGGCAATCAATGCCCACTCGCCACCGTACTCCATGACGCACTTTCCGATGCAAGACCCAAGCTTACAACTGCACAAGCCAAGTGGGTCGAACAGACTTATCGGATTGCTATACACATAGCTGTATGTATTTATTCCGCCGGCAAGACCGATCGGATCGCTCTCCAAATACCGTCCCGTCTGCGGGTCGTAGTCTCTGAAGTAGTTGTACATCAGGCCGGTCTCTGCCTGGTAGTACTGGCCCGGGAATCTCAAGTTGTAGATAAACGTCCCGAGCCCCCCAGGGTTCTGATTCGGTGCAAGGCTCCCGAATGTGTCCGGGTCCCATCGCCACGTTAGGGTGTTGGTTGAGGGCTGCGTGATCTTCCTGGGTGTCCCCAGATGATCCGAATGGATGTAGTAGATCGAGATCGAGCTACCGTTCGGCTGCAACGTCGCAACGGGGAGATCCCCCATCCATATGGTCTCCTCGATGAGCGCCCCCGTGCTCGAATATTCTCCCAGGATATGCCCGGCCTCGTCGTACATGAGAATCGTCGTGCCGCCGTTCCCCGATTTCTCGATCAGCTGGCCGAGCGTGTTGTAGACGTAATTGGTGGTGCCGGCGCTCACAACTTTTCAACCCGTTGCTGTGCGGAGAAGGCGCAGCAGCAGCGGAGACCCTCGATGAAAAAGTATCTTGAGACCCGCAGCGGCAAGCTCTTCGCTTCCGCAATCGTTTTAATTACGCCCTACCGCGACGGCGACCGTGCATTCGAAATCGATTACAAGCATGGCACGGACCTAAGACCGCGTACGCGAGCGCTGAAAGTGTCGAAGATTTCCTAGAAGAATAATTTCTTTCAGCAACTTCAATTCGCGTCGTTCGAAGCAATCCCTCGCCCGAGGAGCATCCCGTAGCCGTCGGCCTGGGCGCCCGGACCGTCGGTGGGATCGTGTGCGCGTTGACGCACGGTAAGCACGGCCAAGACGACCACCGCGCCCGCCAAGAAAAAACGAACCGAGAGGCTAGATTCGGCCAACTGCGTCGCCGCAGCGATTGGGATCGTGCTTAGACGCCAGTCGGCGATACGCAGCGGCGATGCCGCTCCTCGACGGACGGCTCGTTTCGAGGGTCAGCAGCTGCCGGCGACCGCCTTCATTCAACGGTTGCTCGCCGACTTCGCCGCAGCTCGCGTGGGCGGCAGCATTCCCGCAGCCTGCAGGTCTTTGAGCGCGTTGAGCACCAAGTCATCGACTACTTGATTGAACGCGGCGCCCAGCGACACAGGCGTCAACCCAGGTGGCCCCGATGCGTTGCCAACGGTGGAGAGGATCGCGTGGCTGTACGCGCGCTCCGTGATGGTCGTACCTTGCGTTAAGCGCACGGTCATCTCGTAGCCATCCGTCACGTGCGACCCCGCGAGCCCGAAAGTAAGCCCGGTGCCAAATCCCTTGCCGGCCGCGGCGCCCATGTCGACGACGTTGTTGAGCACGAAACTCAACTCGCCCTCCGCTGGTGTCTTGCCATCATACGGGACAGCCACACCGCTCGCACGAAGGGAGCGCTCGATGTCGGCCCGCACCTGCGGGTCGGCCGCGGGTTGGGCCACACCATTGCGCTGGAATTCAACCTTAACGCTCAACGTATACGGCGGTGCCGGCCTCGCGAGGTCGCCGTAACTGGCATGACGGTATTGCGGGTCAACATAAGATTTCGTTGAGATGCACCCCGATAGGGCCGTCAAGCACAGAACGAATGAAGCAATCGTGATCGTAAGTCGCATCCTCTGTCCTCCTTGTCTTGAAATTTGATCCAACAGCTAGCCGCCACGCTCACGCGCTTCGAGGTCCGTTCCAGTATGTGCAACAAGTTGGATGTTTTGAGTGACGAAGCCAGTGTGAGTTCTGGCTCGTGCCGATTAATGCGTCATAAACACACTTTTCTGAATTGGGTCAGCCTCAAGCGTTCCATAAATTCGTTCAGGGTAAATGTTATACAGGCTACCCACTGCTGCATCTACGCCCAATCCAATCAAACCACCAAAGGCTATATTTCCCCAAACCCATCCACTGACACTATGGGTCAAAGTGGTATCGAAGGTTTCATAGCCAGGTTTTTCGAATCGAACTACGTGGGTATTGGATCGTTTTACCGGAACAACAATTGGCGTAGTTCCAACATAAACGCTGTCAACATAGACTTTGGCGCCAGGCGGGGCGCTGGACATTCCTACATCTTGATGAGCCCCGTGCATAATGGTGCAGCACCCGCTCATCAGACCCATCAATGAACAAACAATCAGCTTCTTCACAGTCTGCTCCTTATGATCTCAACTTCAGGCAAGTGATCAGTTTTCTCCGCCCAGCATCAAGGGTTCACTTCTCCTGGAGCCACCGGCAACGCCCAATACTGGAGGGCTGCAGTGTCGATTCCTTGGCTACCATCTTTGGGAACGAAGACCCATATCTCACCAGGAGATGTGGCAGCTTCCGTACCAGACCAGTAAGCATGGTCAGCGCCGCTCGTTTCGATGTTGTGGAACAGCGCATAACTGCCATTGAGGGTACTGAGAAAATTGGGACCAGGGCACACGCTACCTTCGCAACTTGGGTTATCGACACCGCCAAGCTGCCCGTAGAACAGCTTTGCCATCTGGCTTGTAGATGGCGCTGGATTTGTTGACTGACTTGCAGCTGTATCAACTGTCGTCGGCAGCGCCCACTTATTAGACCCGCCGTAGTTCGTGGTATCGAGATATTTGACCCATGCTTGCGCACCCCAATAGGTCATCTCGCCAGTGTTCAAATTAAAGTCGGTGTTCGCCGAGAGCGTGTAATTGCCTTGGCTCCATGTGACACTCCCGCCCGAGTTGCTGATAATCGCGTCTACGAACGCCGCTCCGTTACCGCTGGCTTGTGCCTGATCGTAAAACAAGTTCCCA
>JBKQPD010000059.1:0-3987 GCA_052145175.1 Binataceae bacterium (SeqCode) | reverse complement strand
GGTGCAGACGGTCGTTCGTCGGAACGCCCTAATCAGATAGAACTTGACAACTGCCCAATCACTGCTGTACCGGCTCGCACATGGGCTGCAACATCAGCTCGGGAAAGGAGCGATTTGGCGGACCAGGCATGATCATCGATTCGCACGTACATATCATCGCGGACGATCAGCAAAAATATCCGCGCCGCACGGATACGCCGGAATGGGTGCGCGACACCTCGGCCGAGACGCTGCTAGCGCTCAATCGTGAAGCTGGCGTCGATCGCGTGGTGCTAGTGCAGGGCTACGGCGCGTACGAGTGCGATAATAGCTATGCGGCCGATTGCGCGTGGCAATATCCGGGCCGTTTCGTGGCAGTCGGTATTGTCGACTACCGCCAGGACGACGCTCCCGAGCAGTTGACTTATTGGGTGCGTGTACGCGGCGTGCGCGGTCTGCGGCTTTTTACAATTGTCGAGCCCGAACCGCTGCTCGATGAGCCGCGGATGGTATCCCTATGGACCCGCGCGGCCTCGCTCGCTATCCCCCTTTGCATCATGACGCGATTCCGTCAG
Source organism: Binataceae bacterium (SeqCode) (assembly GCA_052145175.1). GTDB lineage: Bacteria > Desulfobacterota > Binatia > Binatales > Binataceae > JAJPHI01. The sequence goes on along the minus strand of JBKQPD010000059.1, from coordinate 3,433 downwards.
CTCGCGCGGCTTCCGGCTTTACTGGAGCGCTTTACGAATATCCCAGTGGCGCTCGATCATCTCGCGTTGCCGCGCTTGAGCGATGGCCCGCCGTACGAGACACTCGGTCCGCTCTTCGACTTGGCGCGGTTCCCCAACCTGTATCTCAAGTTCTCGACGGAGACTTTGTATGCGGCCCGGCGCGGACGCAGTACCCCGAAGGAATTCTTCAGCCGCCTGCTCGAACGCTTTGGTGCGACGCGGATCATGTGGGGGTCGAATTTTCCTGCCACGCACGATCGCAGCTTCCCAGAGCAATTGGCGCGGGCGCGGGAAGACCTCGCCTTTCTACCGCAAGAAGACCAACGTTGGCTTTTCGGCGAGACCGCGCTCACTTTGTGGCCGTCGCTTCGCTGACGAATGCAGGCCGATGGCGACTGCAGCCCAGGAAGATGAAATGACGATAATGATCACTGGCGGGACGGGGTTCCTCGGCTCATACCTGACGCGCGTCATCTGATGCGCGAAACGGGCGTCATGGGCAAGGACCTGATTATCTTTAAGCGGTACCCCAATAGGGTCCTTGACTTCCTCGTGCGTGCTGCCGATCCATAGCCTTGACTGAACACTTACGGCAGCGGCGATCCCGCCCCTTGATAAAACTCGGTGCCAGGTCGTCGCTCCCGCAATAGCGGTAAGCCAACTGGTTGGATTTCGGCCTACCACCCATCTTTCCCCGCAGCCGTTGTGCACGCTTAGCCTTTCTCGGCACAGTGCGCTTGCGGAGCGCCTTCTGACCGGCCTGGACGCTGCGTTCGCCGAGAACAGGCGTCGGGACCGAATTACTCGCTCACAGAGATAAAATCGAAGTGACGCGGATCGGCTCACCATTCGAGCGTTCTCCGGTGCTGCTGGGCCGCGCGCATCGCCACGATACACACGCAGTTTGCGATCGCCAGCCTCGATCGGCTGTCGAACGGACGTTTCCTTTTCGGCCTGGGGATCGGATGGCTCAAAGAGAAGTTCGAGTGGGTCGGCGCGGACTGGGATAACCGCGCGCGGCGCAACAATGAAATGCTCAAACTGATGGAAGCGCTCTTTACCCAGGAAGTTCCGAAGTTCAAAGGCAAAACCGTCAGCACCGAAAACTTCTACTTCAATCCCAAGCCGGCGCAACAACCCCATCCACCCTACATTATCGGCGGTAACACTGACGCCGCGATAAAACGCGCCTGCCGCTTGGGCGACGGATGGTTCGGGATTGCCAAAGAGCTCGAGAAGGCGCTCGAACTGGTGAAGCGCGTGCGTGAAATGGAAAAAGGCTACAACCGCGCGAAGCCGTTGGAACTCACGATGGGGGCGCAATGGCGTAGCACTACTGTCGACGATGTCAGGCGGCTCGAGGAAGCCGGTGTTGAGCGGGTATTGCCCTCGGGGTTGGTCGCGCGCGACTCATTGGGCGCGCTCCGCCGAGTTCACGAAACCATCGTGTCCAAGTTCCGGTGAGTTAATCAATCAACTTGCAGCTCGGCTAGGGGCTTGGCCGCGATCGGTTGGACATGATGAGTCATCGAGACAGTGTTGGGCCAGGTCTCTTTGTTACGCCGCCGGGTCCGAGGAGGAGCTGTGGCGGCTGATGCCTCGCTCGATAGAAATCTTCTCCAGTCGGCTGATAAATTCGAATTCGGCAGCGTAGTTGTTTGCTCTCGCTTGCTCGACAGAAAAGAACTGCGCTCGATCTATTTCGCGGAAAGCCTCTTGTTACCAGACCGCGGAGGCTACTCGATAGTAAAGGTATTGCTTCTTATTGATGAGGGATCGCAATCGCCCTCGAAGGCCCACGCGTGAACGATCTTGCCTCCTTTATGTTTCACCTGCCCAGCGGAATGAAGTTGCGGTAAGGCTCAAAACCGGTTTCCTCCTGAAACTCTCGTTTTGCGGCGATTAACTCATCGTCAGCCGGAGAGACTTCTCCTTTTGGAATGAACCAGGCTCCCTCGTCCTTCTTAGCCCAAAAATGACCTCCGAGATGGACAAGAAGCACCTCGAGTCGATGGTTTCGAACTCGGTACATCACCAGGCCTGCACTTGTCTTGGCCACAGCATCAGTATGCAGCCAGCTCCGGGCCATGCCAACGATTGCGCCCTGGATGCGCTCGCAAGCCGAGGCGTTGGAGGCCTCTGCCCACGCTCTTGTCTACGAGGCCTTTCAAAACCTGTCGCACGGACGGTTTGCAAGGCTGATCGGCGCCACCACGGCTTATATGGTTCAGGCTTTCGCGCTGTTTTTCACGCAGGCCACAAGACTTTGAAAAGGAAATGCTCGGGCCACGCGGGCTTGGCTGCGGTGGCCTTCAGATGGGCCTCAGACTTTCCGCACAGCGACTGCACCTGACCGAATTCGCGCAAAGTAATCGACAGCGGGTTCGGTGGGCTGTCCAGACAGATTCGCGACAAGATAGTCTGCGGCAACGCCGCGCGATTCTACGGAGTGGAAATCGGCGGCTGACACCAAGTTCAAGGACATCCGCCGTCGTCTAGGCGACGCGTGAAGTGCCAAGAGACCGACCGAGCTATCGTCCGCCCGCCCGTGTATAAACAACGACGCGGGTATCTGCGCATGGTGGCTCTCGGAGTGGCTGTCAAAATCCGAAGGGTGGTCCCAACGAAATGGAACGCCACGCCCCGGCAGCCCGTTTCCCCGATACCGCGGCCGATCGGACATAATCCCAGCCAATGGCATGACGGCATGAGAGTTTGATCCCGCTTTCGCACGAACATCATGACGGGCTGCTGCTAGCGTGGCGATTGCGCACCGGCGACTTGTCTAAGCGTGAGCGTGAACTGCGTGCCAAGCACGTTAGTGCGTTCTTCGAATATGGCCTGATCAACCACCTGAAGCTTGAAGAGGAGCTGCTGTATCGGGCATGCCGTTCGGTCCTGGGCGTGGAAGCGTCGCTGATCCACCTTTTGCTGAACGACCACCGTCGCGAGCTGCCAGTGAAAGCCGGCGATCAAGGCCGGGGCGCACGACCAGGGGGAGAGTTTCTGCGCTTTACTCGAGCAACATATCCGGACCGAGGAGCCTATTCGTGCTAGCGCAGAATCGAATGAAGCCAGCGGAGATGAGAGAGTTCGGGCGACAGATGAAGGCGCAGCTTAGATGAGCGGCGTACTCTAGCGCTCGTTCGATCCTCAGAGCGGATGAAGGCAAATCGTTGCCATCGTCTGGGCGCTTTCTTCAGCCTGAAGACGCCCAGGTCGTCGCACCAGCGCTCGAATCGCGTGCGGTCTACCCCATGAAATCTTAGGTCCTCGAGCGAGCCCTCAAGCGGAACCGTGTCGACCAGCGTCGCGAGCTGCCGGTAGAGCATGGCCTCGTCGCGCCGCTCCACCAGCGTGGCCGCGAGCTTGACCGCTCCGCGCGGCTTGACCTTCCACTGCCACGGGTTGG
>JBKQPD010000058.1:0-63895 GCA_052145175.1 Binataceae bacterium (SeqCode) | reverse complement strand
TCGGGGACGGTCTGAATACTCAGACCGTCCCCGTCCCCGCCCTTTTCACCTTGTGAGTACAGACGCACGTGAAAACCGCCCAAGGCCGCGGTGCCGGCGGGCTCCAGCATCCCTGGCCGTCCGCTGGCTGGGAGAAATGCCCCGTTAAGACCTCGTAGTCTGCGGTTACGAGGCCGTCCGCAGGTCACGTTGGGGACGCCCTGCGTCGGTGCGGATCGGTTTCGGCAACCGCGGTCTGGGCGAACTCGCTTCACCCTTCCGCCACTACCTCAGCCCTCCCGGCTCTCGTCGCGACGCGACAAGCCTTGAAGTACTCGCCGCGATGCTTTCTCCGGTACACGGCCGATAGGCGCGCGCCGTGTACCGGATCAGCACTCCCCCCTACATCAGGTTGAAGTTGTACTGGAACTGCGCGGTCAACATGCTCTCGCCCTTGAACAGTCCCAGCCCTTGCAATTTGTCACTGCCCATGACCTCAATCGCCTGAAGCTTCACGAAGTACTTCTTGGTCCAGGGTGGATTGAGCACCAGCGTCGGGAACAACGCGAACGTTGTGCCCGCCGGCTGATAGATCATTGTCCAGGTCGGCTCGACGTCTTCCCAGAAAAATCCCGTGCCGATGCTCGCCAGCGAATAGACCTGGTTTTTTTGGTTGCGCTGATCGATTAGGATACCGACCGGCGTGTCCTTCGAATTATCCATAGTGATCTGGTCGTATACTTCGAAGAACGCGGTCAGGTTGCCGGTGCTGGTCAGCCACGGCGCGTACGCCTGATCGATATCCAGTGCCACCATCCACTTTACCAGGTCGGAGTAGCGGACCGACGAAAAGGCTAGCGGGTTCCCATTCTGAAAAGTCGCATGATTAACGTAGATGGCCTCGGCGCGTCCCACCACCGGCAAGTATTCACCTAATGAGGCCGGTATGGGCATCGGCCGGTCCCCGGTGACGCCAACCTCCTGGATGTCCGGGAAATATAACTGCATGAGGTTCGAGTAATAGGGAGGAATGTACCTGAGTTGGGGGAAGCCCCCGTTCAAGTTGTCGTTGTAGTAAAGGGCGGTCAGCTCCGTCGAACCGATCAAGGTGTGGAGGCGCGCTCCGTCGTTCCAGTTCTCCGGCTGCATCCCGGGTATGCGGTACGGTCCGGCATTGAAGAGCGAGTAGTTGCCGACGGGTCCCCTCGACAAATTGCCCTTGCTGAAATTGATCTTGTTGGCAAAGCCGCCAAAGGTGCCGGCTCCAGCGAGACCGCAAAGATTCGGGCTGATCAGTCCCAACCCCCGCAGCGGATTCGGAGGAACTTTGAGCGGAAACTGCGCCGCGCCGATGCCGCACTCCCAAGCGGTGTGAGTAAAGGGCAAACCAAAGGGACTGCCACCCAAATAACAAGTGGCCGTCATGAAGCCGTTGGGCGGGCAGACTAACGGTCCGTGCGCAACATTGTTCGCCGGATTGTAATATTGTCTTCTTAGATAATCGGTATCGTAAGGTCCGGGACCCACGAAAGCGGCCGCCAGGCCGTTGTTCGCCTCGCTCGTGCCATCAATGTGGATGCTGAAGCGCGTCTCGCCGTCGGCGTGAATGCCGTAGGTGGCCACGCGGCCATCCTTCACGTCACCGCCGGGTCCTGAGAAGCGGCCGTCCGGGAAACTATCTTCCCACCATTGTGGTTGGAAACCGGGCTGAATCACCAGCTCCAGGAAGTTCGACTGGAGTGGTCCCCACTCGGGCAGATTCAGAATGGGATGGATCATCCATTGCGCGTTACGCGACTGCTCGAGATTGGCGAAGCCGAAGCTCCAGGCCAGATCCTGGGGATTGATGACGTCGCCGACGCGGAAGGCCAACGATTGTCCCCAGACGACGATCTGGTTGCCGACAAAGGTGGTGAGCGGACCCGTCTTGTTCTCCCACCAGAAATCGCGGACCGAGTAGTTGGTTGTAGAGGTCGTTGGTGTAATGCCCCCAGCTATTACCGGTTGCCGGAGCGCCAGCGGCTGAAGTCGTGGGGCAACCGCCACTCCCAGGGGATTTGCAGCTCGGGCTGCGGAACTGTTCCTGGATACTGCTATAGGGCGTAGCCGACGAGCTGTTGAAGGCATACGGCGGTTCGTAGACGAACCACTCGCGCGCGAAGAAGTTGTTGTTCTCGTTCAGCCGGTAGTTCTCGTCCACCTGCAACAGCGTGCGCGAGACCGCCAGGTTGTTGCGACTGCTCGTCCATTCCCGCAGCGCTGAGGGATTCTGCCACATGCCGAACTGCTGGCTGACATAGCCCGACACATGCAGGCCGGTAAGCCAGCTCTCTTCCGCCGCCTGGGTCTGCGGCAGCAGCTTGGTCGCTGAATTGGTTACGCTGAGACTATCCGCGGGCTGCGGATAAAGATCGCCCGCGAAGCTAATCGCGGCTGTCAATGCCATTCCCAGCATCGACGCCGCTACGGTAGAGAAAATCCTTCCGGTTCCCCCGAACACGCCAGAACTCAGACAGACTCTGAACCTCATAACCTTCCTCCTAAGGAGCTGAAAAGCATTGGCCCGCCGTCCCCTGGCCGGCACTTTGCTCTACGCACTTGGTCTCCCGTGCTGGAGGCAATCAATGTTGGTTCCTGATGCTGCTGTTATTTCCGCGGTAACCCCCAAACCAGACTTATGCCGGGTCTATCGCTAACGCTCACCTCCTTCTTCGGCGCTTACAACCAATCCTAATAACGATTGCCAACTTGACTTATTCCCGTCGCAAAACAAATGCAACGACACCAGCGGTACTCATTCAGTTCCAAATGAACCGATACCGCCTTAGGTTAGTTGCGGAGTTCGTAGAGCACGGAAAACGCGTCCTTGACCGGGAGTCGCTTGAACTGGGTAAAGCCCGCCGCCGCGGACAGCTCGCGCGCCTTGGGTTCGCCCATCAGCGCACCAATTCCGGCGCCGCCATGCGCGAGCGAAACCGTCATACAGTAGAGCGTGCTCGCCGAGTACATCATCCGGCCCATTGGATTGATATTGTCCTCGACCTGGTTAGACACGTTCACTTCGACCATCAGATAGGTACCGTCCGGCTTGAGCGCGCCGCGAATCGATTTGAGCAGACCAACCGGATCGACTGAGTCATGAATCACATCGAAAGTAGCAATGAAGTCGAATTGCTCCGCGGGTAGTTTCGTACAATCGACGACCGCGAAAGCCACCCGATCGGCGACGCCCGCCGCCGCGGCGTTGGCGCGCGCCCGCTCGACCGAACCGGCATGCCCGTCGTAACCGAACAGCCGCGCCTTGGGATAGGCGGCAGCAAGCGCGATCACGGCGCGGCCGCTGCCGCAGCCAACGTCGAGCGCAGTGCCGCCGGCATTGAGCGCTGCGACCACTTGCGGCATCGCGGGAATCCACTTGCGGACGAGCGAATGTTTGTACATCGGGGCCGAGCCCCGCTCGATCGCCTCGAAGACCTCGGGCGGATACTCACTTTGCGGCACGCCCTTGCCGGTGCGGAAGGCTTCGAGCAGCTTCGGCGCCATCCCGACTTCCGGCACGATCATCTGCATGAAGCCGCCCATGAAGAAGGGTGAGTTTTCGTCGGCCAGGATCATCGCGTGCTCGGGCGGCATCGAGTAGCGACTCGTCGCGGCGTCGTAGCTGATATATTTCGCCGCGGTCATCGCGCCCAGCCATTCGCGCAAGTAACGTTCGTTGAGCCCGGTCCGCTCAGCGAACTCCGCGCAAGTCACCGGACCGGCCGCGGCCAGCGACTTGAAGATGCCGAGACGGTCGCCGATATAGCTGAGCGCCCCCTGCATCGCGGCGCCGAGATCACTGGTCATCATCCCGGCGAATTCCTTGACCTTGCCCCAATCGAGCGCTTTTTCATCAGCCATAGTCACTTGCCTCCGCGTGTTGTGAGTGTTGATTAGCAGGTTCTCAGCTTTCTTCGCCAGCGTCTTTTATTTTGGCCGCGCGTCGCGGACTCATTCTTCTGAACGCAGCTCGCGGACTCGCTTGCTCGTTCCGCTGCGCTCCACTGGCGCGCCCCCGGTTCCGTGCCTCCGGCACGGTCGTCTTTTATTTTGGCCGCAGCTCGCTTAGCGAAATAACTCTGTCTGACTCGTTTCCGGCGGAGCTTCGAGTTCGGCGGCGTCGAACAGGCCCTGACGCTCGACGAACGGGCGGAATTTTTCGTAGAGGTCGGCCAGCTTGGCGAGATAGTATTCGACGTTCTCGTCGGGATTCGCCGGATCGTATTCGGCGGCCATCCGCGCGGCCGTCGCGACCTTGACCCGGGCGCCGCGCCCCGTGACGTAGTAAGAGATCTGATCGCCGCTGAGATACGGCCGTTGCGCCTGCAGTGCGAGTTCGTAGGCGGCCGCTACATTGCGCCGCTTGCCGCCGATTTTATCGCGGTAGGTTTCGACCGAATCCTGCAGGGTCTCGGTCTTCATCAGCTCGGCGATACCGAGGGCGTGACTCGCGATTTTGCGCCGATAATCTTCGTAGAGACCGGGAATAGCGCCGGCCCGTCCGGTCAGGAGCAGCGCAAACAGCTCCTCCATAAAGCGGCGCTGGAACCGCTCGAGCCCGCGCGACTTGAGCCCCGAGCCACGAATCGTCAGCTCGCCATCCTCGTCGAGCAGCACGTAATTCTTCATCTTATAGCTGAACATCGCGGGGTAGCGGCCGTCGATTTCAAGCCGGATACCGGCCGGCATCGACGCGCCGATTTCTTCAATCAACGTCTGGGCCGCGGCCTGCTCCGCGAGCGCGAAGGGGGCCACGAAGTAGATGCCGTCGGTGTCGACTTCGACCACCTGGGCGCCGCGGGCTTCGAGCTCGATAATCGCCCGCTGAATCAACTCGCGGCCGCGGCGCGTAACGGTGTTGGCCTGCTCGAAATCGTTGAAATGGCCGAGCCCAAAACCCAGATAGCCGTAAAACGAATTAATCAGGATCTTGAAGGTCTGTTGCAGCGCCTCGAGGTTGCGGCGCTCCGGCCCCGCGAGCTCGCGGGCCGCGGTCTTGGCCTGCACCCGGAAGCTGCGCAGATCGCCGAGCAGTTTGAGGAAGACGCCAAGGCGGTCGTTGGCCGGGGCGTGGCCACCCTCGAGCATCAGGGACGGGTACAACGAGGTGACGTCGCAATGGAGCACGCCCCGGGCGAGCCCGCAGCGGCGCATCTCGGTGTAACCGCCGGCCACCTCGCGCGGCGCGCCGGGGTCGGGAATCGAGTGGCGGGCGGCCAGGTAGGCGCGCATCAGCAGCGCGTCGATTTTGGTCGCGTTCCCGCGCAGGATGACGTTCTGGTAGGAGTACGGGAAAATCTGCGCCTGTACGAAGTAGCTCGGCGAGAGCGTCTCGGCCAACGCACCGGCCTCGCGCACGTCATCCAGGGCGTAGGCGAAGAGCTGGTCCGGCTGATGATCGAAATAGTGGCTGACGCGCGATCCGTCGAGATAGACGCGGCCCGGGCGCGCGACCCCGAAGTGTTGCGCCAGTTCCTTGAGGCCGAAGCCCTCCAGTTCGCGGCTCGCGATATCATAATGCTGGGCGAGGAGCCACGTATCGACGATACTGCGGCCGTAGACGTCGTAACGGCGATAGGCGATGACCCGCTCCGCGATCTGCATCCGCGACGCTCGCGCCCGGATACCGCTGCCGTCGCGGCCCAGCCCGAGCGTAACGTTGTGGCGGCGGGCGCGCGTTTCGAGGTATTCGAGGTCGAAGCGGAACAGGTTGTGGCCTTCGATCACGTCGGGGTCGCGTTCGCGCACGATACGCACCAGTTCGAGCAGCATCGCGCGTTCGTCCATCTCGCGCCCCGTGATGACGCGTTCGAAACCGCGCGAATCACTGAGCGCGATCGCGGTCACCCGATCGCCGGGACGCGCCGCCGAGGGAAACTCGAAGCCCGCGCTAACGTAAGTTTCGATATCGAGTTGCAGCCGGTGCAGATCGCCAAACTGCATCCCCATAAAGAGCGTGGTCCCCGTAAGCATCAGATACTGCTCAATTGGGTCCGTCAGCACCATATAAGGAACATCCGACGCACCGGGCGCCTTGCCCGTAACCTTGCGCAGATGACGCCGCGCGGCGTCGAGTGCTTCGACCGAGCGGAATTCGGCAAGATAGCGGAGGCGGAACCCCCCGGCGAGGTCAATCAGCTCGTACGGAACGCGAAAGCCGTCGAACAGGTCGCGACTCGCGGCGAGCGCAAAGAGCCGCAGCGGACGCCGTTCGCGCTCGAGACGGTCGGCGGCGGTGCGCCGGAAAACCTCGACTTCGTTGCGCGACGCGACCTCGATCGCCACCAGCCGGGCGTCGTGCGGGTCGCCGAAAAGGAGCCGGTTGCCGTAAAATTGCTCCGAGATCGTCGCGTAACGATTAATCGCTGCACCCGTCTAACGAATTGACTGTCCGGCATGATAACGGCCGGACCAGCGCTAAGGCACGGATTTTGAATGGTGTTATCAACATGAGCATCTTGTGCGGTCCCGGAACCAGCAGCGCAACAAATCGCTTGAATCCGCGATACAGTTGAAACCAAACCGCAGCGTTCGTGCTTATAATAGTAACATAAATGTCGTCGCGCGGCGGCTGGGCCGGGGCGGTCGTCGCGGTTCGCTGGCGGGTTCCATTGATTTTGACTTGAATGGATATGATCGTTATGTTTGAGGGTTCGGGCAGGTTAGCTTTTCTCGCTAGCAATGCTTGTATCTCGCTCACGTTCTGCTTGAATACGACGGTACATTAGACATGCCTGGTTCCGGCGGCGCCACGGAACGGTGCGCGCCCGGGCGCGCTCGATTGACGCTCACGAGGGACGGAAGCCCACGAGGATGAAGCAAAAGTACGAAGGGAAAGATCTGCAGGGTCTGGTCGACTTGGGTCGTGAGCAGGGCTACCTGACTTTCGATCAAGTCAACGACTTTCTGCCGCAAGACGTAACCTCGCCGACCGATCTGCGCTCCGCGCTGGAGAGCTTCGAGGACATGGATATCAAAGTCCTTGAGGATGTTCCGGTCGACGGAGCCGACGGCGAGATCGAGACCGAAACCAAAGAAGAGCCCGACGAGCAGGCTGAGGCTCCCGCCGCGGCTGATTCGTTGAGCGAATCCTCGGACCCGGTCCGGCTCTACCTGAAGGAAATGGGCAATTTCCAGCTGCTCTCGCGTGAGCAGGAGGTTGAAATTGCCAAGCGGATCGAAGCAGGCGAAAACGAGGTCGAGGACGAGGTCCTGCTGTCGCCGGTCACCCTGGATTTCGTGCTCGAGGTAGCGGCGCGAATCGAAGTTGGCGAGGCCGATTTGCGCGACATCTTCGAAGAGAACGAAGAGCCCAACACTGATACGGAGCCGGAGGAGCGCGGCCCCGAGGCCAACGAAAAACAGCTCAAGAAGCTGCTCGAAGCGCAAAAGAAGCTGCAATCACTCCGCTCCCGCATGGAAAGCCTTGAGGAGAAACTCAAGGAGCGGCAGAAGCCCGACGTCAAGACCAAGCTCGAGAAGTCGCTCGGGCGGCTGCGTGATGCGGTCAAGACCGAGCTCCACGAGATGGAGCTGTCGCGCCATTTTCAGGACGCGGTGATCAATGAGATGCGCCGCCTGCTGAAGGACGCGCTGGATTGCCGGTCGTTGATCGAGCGCTACGAGGAAGCGACCGGACGCACCAAGACCCAGTTGCTGCGCGAGGCCAGTGAGGCCGAGGATCGCCGCCATGTGCTCAAGGTCAATGGCACGCGCGAGAACCTGCTCGATATTGCCGCGCGGATCAAAGAGGCGCAGAAGCACATCCGGGAAGTCGAACGGCGGGTCAAGGCTGATACCGAGGCCTTTACGCGCTCGATCGAAACGATCGCCTCGGGGCAGGACAAGAGTCGCCGGGCCAAAAAGGAGCTGACCGAGGCCAATCTGCGGCTGGTCGTGAGCCTCGCCAAGCGTTACACGAATCGCGGCCTGGGCTTCCTCGACCTGATCCAGGAAGGCAATATCGGCCTGATGCGCGCGGTCGACAAGTTCGAATACCAGCGCGGCTACAAGTTCTCGACCTACGCAACCTGGTGGATCAGGCAATCGATGTCGCGCGCGATCGCCGATCAGGGCCGCACCATCCGTATCCCGGTCCACATGGTCGAGACCATCAATAAACTGCTGCGCGTGACGCGACTGCTGGTCCAGCGGCTTGGCCGCGAACCGGGGCCCGAAGAGATCGCGGAACAGATGGAGATGCCGCTGGACAAGGTCCAGAAGGTGCTCAAGATCGTGAAGGAGCCCATCTCCCTCGAAACGCCGATTGGCGATGAGGAAGAAAGCTCGCTGGGCGATTTCGTCGAGGACGAACTGGCGCCGTCGCCGGTCGAAGCGGCGATCCAGGGTAACCTCGGCGAACAGACCCGCAAGGTGCTCGCCACGCTGACTCCCCGCGAGGAGCAGATTCTGCGGATGCGTTTCGGGATCGGGCAAAAGACGGACTACACCCTCGAAGAGGTCGGCAAGCAGTTCGCGGTTACCCGCGAGCGCATCCGTCAGATCGAGGCCAAAGCCCTGCGGAAGCTGCGTCAGACTGGCCGCTCGCGGGTGCTCGAGGGTTTCACGGAGCGCGAATAACCCTCCGCACACCATAATAGCCAACGCCAAGGCGCGCCGGGATTGCCCCGCGCGCCTTTCTTTTGTGATTGCTTGACAGCGGCGCGTTGCTCGTGGTCTACGACGATGGGCGCCAGGCGCGACCTGCCGCAGCTACGAATCGGAGGAAATGACAACAATGAAAGCCGCGATTTTTCACGGACCCCATCAGCCACTTACGATCGAACAGGTCGATATCGATGATCCCCAGGACCACGAGGTCCTGGTCAAGACCGCCGCCAGCGGCGTTTGCCATAGCGATCTGCACTTTGTCGAGGGCCTCTATCCCCATCCGGCGCCCGCCATCCTCGGGCACGAGGCAGCCGGCGTGGTCGAGAAGGTCGGCCGCGCGGTGACCTATCTCGCCCCCGGCGACCACGTAATCTCGTGCCCCTCGGTCTTCTGCGGCTATTGCGAAGAGTGTATGTCCGGTCATCCGAATCGATGTAACAACCGCAAAGCGACGCAGCGCAAGAAAGGCGACAAGCCGCGGCTCTCGATGAACGGCAAGCCCGTGATGCAGTTTGCGGATCTCTCGACCTATGCCGAGAAGATGCTGCTGCACGAGAATGCGCTGGTGAAGATCACCAAGGAAATTTCGCTGGATCGCGCGGCGCTAATCGGATGCGGCGTGACCACCGGTGTCGGCGCCGTGCTGAACACCGCGAAAATCGAACCCGGGACGACGGTCGCCGTCTTCGGCTGCGGCGGCGTGGGTATCTCGGCTATCCAGGGCGCACGCATCGCCGGCGCGCGGATGATCATCGCGGTCGATCAGTTCGAATCGAAGCTCGCGATGGCGAAGCGGTTCGGCGCAACGCATACCGTTGACGCCTCGAATTGTGACGCCGTCGCCGAGATTCGTAAGATCGTGTCGGGCGTGAGCGAGGGTCCGACCGATGTCATTTCGTCCCTCACCGCGGGCGGCGGCGTGGACTACTCTTTCGAGGCTGTCGGCTCGAAGAAACTGGCCGAGCAGTGCTTCGACGTCATCAAACCGGGCGGCACGGCGACGATCATCGGCATGATCCCGGTAGGGCAGAAGGTCGAACTCGACGGTTCCAAGTTCCTGACCGAGCGCAAAATCCAGGGCACGATGATGGGCGGCAATCGTTTCCGGATCGATATGCCGCGCTACATCGATTACTATCAGCAGGGACGGCTCAATCTCGACGACATGATCAGCAAGCGCATGAAGCTCGAAGACGTCAACGAGGCGTTCCGCGCGATGAAAGCTGGTGAGGTCGCGCGCAGCGTATTGATGTTCAGCTAGGGAGCGCGTCACACGGCTCGCGGACGATGGTCCTTAGCAATTGGAGAACCGTTTGAAGACCTTCGTCACGCAACTTGTCGCCACCATCGCGGTTTCCTTGATGACGATATGCGGGTTCACCGCGCGCCAGGCGCGTGCGGCGAACCCCGCCAGCGCACGGCCGCACCATGTCTTCATCGTCGTGCTCGAAAACGAAGGCTTTGAGACGACCTTCGGCAAGGATTCCGACGCGCCCTACCTGTCAAACGAACTGACCAGCAAAGGCGAATTGCTGACACAGTATTTTGCGATTGGCCACTTCAGTCTCGATAACTATCTCGCGATGGTCAGCGGCCAGGCGCCCACCAAAGAGACGCAGGCTGACTGTTTCAAATATCTGGACTTTGCGCCGCCGGATGCCGCGCTTGACCATGACGGACAGGTCCATGGCAGCGGATGCGTCTATCCTTCGAGCGTCCTGACGATCGCCAATCAGCTCGAAGCGAAGGGACTGACCTGGCGAGGCTACATGGAGGACATGAGCCGCAATTGCCAACATCCCAAGCCGGGCCTCGACGATGATCACATTCGCGCACGGCCGGGCGATCAGTACGCGACGCGTCACAATCCGTTCGTCTATTTTCATTCGATCATTGATAATCCGACCTGTGAAAAGCACGTCGTGTCGCTCACCGCGCTCGCCGCGGACCTGAAAACCGTCGCGACCACGCCAAACCTGGCATTCATCACGCCGAATCTTTGCAACGACGGCCACGACGGCGCCTCAGCCATCTGTGCGGGCGGTCATCTGAAGTCAGCTGATCGCTTCCTGCGGCAGTTCGTCCCCACTATCCTCGAATCCCCAGCCTACCGTCAGGATGGGATGCTTTTGATCACCTTCGATGAGGCGGAGATCGGCCACAAGGGAAAGCGGATCATTCCCGAAACGACCGACGCCACCGCTTGTTGCAACGAGCCGAGTGGTCCGAACACGCCTCTGCCGGGACAGGCTGGACCCGGCGGAGGAAGCATCGGCGCGATAATCCTGTCGCGCTACGTCAAGCCGGGCAGCCGCAACGACACCCCCTACAATCACTACGGGTTATTGCGCGGCCTCGAGGACCTTTTCGGGCTCGAGCACTTGGGTTATGCCAATCTGCCAGGTCCGTCGTTTGACGGCGTCTACAACCAGGCGCCTTAAGACGTGGCGATCAGCGGGGACGGATCAGCCGCATCCGCAAAAAGCGCGAGCCGGTAAAAGAAGAAGCGCCGACGTTCGACGAGAAGCGCGAAATGCGGCGCTCGCAACTCGGTTAAGCCCGTCGGAGGAAAGAGTCGATCTTTGCCGAGATCGACCCTTTTTCTAGCCGAGCTATGTGCTTGAGATCTTATGTGTGACGCAGGGTGGGTTCGCGCAGATAAAGTTCGTCGAGCAGTGCCCGAAAGAATCCAACGCCTTCGGCGTCCGCCGCCGTCGCCGCTATCACGCGCTGCCCGGCGCGGCGTCGGCTGTCAATCCGGATGAGCCATGCCGCTTCGATGAGTCCTTGATTCCAGAGAGGCGCGCGTCGAATTGCAATCTTCCGAAGGTTAGCCTCGAAATGGTCGATCCAGGTTTCGTCACCCTCGCGGCGCGAGGTGTTTCCAGCCTCATCCATTATAACGACATAACCAGTGACAAGTTCAGGGGAGAGTTGCTGAACATTTGCTACCTCACCCATGAGATCATCGAGCCGATTGGGCACGACGCCGCTCAAATTCTTGAGAATAGATTTGAGAGAAATGAGCAAGCGAGGCTTACCGGCCAGCACGTAAGCAAGGTCCCAATCCTTTTGACGACCGAGCCCGCGTATTCCCACTTCATCCGCCTTGCCACCACGAACCCCAGGAAGTCCCTCGCGCTCGAAGGCTTCAATGCAGTATTTCGCAAGCAGATCGAGCCGGCCGGAATCCTGCGTTTTCCTTTTCAAAAGGTCATCGATTACATCAGACAACGTGACCGGCATTAGAGCAATACGGCTTTGTTGGCGCCAAAAAAACGGCCTTGATCCGCCTCCGCTTGGACTCTCGCCCGCGCCACCTTCAGGTATTTTGGTTCAATCTCGTTTCCGATTGAGCTACGTCCCGCGCGAATCGAGGCTATTGTCGTCGATCCTGTTCCAAGAAATGGATCAAGCACTGTATCCCCGGCAAACGAGAACATGCGAATGAGTCTTTCGGCTAATTCAATCGGATAGGGCGCCGGATGTCCGTCGCGCGTGGACGCTCCTTTGACGTCGCTCCAAAACGGACGGAACCACGCCTGCATTTCCTCTTTCGTGAGCATCGAGAGCGCCTTTTGCAACATGCTCGTCGTCCGATACTCACCCCCCTTTCTCATGAAGACGACGTATTCAACGTCATTTTTCACAACCGCGCCAGGTTGATAAGGCTTCCCGTAAAATCCCAGGCCGTTACCCGCGGCTTCCATCATCCCATTCGAGATTTTGTGCCACAGGATAGGGGTCAGGCAGTCAAGCCCGAGGCAACGCGCCCGAACCTGAATATCGGCGTGCAACGGCATAATCCGATGCCGTCCACCCCGTTTGCGCGGTATGCAAACATCGCCAACGACGCAACAGATACGGCCCCCCTCTACCAACACGCGGGCGCACTCGCGCCAAACCTTATCCAGTTCATCCAAAAACGCCTCGTACTCGGCAACTTCGCCTAACTGGCCCTTGCGGGCCTCATATTGCTTGAGAGTCCAATAAGGGGGAGACGTTACAACCAGTTCGACCGATTTGTCGGATATCCATGAAAGATCCCGCGCATCGCCAAGATGCAAATCATGTTTGGTAACGTCGTAAGGCGTCGGCCATACAGTTCTTCGATATTGCAGGTTGGCGGCGCGAAGGGTTGCAAGTCCGATCGACGTGTTATCCGCTGTCGGTAGCGTGGGCATATCGGATTTTTCGGCGAGCTTTTTGCCTGGGCTGCATCCATGGATGGCCGCTGAAATTCGGTCGGTGGTCACGAGGCCTTCGCTCATGCCGTCTAATCCTTAACTTTGGACGTAATTCGCCGATTTGCGAGTTAATTGACCGGATGCGCGGCGCGGCGGCGGAGCAGTGCGTCGGTGTCGAACTTGAACATCTTCGCACTGTTCGTTCCGAGAATCTTTACGCGGCTCTCTTCCTTCAGCCCGCCCATCTGACGCTCGATTGATTCCGCCGAATGCGGCCACGACCCCTCATGATGGGGATAGTCATTAGCCCACAGGAAGTTCCCGACCAGATCATGCTTCTCCGCGAGTTCGAGGCCGATCGGATCGTCCTGGAACGAAGCGGCGCCGTGCTCGCGGAAATACTCGCTCGGCAGTTTTTTGAGCTTCGGATAGGCCCACATATGATGCTTGCGGGCGGCTTCGTCCATCGCTTCGAGCGCCCACGGCACCCACCCGATTCCGCACTCGATTCCTGCGAACCGGAGCTTCCTGAAACGCTCCAGCACCCCCGAAGCGCACAGGCACGCGATCGGCTCGACCGTCGGCGAAAGCGCGTGCGCGGCATAGTTGATAATCGCGCCGCCGTCCTTGCGTGCCGCGCGGGGATCGCGTCCGGTCGAAATATGGAAGGTGATCGCGATATCACAGTCCTCGATCGCCGCCCACATCGGGTCGTACAGCGCCATATTGTAGTTGGGATGGTGGGCGTCGTGCGCGCCGAAAATCGGCTTGCACGGCAGATTGACGCCGCGATAGCCCAGTTTCGCAACCCGCTTGATCTCGGCGATCGCCAGATTGACGTCGGCGGTCATGATCGCCGCGATCGGCGACATGAACTCGTTGTAGGGGCCAAAGGTTTCCCACGCCCAGTCGTTCCAGACCCGGCATTGCGCCGCACCGAACGCGGCGTCGGTCGTCGCCCACACCGCCAGCCCCTTGTTGGGAAACATGATCTCGGCGTCGATCCCGTCGCGCAGATGATCCTTGATCCGCTGCTCGGGCGTGTAGCCCGACTTGTTGCGAATAGCCTCTTCGCCGGTCATCTGGCTGTCGATCATGCGCGAACGTTGCATCCCCTCGGCCACCGACCACTTGACGCCGTTCTCGTCGACTTCGATGCGCGGCAAACGATGCTGATACTTCTTGTCGATCCGCTCGAGCCATAGACCGGAAGGTTCATTGGCGTGACAATCCGCCGAGATCATCAGGTAGCGATTCGGGTCGCCCGGACGTGCCGTGCGCGCCCAGCCTTCATGACCCGGCGTTTCAAGCCGCCAGCGGTTGTTTTCGTCAACCTGAGTATTGGTCTCCTCGATCATTGTTCTCTCCGTGTTTTTGCGGACCTCAATCGCAGGATCCTGCTTTGGTCCCGTTAATTTATCATACGAGACGTAATTCTTTCATCACCGCTTGGAGCCGGTCGGCCGCGCCGGCCGTCATCGGCAGCAGCGGCATGCGCATTTCGTTGGTGCACTTGCCCATGAAGGCGCAGGCCTGCTTGATCGGAATTGGATTGGTCTCGGTGAAGAGCGCGCGCATCAACGGCAGCATCGAAAAGTGAATCTGGCGCGCCCGTGCGAAGTCGCCCGCCAGCGCCGCCGCCGCCAAGTCATGCATCTCGCGCGGCATCACGTTGGTGATGACCGAAATCACGCCGCTGGCGCCCATCGCCATCAGTGGCAGCGTCAGGGAATCGTCGCCGGAAAGCATCGTCAGGCGGTTGCCGCAGAGCTTCAAAATATCCGAGCACTGATCCATCGAGCCCGACGCTTCCTTGATCCCGACCACCTGCCGGATATCGCACATCCGCGCGAACGTCTCGGGCATGATATTCGAGCCCGTGCGCCCCGGGATGTTGTAGACGATCAACGGCAGGTCCACGCTCGCGCCGATCATCTTATAGTGCTTGTAGATGCCGTCCTGGGTCGGCTTGTTGTAGTAGGGCGAGATCAGCAACGCGCCGTCGGCGCCACATTCGCGCGCGAAGGTCGTGAGGCGGATGGCCTCGGCGGTACAATTCGAACCCGTGCCCGCGATCACCGGTACGCGGCGTCGCGTCTGCTCGATCACCAGCTTGATCACCTGGTCGTGCTCGGCATGGCTCAGCGTCGCGGATTCGCCGGTCGAGCCGCAGGGCACCAAGCCGTCGATCCCCGACTGAATCTGCCATTCGACCAGCTCGCGCAGCGCGCGTTCGTCGACCGCGCCGTTGCGAAACGGGGTAATCAGCGCCGAGAAGGCTCCGTGGAACATGATCTATGACCTCCAAATGACGGGCAGGACGAGGCCGGCCTGCCGCATCCTTGCGAACCTGACCTAGGGGACGGCGACCAACTCCGGGTCGCTCAATTCGAGCTCGCCGCGAAAGACCTCGACCGCTTCACCGGTCATGAAAACGTGGTTGGCGGCCGGGCCGGCTGCGCGCCATTCGATTGCGAGATTGCCGCCGCGCAATTCGACGGTCGCGAGGCGATCGGCACGCCCGGTCAGTACCGCGGCGACCAGCGCCGCGCACGCGCCCGTGCCACAGGCCAGGGTCTCGCCCGAACCGCGTTCCCACACTCTCATCCGGAGACGGTCCCGGGCAATCGGTAAAATGAACTCGGTGTTGACGCGGCGTGGAAAGAACGGGTGAGTCTCGAATTGGCGGCCAAGCCGCGCGAATTCGGCGTCGTCGAGCGTAAAGATACTTTCGTCGGCGACGAAAACCACGCAATGCGGATTACCCATCGAGACGGCGGTGATCTGCTCGACGCGTCCCGCGACCTCGAGCGGATAGTCGATCACCCGGCCGTCGTACGCGACCGGAATCGCGCGCCCGTCGAGCATCGGCTCCCCCATATCGACCGTCGCGGCGACCTCGCGGCCGTCCATCCTAAGCGTGATGGTCTTGATTCCGCCGTCGGTCTCGACCGCCAGCGGGTTGTTCGGCGCGGGCCAGGTCTCGTGATAAAGGCGGGCGACGCAACGGATGCCGTTGCCGCACATCTCGGCGCGGCTGCCGTCCGCGTTGTACATCTCCATCCGCACATCCGCCGTCGACGACGGACATAACATGATGAGTCCGTCGCCGCCGATTCCGAAACGCCGATCCGAGAGGCGCCTGGCCAGCCCGGCCGGGTCGGCCGGACGGATGCGGTCGGCAACGACGTAGATGTAGTCGTTGCCGCATCCGTGCATCTTGACGAACGGCAGCTTACGCATCGGGACCCGCCGCGAGCGTCACCAGCTTTTCGCCGCGAATGATATCTTCGAAGTTATCGCGCTCGCGGACCACGCTGTATTCCGCGCCGTTGACGATCACCTCGGCCGGACGCGGCCGGCTGTTGTAGTTCGAGGACATCACGAAACCATACGCGCCGGCGCTCATCACCGCGAGCAGGTCGCCCGACGCCACCTCGGGCATGTCGCGCTCCCGGGCAAAGAAGTCGCCGCTCTCGCATACCGGACCGACGACGTCGCCGGTCACGATCGCGCCGCCGGGCCGCTTCACCACGGGGCGAATATCGTGGTAGGCCTCGTACAGCACGGGCCGGATCAAGTCGTTCATCGCGCCGTCGATCACGACGAACCGCTTCACGTCGGTTTCCTTGACGTAGAGTACCTTTGTCACGAGGATGCCCGCGTTGCCGACCAATACACGGCCCGGTTCGATGATTATTTTGAGGCCTAGCGTACGCAGCGGCCCCATCAGGGCGGACGCGTACTGCGCCGGCGGGGGCGGTTCTTCCTGATAGGGGATGCCAAGGCCGCCGCCAAGGTCGAGATACTTGAGCGCGATCCCGTTCGCCCGCAGCCGCTTGACGATCCCGGCAACCTTCTCCGCGGCTTCGCTGAACGGTCCCGTTTCGGTGATCTGCGAACCAATATGGGTGCTCAGGCCCGCAAGCTCCAGATTCGGCAGGCTGCGGGCCGCGGCATAATATTCGTCAACCTGCGAGAGGGGGATGCCGAATTTGCTGTCGCGATGGCCGGTCGAGATATGCGGATGCGTGCCCGGGTCCAGATCAGGATTGACGCGCAGGCTGACCGGCGCCTGTACGCCCATCCGGCACGCGACCGCCGAAACCCGTTCAAGCTCGGGACGCGACTCGACGTTGATCATCAGGATGCGGGCCTTGAGCGCCGCCTCGATCTCCTCGTCGGTCTTGCCGACGCCCGAAAAGACGATCTTGCGCGTGTCCGCGCCCGCCCGGAGACAGCGCATCAGCTCGCCCACCGAGACGATATCGAAGCCCGCGCCCATGTCGCCGAACAGCTTGAGCACGCTCAGATTGGAGAGCGCCTTCATCGCAAAGCAGATGAGCACTTCCGACCCCTTGAACGCGTCGCTCATGACGCGAAAGTGCCGGCGCAACGTGCGTGCGCTGTAGATATAGAGTGGGGTACCCAACCGTTTCGCCAAATCGACGATTGAGACGTCCTCGGCGAAAAGTTCCTGGCCTTTATAATTGAAGTAATTCATTAAGTTTTAGCGGGCGTCCTCGCCGCACACGCGGCGTCCTGATTTATTACCATACCGCTGTAGAGAAGAACAAAGTGGTTGCCGCCCTCATGTGTCGACGACGGGGCTTAGGGATACACGGGGTTTGCAGGACCGGGTGCTAGCGCCTCCGGCGACCGGGCTCGAGCCGGGCAAGGCATTCTATGACGAACTCAGCAGGGACGCGTGATATTCCTCGACGCGCCCCCGATCGTCGGCATCCTCACATGTGAGCCGGGAAGCCGACGCCCTGGTCAGATTTGAAAATTGCGATGCTGTCCGGATGGACTGATTCGAGAACGGCGTGGATGAAGGGCTTGGTCTCTTCATCGAGGACCGCGAAATCGACTTTAAGTCTTGATGCGGTCTAGGAAGTGTAGTGGTGGTCTTTGAGTTGCTGTTCCTCGGATAAGTCGAAACCGAAGATTCCGAGCTGCCTGGCGCATCGATTAAAGTCGTCCAGGGCCGAACGGCTAATTATTGCCTCTATTATCTTCATAGGTGCTACTTGGTAGCCTCCGCACGATGGTACAGCAGGAACTGTGCCGCAGGAAAATACGAGCCTATCTGGATATTTTGGGTTTGGTCGAACCTTCCGAACGTTCAGGTGTTTGCAACCGATCGTTGATTTTGCACGGTCGCTAACTCCCTGGACCGGACCAGCTACCATACCGCTACCAAGAACGATAAAGCTATTGCTGCATTTACGTGTAGATGCTACTGTCATCACGTATTTACGAGAATCCACGATGGCACTGAATATCCGGAACGAGGCTGTCAATCAACTCGCTAAGAAGTTGGCTGCGCGCACACGCCTGAACAAGACCGACGCCGTGAAGCTGGCGTTGGAGAACGAGTTGCGTCGTCTCAACGAGGCGCTGCCTTTGCGGGAACGGCTCCGGCCACTGCAGGATCGGGTGTTGGCGCATCCGGCGACCGGGCTCGAGGCGGACAAGGCATTCTATGACGAATTAAGCGGGAATGCGTGATCTTCGTCGACGCGTCCGCGATCGTCGCCATCCTCACGCGCGAGTCTGAAGCCGACTCCCTGGCGGATCTGCTGGAGGCGGCACGTTCGCCGATTACCTCGCCGATCGCCGTCTTCGAAGCGACCTTGGGCATCTCTCATAAGCGGCACGCAAGCATCGACGAGGCCGAAGAAGAGGTCCGCGAATTCCTCGAGCTGGTGGGAATCGAGCAGGTTCCGATCACCGCCAGGGAGACCGAAACGGCGCTGATCGCGTTCTCCCGCTACGGCAAGGGTCGAGGGCATCCCGCGCAACTCAACCTCGGTGATTGCTTTGCCTACGCGATGGCAAAGAACCACCGGACTTCGCTCTTGTTCACGGGCGAGGACTTCAACCGGACCGATATCCGCTCCGCGTCAGCTCGAAACCGATGACCGCGAACCGTTAGCTGCCCGGGCTTGCGAGCGGGGTCGGGGTGGGCAGCTTGAAGGTGTCGGGATTGGGCGGCGGCGCAGGCCGGAGGCGCTTAAAGGTCGCTTCGTTCGACGGCGTGCTGATGTAACCGTCAGTGGTTTTGGAGATGATTTGATAGCGATAACTGCGGCCCACCACCGTCTCGTTATCGATATAGCTGAACTGATGCTGGACGGCGAAGCGCTCGCGGTCCGTGACCGGCAGTTCGATTAGCGGCGAGTACGGCCCGGCGGCCTCGGCGCGCACGATCACAAAGCCGCCCAGGTCGCGCATCGTGTGACCACCGAAATAACGCGTCGGCCGTTCCCAGGTCAGCTTGATTCCGTTCGGGTCGGCGGAGGCATGCAAGTCGGCAATCCGCTCCGGCACCACCACCTCCGGCGGCAACGGCGCGCTCTTGACACCGCATCCCGCGGTCAGCACCACGCCGAGCGCCAGGCCGACAGCGAGCGATGTGACTCCGACCCGAGCAAATCTGCGCCAAATCATGACGGCGACTCCGCCTTCCGCAGACGCCGTAAGCATTGACCGACCGTTTGCGGCGCGGGACCACCGGGCAAGCGGCGCGCCCGGAGCGAACTCTCGACCGTCAGGCCGGCGAGCGCGTCGGCAGCGAACTTCGGTGAATAGCGCCGCAAGTCGGCGAGCGTCAGATCCTCAAACTTGAGCCCCATCGCGGCACAGTCGCGCACCAACGTCCCCACTACTTCATGCGATTCGCGAAAGGGCACGCCCCGCGCAACCAGATATTCGGCGAGATCGGTGGCCAGCGCAAAGCCCCCGGCCCCCGCGCGCATCACGTCCGGCTTGAAGACCAGCCGCGGCCAAAACCCGGCGAGCAGCGTCAGCGCCGGCTTGAGCGTATCAACCACGTCAAAGACCCGTTCCTTGTCTTCCTGCAGGTCAGAGTTGTAGGCGAGCGGCAGCCCCTTGAGAATCGTCAGCATCGCGACCAGGGCGCCCACCACCCGGCCCGTCTTGCCGCGAATCAGCTCGAGCAAATCCGGATTCTTCTTCTGCGGCATCATCGAACTGCCGGTGGCGAACTCGTCCGGCAGCTCGGCAAACCCAAACTCGGCCGTGGTCCACAGGATAATCTCCTCGGCCATGCGTGACAGATGGATCGCCAGAATCGACCCGGCGGAGAGGAAGTCGAGTGCGAAATCGCGATCAGAAACGGCGTCGATACTGTTTTCCGTGATGCGGCTGAAACCGAGTTCGCGCGCGACCATCTCGCGGTCGAGCGGCAGGGTGGTACCGGCCAGCGCACCCGCCCCGAGCGGCATCACGTCGGTCCGCGCGGCCGCCTGCATGAAGCGTTCGCGGTCGCGGCTGAGCATCGCAACGTAGGCCAGCAGATGATGAGCGAGCGTAACCGGCTGCGCCCGCTGCAGATGAGTATAACCGGGCATCGCGGTCTCGAGATGGCCGCTCGCGACGTCGAGGAGGGTCTGGGCGAGACACTCGATCAGCGCCAGCAGCTCACCGATTTCGTCCCGCAGATAGAGGCGGAAATCCAGCGCCACCTGATCGTTGCGCGAGCGCCCCGTATGCAGCTTCTGGCCCGCGGCGCCGATCTTTTCCGTAAGACGACGTTCGATCGCGAGATGGATATCCTCGTCGGCAAGCGCGAAGCTGAAGCGCCCCTCCGTGATTTCGCGCTCGATCGCGCGCAGACCGCCGACGATGGCGCTCAGCTCGCGGGCGGTCAGGAGTTTGATTGCGGCGAGCATCCGGGCATGCGCGACCGAGCCCCGGATATCCTGCCGATAAAGGCGGCGGTCGAACGGGAGCGAGGCGGTAAAGGCTTCGACCGCGGCGAGACGCGGCTGTTTGAAACGTCCGCGCAACAGGTTCTTATCCTTCGGCGTGGCGAGGTCTGCGGACGGGCTCGACCCGGTCGAGCCCGTGACTTTCCTAGCGCGGCGCGGTTTCATCAGTCGAAGATCGGCAAGCGCCGGGAAGTCGCGTCCAGCGTCAACTTTGCGAACTTTGGCCCCATCAGCGCATCGGCGGTGTATGACACGGGCATCGGGGCACCGCACAACTCAGCGCGCCGTTGGGGTGGGTCGTATGCACGTCCAGCTTGTGGCCGCATTTCAGGCATTCGCCGGTGCGGGTGCGCTGCACCAGCTTGGGCGTCGGGCGGGGCGGCCTGAATTGAAGCACCTTGCCCATTAATTCTCCTAACCCTTCCCCCGCTCGCGCTCGTCGATTCGGGCTAGCGCGCGCAAGCGGAGCGCGCCCAGGCGGATAAACCCTTCAGCGTCAGCTTGCTGATAGCCACCCGCTTCCTCGAAGCTCGCCAACGCCGGATCGTACAGCGAATTCGCCGAGCGGCGTCCGACGATTGAGGCGTTACCCCTGTAAAGCTTCAGCCGGGCGGTACCGGATACATTGTGCTGCGCACTATCCATCAAAGCCTGCAACGCCTCGCGCTCGGGCGTGAACCAGTGGCCATTATAGACGAATTCGGCGTAGCGGGGGACCAGTCCGTCACGCAGATGCATCACTTCGCGATCCAGGGTTAATTGCTCGACCGCGCGATGGGCGTGCATCAGCAACGTCACCCCGGGGGTTTCGTAAACCCCGCGCGACTTGATTCCGACGTAGCGATTCTCGACCAGATCGACCCGGCCCACCCCGTGGCGGCCACCGATCACGTTGGCGCGCTCGATCAGGAGGGCGGGCGTGAGCTGCTCGCCATTGATCGCGATCGGATTGCCGCGCGCATACTCGACTTCGAAATACTCGGGGCGGTCGGGCGCCTGCTCCGGGGCGACCGTCATACGAAACATATCTTCGTACGGCTCGCGCCAGGCGTCCTCGAGCACGCCGCCCTCGTAGCTGACGTGGACCAGATTACGGTCCATCGAGTAGGGTTTTTCGGCGGTGACCGGGACCGGAATCCGCTTCTCCGCGGCGTAGGCGATCATGTCGGCGCGCCCCTTGAAGGGCCAATCGGGATGGCGCCAGGGGGCGACGATTTTGAGCTCGGGCGCCAGCCGCGCGAAAGTCAGCTCGAAGCGCACCTGGTCGTTGCCCTTGCCGGTGGCGCCGTGCGCGACCGCGTCGGCACCCTCCAGATGTGCAATCTCGACTTGCCGGCGCGCGATCACGGGTCGCGCAATCGAGGTTCCGAGCAGGTAGTAGCCTTCGTAGACCGCGTTCGCGCGCATCATCGGGAAGACGAAATCCCGAGCGAACTCCTCGCGCAAATCTTCCAGATAGAGTTTGCTGGCGCCAGTCGCGAGCGCCTTCGCCTCGAGCCCTTCGGTTTCGTCGGCTTGTCCCACGTCGGCGCAATAGGTGACGACCTCGCAGCCGTAATAGTCTTTGATCCAGCGCAGAATGACGGAAGTGTCCAACCCGCCCGAGTAGGCGAGCACGATCTTTTTTATGTTTGCAGTGACCATGCGATGAAAGTTTTAGAGATGAGGGGAGTTGTCTCCCGGAAGGCTCAGCACGGCGGGGCGCAGCAGCCAGACCATCACGGCCTTTTGCGCGTGCAGCCGGTTCTCGGCCTGTTCGAGCACGATCGACTGAGGACCGTCGATCACGTCGTCCGTGATCTCCTCGCCCCGATGGGCCGGCAGACAATGCATCACGACCGCGGTCGGCCGCGCGCGCTTGAGCAAAGCCGCATTGACCTGAAAAGCCTTGAAGTCGCTCCGGCGCTTGGCCGCCTCGGCTTCCTGCCCCATCGAGGTCCACGTATCCGTATAGATGGCGTCGGCGTCGCGCACGGCCGCCAGCGGATCACTGGTCAGCAGGCCGCCCGGCGCTTGCCGCAGACGCGCGACGAAGTCGGCTTGCGGCTCGTAGCCCTGAGGGCAAGCGACTCGCAGTTCGAAGGGAACCAGTGCGGCGGCTTCGATCCAGCTCTGCGCCAGATTGAAGCCATCACCGATGAAAGCGATTTTGAGCTTGCGCAAACCACCAAAATGCTCGCGCAGCGCCTGTAAGTCCGCCAGCAGTTGGCACGGATGAAGCAAATCGGTCAGCCCATTGATAACCGGCACCGTCGCCTCCCGCGCCAGCTCGACGCAAGTATTGTGGGAGAAGGTCCGAATCATGATCAGGTCGATCCAGCGCGAGAGATTACGCGCCACATCCTTGACCGATTCGCGCTCGCCGATGCCGATATCCTGCGGCGCCAGATAGATCGCGTGGCCGCCAAGCTGCGCCATGCCGGTCTCGAAGGTGAGCCGGGTGCGCAACGACGGCTTCTGGAAGATCATCGCGAGCGTCTTGCCGCGCAGATACGGATGCTCGACGTCGCCCTTGAGCTCGGCTTTGAGCCGTGCGGCGAGCCGCAGCAGACCGTCCAGCTCCGGCAAGGTCAATGAACTCAGATCAAGAAAATCGCGCTTCATTTGGTAACGGCAATCTACCGAGCCGGACATTCTAGCAGCAGGCGGTTGCGAAAGTCACAGCGACCGCCATCAAGCAACTACTCGTCCGGCAGGTGGTAGCCGCCAAGACCTCTCAGGCTCAGGAGCCATTTAAGTCGACATTCACCAGATGGGCGGTTGATCCATGACACCTGGATGGGAAGGATACGCACCTGGCAGCCGGTCCGAGCCTTTATTTACGCGCGTTCCAGCAATGATGCAAATCTTCCCTTATCGAACAGGGACCGCTGCTACCGTCTAATTGAAGGGGATGTCAATTTCGGCGTAGCTGCCCGGTGTGACCGCGTTCACTACGGCGGCGATCTTCCGAACGTGGCGTTGCACGATACGCCATTGCGAATTTCCAAGCACCACGATCGCAATGGCGCGGCTCTTCAAATTCTGCTGCGCCACCATGTTTTTGTCAGTCGTCAAGAGTACTTCAAAATCCGGCTTCCTCGGCGGCTTTCAGCAACTCCCCGTTAACGAGCCTGTCCCAGCCGGCATCCTTCGCTTTGGTGACGGTGTGGCCTTGAAGGAAGGGGATAAGCGGGGCGGGCGTACCGTGATCAAAGAGAACGCGCATCGCCGGGCACTGCCGATTGGGTGGCGGCCGCCGGGGCCTCAAGACTGCGGGCGGCAAAGTCGAGCACGGCGACAATCTGTTCCCGCGTCACGTCGAACCACTCCGTGATTTCCTCGATACTTGCGCCGGATGAGAGGTTCTCGAAAACGGTGGCAACTGGCATACGGGTGTCCTTAAACACCCATGCGCCGCTGACTTTGCCGGGGATGCTCTCCACGGCGGAACACTGGGACCAATCGAGAATTGCCATCTTCTTACCCTCCCACCATAGCTTTTTTACCACGGTTGGGCGGCAGCGTCACTCGCCGGGATGGCTGCGGTGTTGGGGTTTGCCGCGCGGGTCGCAAAGGCCCCTTTCGCTACATTCAGGGCCGGTCCTGCGCGGGATGATAAATGCGCACAACTTCAATGGTCTGCTCCTTCACGCGATAAACGGCGACGTAGGGCAGGGGCGGAAACAGGATTTCTCGCGTCCCTTCCTCGCGTCCGGGCCGCCCACGGTGGGGTAGATCTTTTAATGAACGGATAGCCTCATACAGCTTGCGAATGGTGGGCAGCCGGTAATGCGGATGGTGGTCTTTGAGGTAATCGCTAATGTGCTGGAGGTCCGCTGCAGCGGCAGGCGTCCAGCGGATACGCATTCTATGAGCGCAGCATCTGCTCTAGGCGGGCGTCCATTTCTGCTTCTTCAATGAACTCGCCCAGGTCGGCTTGGGCGATACCCTCCTGGACGGCGGCACGAAAACGCGCATCTTGCTCAAGCAGACGCAAGGCCGCATCCTTCACCAGTCGTTCGGCATCCGTGCCTTCCTTGGTGGCGATTTGCGCAAGCTGTGCTTCCTGCTCAGGAGTGAAATGTACCTGCACGTTTTTCAAGTTACGAAAAACCCTCCGTTCTGGCAAGTTGCAAGTTGGAACCATTCTGAAAACGCACTTAAGCCGCACTGGCGCCTGTGCGAAGCGCACGCTCGATAATCGCGAGACCGGCGTCCGCTTCCTCACGCGTCAGAATAAGCGGCGGCAGCAAGCGCAAGACGTTATCGGCCGTGCCATTCACCACCAGCCGCTCGGCGTAGCAGGCGTCCACGACCGCCTTGACCGGATGCTTCATTACCACGCCGATAATCATCCCGGCGCCGCGCACCTCGGCGACGTTCGGGCAAGTTTCCGCGATTTCCCGCAGACGCTTGATCAGGTAGCCACCAACTTCCGCCGCGTTGGCGATCGCGCCGTCCTCTTCGAGCGCATCGAAGACCGCGAGCGCCGCCGCGCAGGCGATCGGATTACCGCCGAAGGTCGAGCCGTGCGTGCCCGGTCCGAGCGAGGGGGCAAGCTCGGCCTTCGCGACCATCGCGCCGATCGGCACCCCGCCGCCGAGCGCCTTGGCGAGCGTGATGATGTCCGGTTTGATCCCGGCATGCTGATAGCCGAACAGTTTCCCCGTCCGCCCCATCCCGGTCTGGACTTCGTCGACGATCAGCAGAATTTTGGCGCGGTCGCAGAGTTCGCGCAGCCGCACCAGGTAGTCGGGCTTGGGGGTCACGACACCGCCCTCTCCCTGAATCGGCTCGACCAGAACCGCGACCGTCTTGTCGTTGACCGCCCGCTCGACCGCCGCCACGTCGTCGTAGGGCACGAGCTTGAAGCCGGGCACGAGCGGTTGAAAGCCTACATGATATTTCTCGTTACCGGTCGCGCTCAGGGTGCCGAAGGTGCGCCCGTGGAACGACCCCAGCGTCGAGATGAACTCGAAGCGGCCGCCATTGCCGTGCCCCCAGCGCCGCGCGAGCTTGAGCGCCGCCTCGTTGGCTTCGGCGCCGGAGTTGGCAAAGAAGACGCGCCCGTCGCCAAACGACTTGCCGATCCGGGCCGCCAGCCGCGCCATCGGTTCGGTGTGAAAGACGTTGCACGCGTGCGTCAGCTTTTCGGCCTGCTCCTTGATCGCCCGGACGACCCGCGGATTGCCATGGCCCAGGCTGGTCACCGCCAGACCGCAAAAGAAATCGAGATAGCGGTTGCCGTCGGCGTCGTAGAGATAGGCGCCGTGGCCGCGCACAAAAGCGAGCGGCATACATCCGTAGGTATTGATTAGATTGGCATGCGCCAATTCGACGATTTCGGCGTTATTCATAGCTCCCCTCTTCTATCTTGGCCGCGGCTCGCAGACTCACCCGCCCCCTGTTCCGAGCCTCCGGCTCGGTCATCTTTATTTTGGCCGCGCGTCGCGGACTCTATTCCTGAACGCAGTTCGCAGACTCACCTGCTCGCTCCGCCTCCGGCTCCGCTGGTGCACCCCCCATGCTCGCTGACGCTCCGCCTTCAGATTAACCACGCGTCGCTACGCGTGAACGCGATGGTGTTTTGGACTCGCCCGAGGCGCCGGCACGGGCCTTGCGCCGAACAACCTCGGTTCCGACGCCGGAATTCGTGAACACTTCCAGCAGCACCGCGTGCGGCACGCGCCCATCGATCACGTGCGCGTTGAGCGCCCCGTCGCGGAGCGCGTCGAGACAGCACTCGACCTTCGGGATCATCCCCTCACCGATCGCGCCCGAGTCGATCATTTCGCGGGCAAGCGCCGCATCGAGGGTCCGCAGCAAGCGGCCTTGCCGGTCCTTCA
Source organism: Binataceae bacterium (SeqCode) (assembly GCA_052145175.1). Classification (GTDB taxonomy): domain Bacteria; phylum Desulfobacterota; class Binatia; order Binatales; family Binataceae; genus JAJPHI01. The sequence continues at coordinate 37,516 of JBKQPD010000058.1, read as the reverse complement.
CCCCCTCAACGTCAGTGAGCAATATGAGCTTTTCGGCCTTGAGCGCGCCGGCGATCGCGCCAGCGGCGACGTCAGCATTGAGGTTGTAGGTCCCCCCATCCTGGCCAACCCCGATCGGCGCGATCACCGGGATAAAGCCGGCTTGTTCGAGCGCCTGCAGGCCCGTCGGCACGACGTGGGTAACCTCGCCCACCAGGCCGATATCGACGTGCTCGACACTGCCGTCGGGCCCTTTGACCGCCGGGAGCATCTTGCGCGCCACCAGCAGGTCGCCGTCCTTGCCCGACAGACCAACGGCGCGGCCGCCGTGACGCCAGATCAGGGCAACAATCTCCTTGTTGATCTTCTGCAGGACCATCTCGGCCGCGTCCATCGTCGCTTCGTCCGTAACCCGCATCCCGCGCACGAAGCTCGACTTGAGCCCGAGCCGCCCAATCAGGTCGGTGATCTGCGGACCACCGCCATGCACGACGACGGCTTTGATGCCGACTGATTCGAGCAGCACGATATCCTGGGCGAAGCTTTCACGTAGCTCCGCCGTGAGCATCGCGTGGCCGCCGTATTTGACGACGAAGGTCCGGCCGCGAAAGCGCTGGATATAGGGCAACGCCTCGGCAAGGATCTGGGCGCGTTCGATAAGATCCTTCACGCGCTGATTCCCGCAAGACCGAAGTTAGAGAATGTACCGCGAGAGATCTTCGTTCTTGAGGATCGGATCGAGCCGGCTATGGACATATTCGGCGTCGATATCGACCGCCTGTCCACCACGTTCCGGTGCGCTGAAGGAAAGATCTTCAAGTAACCGTTCAAGTACAGTATGGAGCCGCCGCGCACCGATATTCTCGGAGCGCGCATTAACCTGCGCGGCAATTTCGGCCATGGCGGAGATTGCGTCGTTGGCAAAGCGGAGTTGGACCCTTTCGGTCTCGAGGAGTGCAACGTACTGCTTGGTAAGCGCGTTTTCAGGTTCCGTCAGGATGCGGATAAAGTCCTCTTTGGTCAAGGCTTGGAGCTCGACCCGGATCGGAAAGCGGCCCTGAAACTCGGGAATCAGATCGGACGGCTTCGAGGCGTGGAAAGCCCCGGACGCGATAAAGAGCACGTGGTCGGTCCGCACCGCGCCGTACTTGGTGTTGACGGTTGAGCCCTCGACGATCGGGAGCAGGTCGCGCTGGACGCCTTCGCGCGAGACGTCGGGACCGTGCGCCGACTCGCGCCCGGCGATTTTGTCGATCTCGTCGATAAACACGATCCCGGATTGCTCGGCCCGCCGGACCGCCTCGCGCGTGACGTTTTCCATGTCAACCAGCCGCGCCGCTTCCTCCTGCGCCAGCATCTCCAGCGCCTCCGGCACTTTGAGCTTACGCCGGCGGGACTTCTTGGGCATGATCTGGCTGAACAGCTCTTTCATGTTCGCGCCCATCTCTTCCATGCCCTGCGGGGTCAGCACTTCGAGCATCGGCGCGGCCTGCGCGCTCACTTCGATCTCGACCTCGCGGTCGTTCAGGTAGCCGTCGCGCAGCAGTTTCCGCAATTTCTCCCGGGTCTCGCTATGCGTATCGCTGCCGGCGACCTCGATATTGCCGTCGGAGTCGATCGTCGTGGCGCGGCGCGTCTTACCGGCCGGGGCCGGATAGAGAATATCGAGCAGCCGCTCCTCGGCGCCCTCTTTCGCTTTGACCTGGACGCGGAGCTGCTCCTCTTCGCGCACCATCTTGATCGCGGTCTCGGCGAGGTCGCGAATCATCGACTCGACGTCGCGGCCGACATAGCCGACTTCGGTGTAGCGCGAGGCCTCGACCTTGACGAAGGGGGCCTGGGCCAGCTTGGCGAGCCGCCGCGCGATCTCGGTCTTGCCGATCCCGGTGGGGCCGATCATCAGGATATTCTTGGGCGCGATCTCGTCGCGCAGCTCGGGCGCGACGTTCTGCCGGCGCCAGCGATTACGCAAGGCGATCGCGACGGCGCGCTTGGCGTCGTGCTGTCCGACGATATAGCGATCGAGTTCCGAGACAATCTCGCGCGGCGTCATCACTTGCGAACCAGCCATGCCTCTTATTCTGTACCGTGGCGGCGCGGTTGCCAAATCCCCGCCAATCACGAACTTATCGCTGAATCGGGGCCGTGGCTCAACCCGGCCGAGTCAGTGGGTGCCGTAGCAAGGTCCGATGGCGATCCCCGTCGCCGCGGATAACTTGGTCTTGTAACCGCTAATAACGGCCATCGGTGTCGCATCGCCATTCGCGCCGGCTGCAAAGACCGTAATACTGCTTGTTATCGTGTCCGGGGCGATAGTTGTAACGTAGATATTATCCTTGGAATCGAGCGCGATAGCACTTGGGTTGCAGCCATTAAGCCCGGTGTTGGGGCCGCTGATCGTGGTGATCGGAGCGACATTGCCGTTACTGTCAGCTGGAAAGACCTCGATGTTGGAATCGGCAGCGTCGCCGCCGTAGTTCGCCACATAGATTTGCCTTTTTGAATCCAGAGCCACGCTTATTGGTGCCGTTATGCCCGTTGTGGGGCCACTGATGGTCCGCGTTGGTCCGACTTGATTACCGCCCGTAAAGACGAGAACACCGCTATGCTCGGGATCCCCGCCGTTGTTGGCCAACAACAGGGCTCCTTTAGGGTCGATCGCGATGCCGTCGACGTTCAGAGCGCCGAGCCCGAAGGTAGCGCTTGGTACGTCACCATGGCTATTCGCGGGAAAGAAACGAACCCCGGCCGGTTCCGGATCGTAAGACCAAACGTAAATGTTGGCATCCGAATCCACTGCGATGGCCTTGCCTCCGTGAAGGCCGCTCTGCGGACCGCCAATAACTCGGACGGGGTGGACATTACCTGTGCTGCCAGCGGAAAACATTGCGACGATAGTTTCCTCGGTAGGAGGGGCCGGAGGAAAAACAACGAAATCTTCCAGTGTGTTGGGAGCGCCAGGATAAAACGGAGTAAGTACATAAATGTTGCCTTTCGCATCAGATGCTATGCTTGCAGGCCCGTTAAGAATGGGCGCGCCACCGATCGTAGCGATAGGGGATACGTTCCCTTTGCTGCCAAGAGAGTACACCGTCACGAAGTCATCACCTGCGTTAGCAACGAAAATTGCCTCGGTAGGAGTCCCAAGCGAAGTCGCCCCAGCGGTTACGGCCATTAGGGGGCTGAAGAATAGGAGAGAGAGAATTGCTCCCTTCAGGACCTTCATCAGTTGGTGAGCACCAGCTTGAATCGCTATTGCGAATCCAGCGACTTAATGCGCGAAAGCATTGCTGTTAGGACCGAAGGCTAAAGCTCTTCGATGACGAACTGATCGTTCGTATAGACGCAGATTTCGGCCGCGATCGTCATCGCGTCGAGCGCGATGTCGCGGGCCGCAAGGTCCTTGCCGAAGCGGACCAGCGCGCGCGCCGCCGCCAACGCGTAGTTGCCGCCCGAGCCGATCGCGATCAGCCCGTCGTCGGGCTCGATCACGTCGCCCGAGCCCGAAATCAGCAGCGTGTTCTCCGTGTCCGCGACGATCAGCATCGCTTCGAGCCGCCGCAGGATGCGGTCGGTACGCCAATCCTTCGCCATCTCGACCGCGGCGCGCCGCAGATTGCCGGCGAACTCCTGCAGCTTCGACTCGAACTTGTCGAAGAGCGTCAGGGCGTCAGCGGTCGAACCGGCGAAGCCCGCGACTACGGCGTCATGATGCAGCCGGCGGACCTTGCGCGCCCCGCGCTTCATGATGGTCTGCCCGACGCTGACCTGGCCGTCCCCCGCCATCACGACTTTGCCCTGATGGCGAACGCACAGGATGGTGGTTGATCGGACGCGCAATTCGGGATCGCGTTCAGGCTCGCGGATGGGCACGGCGGTAAACCTCTTTCAGATGACGGACACTGACATGAGTATAGCGCTGGGTGGTGGCGAGACTCGAATGGCCCAGCATCTCCTGAATCGAACGCAGGTCGGCGCCGGCGTTGAGCAGATGGGTCGCAAAACAGTGACGCAGGCCATGGGGTGTGAGTGGAGTATCGAGGCCCGCCATCGTCAGGCGGCCGGCGACGATCTTCTGCACCGAGCGGGGGGTCAGGCGCCGCCCGCGCAAGTTCGTGATCACCGGCCCCTCGGCCGACCACGCCACCGGCATCGCGGCGCGCCACGCCAGCAGCGCGTCGAGCGCTGGCTCGCCGATCGGCACCACGCGGTCCTTGTTGCCCTTGCCCGCACGGACCGTGATCATCCCGAGCTCCGTGTCGAGGTCGCGCCAGCACAAGCCGGTTAGCTCGCTGACCCGCAAACCCGACGAATAGAGCACCTCGAGAATCGCGCGGCCGCGCAACGCGGCAGGCGTGCCGCTGTCGCCGCCGGCCTCGACCAGCGTCGCGACCGCATCCTCGCTCATCACCTGGGGCAGACGCTTTTCGATTTTCGGCGATCGCATCCCCTGCGCCGGATTGGGACGTCCGCTGATCGTCTCGCGCCAGCGGAAAAAGGCCTTGATCGCAAAAAGCCGACGCTGTACGGTCGCGCGCGCGGCCCGCGACCGCATCATCGCGGCCAGATAGTTGCGCACATGATCGGTCGTAATCAGGTCGGGATTGACCCGGCTACCCTCGTCGTCAGAGGCGGTCCGGCCGCTCAGCAGATAGCCCTGGAAATCCTTGAGGTCGCGCTGATAACCTTGAACGGTATTCTTCGCGGCCCGGGACGCACCCGACAGCGCATCGGCAAACGCGCCGATCTCCTCAATCATGCTCCTCAACCATGCCACACCACACCGCCACAGCGAGCTAGGCTACCGAATTGCGGGACGAAACCCTACCGTTGTTGGAGATTCCTTCAAGACGCGACAAAGGATCGTCGCTTTTTGCAATGTGACGTAGGCGCTCCTCCTGCCCTCGGTCAAAATTCACTGGGAAATTGAGCTTTAAGGCGCCGGGCATAAGAAATGCCTTACCTCTACGAGAGACCGTGTGGATTTCCTCGGTAACTCATCAATCAGAGTCACCAATGAGAGAGGAAACCTGCCGGAGCATAGAAAAATGAACCCTAAGCAACAATTGCTGATCGAGCGCCGAATGAAGTTTATGCCGTATACGGTCAATCCTTCCGATTCGGTCGCGCATGCACGCGCGTTGCTCGAAGAACGCCACATCAATCATCTCCCCGTACTGTCGGATGGGCATCTTGTCGGAATCGTCAGTTCGCGCGACCTGGAACCCCGCAAATCTCTGGCAAAGCGCCGCACGATCGCACGCGCACTTGAGAGGCACCCTGACCGAGTCGCGGTCGCTTCGGTGATGACGACCTCCGTCTATACGGCGAAGCCCAAAGATACGCTGACGGAGGCGGCGAAGCTGATGCTGCACAAGCATGTCGGCGCTCTGCCGATCGTGGAGCAAGGGCAGCTAAGAGGCATCCTCGGCCGGGGCGATATTGTCGACTCCGTTCGTGCGATGCGCAGGCGGGAGCGTACCCGGACAAAGGCCAAGCCAAACCGCGGTTTGCGGCTGGCGCGCATGGAGTCGTGAATGAAGCGGATAGAAGCGACGATCACGCCCTCGAATCTCGACACCTTCAAGAGCGTGGCACGCGAACTCGGAATTACGGAATTTGATATTGTCGAGGTTTACCGTTCGAGCAGCACCGCAACCGAGGGGCGACGCAGACTATACAGAGGCCGTGAGTTCGTGGCTGATCTCGCGCCGCGCTTGAAGCTTGAGTTCGTGGTTTTCGACGACGACGTGCAGACGACCCTGCACCAGCTTTCCGAACTGGTTCATCCGGAGAGCATCGCAGTTTTTCAACTGGACCAGACGCACCGGCTGGCAGCAGAGCAGTTGACGGACACGCCGCCGTCAGGCCGCACGACGAACCAGCAGCCGGCCGAGATGGCCATGCGCCAAATCATCGGGATATTCGCACGAAACGGCAGCAAAAGATCCCGATAACTGTTCGGACGCATCACTATCTCACGCTAGAATGGCAACAGCCTGACCAATCAGGCAAAACGGTCATGAACTGTTTCCATTGCGGGCGGCCGATCGAGGTCAAAGAGCGGGAGCGCGTTGGCTTTCGCGATACGTGTCCGGCTTGCGATCGCCCGTCGCACGTCTGCCGCAACTGCGACCTTTACGATCCGGCGTACAACAATCAATGCCGCGAAAACCAGGCAGAACGGGTCGTCGACAAGGATCGCGCGAATTTCTGCGAGTATTTCATCCCGCGCCGCGCAAGCGCGCAGCAAGCCGCATCGGGCACAGGCCCGCGCACCAAACTGGATGACTTGTTTAAAAAACGCTAGCGGAGCGCAGTTGCTGCGCAGAGCGAGCACAGGGGGCGGCGGAGTCTGCGACGCGCGGCCAAATCAAGTCTATGCGAGCTGCGTCAAGATTCTTAAGTCGCGGAGCCGCGCTCACTAGTGCATAAAATTTCAAGCATCTGTGACGCTGCTCCGGTAGAATCTAGCGCCAGATGGAACGTCCTCTGGCGGCGATAGTACTGGCGGCCGGACTCGGCACGCGGATGCGCTCGGACCGCGCGAAGGTTCTGCACGAATTGGGCGGCGAACCGATGATCGCGCGCAGCCTCCGGGCGTTTGCGGCGCTCGACCCCGATCCGTTGATCGTCGTCGTCGGCCATCAGGCGGGCGAGGTCGAGGACGCCGCGCGCCGGTCGCAGCCGCGGGCCAGGCTTCGTTTTGCGCGCCAGCGCGAGCAGCGCGGCACTGGTGACGCCGCCCGCTCCGCCCTGACCGCGCTGGCGCCGGATTTTACGGGCGACGCGCTGATCGGCTACGGCGACATGCCGATGCTCGAAGCGGCGACGTTGCGCGCCTTTGCCGCGGCGCATCGCCGGCGCGAGGTCCCCGTCTCGTTCATCAGCGTCAAGTTGCCGGACCCGGGCGCCTACGGACGCGTCGTGCGTGACCCGGCTGGGACGGTCGCCGCGATTGTTGAAGCGCGGGACGCCTCGCCCGCCGAGCGCGCGATCAGCGAGGTCAATACCGGAATCTATCTGGCTGACGTGCGATTTCTGCGTACCGCGCTGGCCGAATTGCAACCCAACAATGCGCAGGGTGAGTTTTATCTGACCGATATAATCGTGATCGCCCGCCAACACGGCCTGCCGGTCGAAGCCTGGCAGGCGCCCCAGGCCGACGAATTCATGGGCGTCAATACGCGCGAGGAGCTGGCCCGGATGGAGACACAGATCCGCGAGGATATTAACCGCCGTCTGATGGCCGCGGGCGTTACGCTAATCGATCCCGCGACCGCCTATATCGGCCCCGACGTCGTGATCGAGCGCGATACGACGATCGGCCCCAACGTGCAGATCCTGGGCAAGAGCCGAATCGGCAGCAAAGTGCTGATCGAGGGCACGGCCTGGCTGCGCGACGTCGCCGTCGGCGCTCGTTCCCATCTCAAGATTGGCGTGCGCGCCGAAGCCTGCGTGATCGGCGAGGAATGCGAGATCGGGCCATTCGCCAATCTGCGTGAGGGCACGGTGCTCGAGGGCCATAATCGAATCGGCAATTTCGTCGAGACCAAGCAGGCGCGTATCGGGCGCGGCACCAAGGCCAGCCATCTGAGCTACCTCGGCGACACCACGATCGGGCGCGAGACCAACGTCGGTTGCGGCGTGATCACCGTGAATTACGACGGCTACGACAAACATCAGACGACAATCGGCGATGACTGCATGATCGGCTGCGATACGCAGCTCATCGCCCCGGTCAAGGTGGGCAACGATGTCTACGTCGCCTCGGGCACCACTATCCTGCGCGACGTCGAGGACGGCGCGCTCGTCATGTCGCATCACCCGCAACGAGTCAACCCCGGCTGGACCGCGGATTGGCATGAGCGCCACGCGAACCATCCGAAAGCACGCGCCAAAGCGAACGGCGGCAAGTCGCACGAAACAAAACCGGACGGCGGAAAATAAACCAGATGTGTGGAATCATGGGATATGTCGGCCCGCGCGAGGCCGCGCCGATCCTGCTCGGCGGCCTGCGGCGGCTCGAGTATCGTGGTTACGACTCGGCCGGGATTGCGACGCTGGTCGGCGGCGAACGGCTCGAGGTGCGGCGCGCGGTCGGCAAGCTCGATAACCTGCGCAAGCTGCTCGACGAAACCCCGCTCACCGGCCGCATCGGGATGGGCCATACGCGCTGGGCAACGCACGGCCGGCCGTCCGAAACCAACGCGCATCCGCATCAGGCCGGACCGGTCGCCGTCATCCACAACGGGATTATCGAGAACTACATCGAGCTGCGCGAAAGCCTCGTCAAGCGCGGCCACAAGCTCAAGTCCGAAACCGACACGGAGCTGATCTCCCATCTGGTCGAAGAGCAGTTGCGCGAGAAGCTCGCGCTCGTCGACGCCGTCCGCAACGTGGTCAGCCAGTTGCGCGGATCGTTTTCGATCGTGGTGCTTTCCGAGACCGAGCCCGGCAAGCTGGTCGCGGCCAAGACGGCCACGCCGCTGGTGATCGGACTGGGCGACGGCGAGAACTTCGTCGCCTCGGATATTCCCGCGATTCTCGAACATACGCGGCGTGCGTTCGTGCTCGAGGACGGCGAGATCGCGGAGCTTAGCGCGAGCGGTGTGCGGCTGATGACCTTCGCCGGCATCCCCGTCGAGCGCGCGCCACGCGTTATCGAATGGGACGCGGTCGCCGCGACCAAAGGCGGCTTTCAGCACTACCTGCGCAAGGAGATCGCCGAGCAGCCACAAGCCTGGATCGACACCCTGAGCGGACGTGCGAGCGCCGGGTCGACGGCCGTGCGGTTCGAGTCCGACCTGCTGCCCCCGGGCGGCCCGGAGGCGCTTCGGCGGATCGTGATGGTCTCGGCGGGCGCGTCATGGATCTCGTCGCAAATCGGCAAGTTCATGATCGAGGAGCTGTGCGGTATCCCGGCCGAAGTCGATTACTCAGCCGAGTTCCGTTATCGCAGTCCGGCGGTCGACGACCATACGTTGATCATCGCCGTGTCGCAGTCGGGGGAGACCGCCGATACGCTTGCCGCGATGGAGGAAGGCAGACGGCGCGGCAGCCGTCTGCTCGCGCTGACCAACACGGTCGATTCGTCGATCGCGCGCAAGGCCGACGCCCAGTTGTACACGCGCTGCGGTCCCGAAATCAGTGTGACGACGACCAAATGCTTCCTCACGCAGATCGAGGCCTTTTACCTGTTTGCGATTTACCTGGCCGGCCGGATGGGCCGCCTCAAGCCGCACGAGGCCGAGGACCTGCTGCGGCCGATGTTCACGATCCCCAATCAAATCGAGACGATTCTGCGCCAGGAGCGGCATATCGAAAAGATCGCGCGCAAGTACGGGAAGGCCCGCGATTTTCTCTACCTCGGACGCGGCATCAACTATCCCGTCGCCCTCGAAGGCGCGCTCAAGCTCAAGGAGATTTCCTACATCCACGCCGAAGGTTACTCGGCGGGCGAAATGAAGCACGGGCCGATCGCGCTGATCGACGAGGAGATGCCCGTGGTCGTGATCATTCCCAACGACAACGTCTTTGACAAGACGCTCTCGAACCTGAAGGAAGTCGAGTCGCGCAACGGGCGGATTATCGCGGTGACCGACCATCCTTCGGCCGAGCTGGAGGAAGTCGCGTGGGATATCATCCGCGTGCCGTCGACCAATCGTTTCCTGATGCCGGTGCTGACGACGGTGCCGTTGCAACTGCTCGCGTATCATATTGCGGTGTATCGCGGCACCGACGTCGATCAGCCGCGCAACCTGGCCAAGTCAGTTACCGTGGAATAATGGTTTTACTCTCTCGTCGTCTCTGAATACTTGCAACGTCCCCTTTTGGAGGATGTATGTCATTCACGCTAGAAGAAATTAGGGCTCAGTTTCAAATATTAAATTTCAAAGAGCCAAGTACAGTTGCCTTTCTTCCAATCAACTTCGGGTCCGCAGTCACCAACGATAAGGCACTGTATTCGCCGCTCACCGACAAGTTAGAGCGGTACCTCGCGAAATCCGGCCAACAACTCGAAAGCGTAGATTCAGATGCCGATCGACTGTATTTAGACAATCGAGCCGATGACCTTGTTCTCCCTCTGCTGATCTGCTGCCTTCCCGTACTATCAGAAAATCGCGCACTGGCTACCGTGCTTTTAAATTTAGTATCCGCGTACCTTCACGAATTGATGAAAATGACGGTGATTCCCAGAAAGGTGAAAATGCGATCTATTATGAAAAATGGCGACCACTTCGAATCGCTCGAATACGAAGGTCCAGTAGACGGACTGGCAGAGCTAACCAAGTGGGCACATGTTCCGTCTGCCAAAGAGAACCCAAATGACCACAAATGAATTCCTCGTCGAGTTCGATAAGGCACTTCCAGGAATTCTCCGCGCGACCTTTGCGACACGCAATGTTGCCATGCTCGAAGCTGCCGAGAAGCTGGCCGCAGAGTGGGCGGAGAAAGCTCAAAACCTCAAAGAAGCCGCCCGCGCCGCAAATCAAGAGGCGGCTGCCAATCTGCTCTTGTGTGTTCAGTGCGCTGCGCGCGGACTCGAATGCGAATTGAAATTCTGGCTACACTTCAAAGCTGGCGAGTACGCCTCCGCCTGGGAGGACTTGATCGACGCAGAAGACTATCTAACGATCGCTGTGAAGGCGGAGGATAACGACCTCCTTCGACAGCGACTACAACGCCTAGTGCAAGCGGAGGGCATGCTTTTCCCTCGTCCGCTATTCGCGAGTTGCGGTTTAGCTTACCGGACTGGCCGGTGCACAATATGTAGTGGTCGCTTCGATCACTGTGATCACATAGAGGGCGTGGTATATAGCGGAAAACTATGTCGCGAGGTGGATCGGCGGGACCTTAAGTTGAACGAGGTTTCGTTGGTTGAAGAGCCTCGGGACAAGCGTTGCCGTGTGATGTCATACGAGGACGACGACGGGCAACTTCACGATTGCTTCACAGAAGAATTAGTCGAGAGCAACGGTGAACGACAGAACCTGGGCGGTCGCTTCCTCCGATTTTTAGCCTACCGGTTTGAGACAATTAAAGACGTATGATAGCGCCCGAACTGTAAAGCAGAAAGAAGATTCTACCTATCCAGACAATATCCCCCGAGCAAGAAGGTATTTTCCGAGTGCGTCGCTTCTTCATCTTAGCAAGCGCGGCTACTCGTATCTGAGCGCCTCGATCGGGTCGAGCAGCGAGGCCTTCCGCGCGGGATACCAGCCGAAAAAGACTCCCACCGCGGCGGCAAAGACAAAGCCGCCAACCACCGAGCCCGTCGAGACCAGCGTGGGCCACTGCGCGAGGGTCGATAACGCTTTGGACGCGACGATTCCCAGGATTATTCCCGAGATTCCGCCGAGGATGCTCAGCAGCGACGATTCGACCAGAAACTGCAGCAGGATATGCAGGCGGCGGGCGCCGATCGCCATCCGGATGCCGATCTCGCGCGTCCGCTCAGTCACCGACACCAGCATGATATTCATGATGCCGATGCCGCCGACGAGCAGCGAAATCGAGGCGACGGCGGCGAGCAGCAGCGTCATGACCTGACTGGCGTTCTCGGAAGCTTCCGCGATTTCGTTAAGGCTGCGGACGGAAAAATCGTCGACCTGATTCGGCTGGATGCGATGGCGCCGATGCAGCACTTCCGTGATGTCGGTCTGCGCCAGATCCACTACCTCCGCATCCGACGCTTTCACATAGATATTGTTGACCACGCCGGAAACGACCGGGGTATTGTTGGTAAACGGATCGATCAAGGCGGTATCGGACGTATAGACCGAATTAGTGGTCGGCACGCCGGCGTAAGGATTAAGGACCGGGTTGGTCGAGCCGTTGCCGGTGGACGAGGTCACCGTGGCCAGCACTTGCGAACTGCCGAGCACCTTGCGCTGAGCGGTGTAAAAGGGCATGAGCACAACGTCGTCCTGATCCTGCCCGTACGAGGATTGGCCCTTGACCGAAAGCACGCCGATTACCTTGACGGGGAAATTCTTGACGCGGACAATGGCGCCGATCGGATTGTCACCCTCGGGGAAAACATTGTTGACGACGCTCTGCCCGAGCAGGCAGACGGGGGCCGCGCTTTCCGCTTCTTCACTGGTGAATGGACGGCCGCTGGCGAGCGGCCAGTCCCGGATATCCAGATATTCAGGCGTGGTGCCGGTGATGGTCGTGCTCCAATTGCGATTGCCATAGACCACCTGGGCCACTTGCCGGTCCATGTAACTGACGGCCGCGGCGGCGCTGACCTCTTTCGCGATCGCCTGGGCGTCGCCGACGGTAAGCGTCGACGTGCTGCCGAAGCCCGCGTGCACGCCGTTCGAGGTCGTGGCGCCGGGCAGCACGACCAGCAAGTTGGTGCCGAGACTCTGGATTTGATGTTGGACGGAGTAGCGGGCGCCGTCGCCCACTGCGACCATCGCGATCACCGCGGCCACACCGATGAAGATGCCGAGCATCGTAAGTGCGGCGCGCAACTTGTTGCGTTGCAACGCACGCGCCGCCGCCGACAGCGCCATCGCGCTAAACGTCCACCCGCTTTCCGCAGGGGTTAGTTCACTGTCCCGCCGACCTACCTGCTCTCTCGCGGGGCCGGGGCCAGACAAGTTGGCGCGCGCGGCGACCGCCTCACGATCGTCGTCGCCATTGCGCTTGTCGGAAATAATCACTCCATCACGGAAAGTAACTACGCGGTCAGCGTAGACGGCCACCTCGGGGTCATGGGTTACGACGATTACGGTCAGATGGCGTTCCCGATTGAGTTTGCGGATGATCTCCAGAATTTCAACGGAATTGGCGGTATCCAGATTGCCCGTCGGCTCATCGGCGAGGAGAATTGCCGGTTCATTGATCAGCGCGCGAGCGATCGCGACCCGTTGCTGCTGGCCACCCGAGAGCTGGCTCGGATGGTTTTGTTCACGGCCCGTCAGCCCGAGCAGGTTCATCAGGGTCTGTGCGCGTTTTTCGCCGTCCGCGGGCCAGCCCGAGTAGAACAGCGGCAGTTCGACGTTTTCCAGCGCCGTGGTGCGCGATAACAGATTGAAATTCTGGAAGATGAAGCCAATTCGGCGACTGCGAATCGCGGCGAGTTCTTCCTCGTTAAGCGAGGCTACGTCAACGCCTTCGAGATAGTAGTGACCGCCGGTTGGCCGATCGAGGCAACCGAGCAGGTTCATCAAGGTCGACTTACCCGATCCCGAGGCCCCCATCACCGCGACAAACTCGCCGCGACCAATGTCGAAACTGACATGGCGCAGCGCTTCTATCTTGATCTCGCCAAGATCGTAAGTCTTGCTTACATCGACGATCTGAATGACGGGTTCCATCAGGGCGGGTGCCGAGCGCGGCTACATGTGCGGGAGATGAAGTCCCTGCCCACCGGCGAACGCATTTCCTTTGGCGCCGTTGTCCGGGCTGAGCCGGTCGGTTACCACGGCGTCACCCTCCTTGAGATCACCGCTCAACACTTCCACGTTATTACCGTCGTCCAGACCTCGCGCGATCTTGACGGGATGAATTCCGCCCCCGTCTTCGACCCAGACGCGGGCGGAATGTTCGCTCCGCTCACCGCCCGGCGAATGTGCGGCTCCCCGCGGGTGCGGAGAGAAGGCCAGTGCTCGAAGTGGCACACGCAACACGTCATCACGGTGATCGCTGACAATCGTGATGTTCGCGGTCATGCCCGGCATTAGGAGCAACTCGGCATTGGAAACGCCGACAACAACGTCGTAGGTGACCACATTCTGCACGGTGATGGGCGCCTGCCGCGCCTGCACTACACTGCCCTTAAAGACTCTGGTGGTATACGCGTCCACCGTGAAGTCCACCGGCTGTCCGATGCGCACCGCGCCGATATCGGATTCACTGACGTTGGTGTCGACTTGCATCTTCGTCAGGTCTTTGGCGACCAGGAACAGCGTCGGGGTTTGGTAGCTGGCGGCGACGGTCTGGCCCACGTCAACATTACGGGAGACCACGGTTCCATCGACCGGCGAAATAATGTTGGTGTAGTAAAGGTTTAGCTCGGACGCGTTGAGACTGGCCTGCTGTTGCTGGATGCTGGCTTGGTCGAGACCGACCTGCGCGACTGCCTGATTGTAGGTACTGAACTGGCTGTCCATCGCATCTTGCGAAATCGCCTTCTCTTTCACCAGTTCGGCGTCACGCTGGTCGGTAACCTTCTGATAAGCCAGGTTGGCCTGATCCTTGCGCAACTGCGCCCTGGCGTTAGCGAGCGCCGCCCGGGTCAGATCTACCTGTGCCTGATAAGGTCGGGGATCAATCTTGGCCATCAATTGGCCCGCCTTTACGGACGAATTGAAGTCAACGTAGATGTTGCTGATCGGCCCCGAAACATAGGTCCCAACCTGCACGGTCGTGACCGGGTTGACGGTTCCCGTGGCGGTCACTGAACGCACAATCGGTCCTCGCGTCACCGGAGCCGTCGCATAATTCGCCGGAGCCCCGCGCCCACGCATCCAATAGATGCCGACGGCGACGAGCAGTAGTGCGGCTACGGCCCATCCGACGAGCCGCCGGGATTTTGCAAGCCGCGCGCCCATTGACCTCGCGTAAAACAATTGTTTGTCGTTGACGACGGTGTCTGCTGACATATCTATCGTATATGACGTTGTAGGGCCTTTCGAGTTTCAGAACGTTCAAAATCTTGGCATGCGGTAACAAACCGCATCAAGGAGAGATCATGACGGATTCCAGGCCACTGGCCGGCCTCAAGGTGATCGATTTCACGCGTTATCTGGCAGGCCCCTTCTGCACGCAGATTCTTGGCGACTATGGGGCCGAGGTCCTCAAGATCGAGCCGGTCGAGGGCGCCCGGGCCGAGATGGGCGGGTACAGCGGCAAGGATTCGTATTTCTTCATGTGCACCAATCGCTCGAAAAAGAGCGTGCAGGTCTCGACCAAGAACCGCGCCGGGCGCGAGGTGCTCGAGCGGATGCTCGATTCGGCCGATATCGTGATCGATAATTTTCGGCCCGGCGTGATGGAAGCGATCGGCTTTTCGTACGAAGTTTTGGCGAAACGCAATCCGCGCATCATCGCTTGCAGTGTGACCGGCTTCGGCGCGAATGGCCCGATGCGCGATAACCCGGGATTCGATCAGATCGCGCAGGGCTTCTCGGGGCTGATGAGCGTGACCGGGACCAGCGCCAGCGGACCGACCCGCGTCGGAATTGCGATCTGCGACCTGCTCGGCGGCATCTTCGCGGCGCAGGGAATTCTGCTCGCGATCGAGGCGCGCCATCGCACCGGGCGCGGGCAAAAGGTCGAAACCTCGCTGATCGAGGCGATCGTGAGCGTGCTCAGTTGGTCGGCGGGAATCTACTTCGATACCGGCCAAACGCCCGGGCCCGCCGGTAACCATCATCCGCTCTCCGCGCCGCACGGCGTTTTTCAGGCGGCCGACCGTCCGTTCAATATCGCGGTCGGCAACGACGCCATGTGGCGAACCTTCGTGCAGGTTATCGGCCGTCCCGAACTTGCCGATAATCCCGCCTTCAACTCGGCCGGCCATCGGCTCAAACATCGCGAGGAGCTGAGCGAGCAGATCAACGCCGCCCTCGGCGCCCATCCGGCGGCATACTGGATCGACCGGTTCAACGAGAGCGGCATCCCCGCTGGGCCGATCCTCACGATCGAAGAGATGTTCAACCATCCGCAAACCCTGGCGCGTGAGATGCTTCTCAGCATGCCCCATCCGGTCCACGGCCTGTTCAAGACGACCGGACTCGGGGTCAAACTGTCGGCGACTCCCGGCGCGATTGCGCGACCGCCGCTACTCGGCGAGCACACTGACGAAGTACTGACGGCGCATGGCTATACGACGGCCGATTTGCAACGCTTGCGGGCCGAAGGAGCGATTAGATAGGACCAGCTTGGCCGCCATCCCGGATAGACCAAGCGACCTCGCCCTCACGGCGACGGCTGCGACCAGCACCCCCCGGCTCGCTATTCTGCTCGGGGTCGAAGTTTGCTGGTCGCCGCGTTGCAACTCGTACGCGTATCTGCCCCCTGGTATCGCGCTCCCGCATGACCTCGATAACGCGCTGAAGCAATTCGCGGATGCGCCGATTGCGATCAAGTTGATCGATCCGAGCTATGGCTACCCGCTCACGCTCATCCCGCGGGTGGTCGCGGCGGTCAACCAGCGTCAGCCGATTTTCAAGAATGCGTTTTTTGCCGTATATCGTCGAGCGCCCGGTTGAGTTCGCCGCGCATCGCCGCCGCCGCCTGCGCCGCCGCTTCGCCCGGTCGCGACCCGGCTTGCGCGAGAAATGCGTACATCAGGCTGCGGCTCGCGTTGACGATCACACCGCGGCCGTCGGACCGCGCGGCTGCAACGGCGTCGTCGGCGCTGGCGCCCTGCGCGCCGTAACCCGGCACCAGAATGACGCTGTTCGGCATCAGTTCGCGCGCGCGGCGCGCATGGTCGGGATAAGTCGCGCCCACCACGGCGCCCACCGGGGTCAAGCCGTGCGCCCCGATAAAGTCGCTGCCCCAGCCATGCACGCGCTCGGCGACTAGCTCCCAGAGCGGACGCTCCGGCGCCGGGCGATCCTGAAACTCCCCGGACGACGGATTCGAGGTCTTGACCAGCACGAACACCCCGCGTCCCGTACGCACGCGAGCGACAAAGGGCGCCAGCGCGTCGCTGCCAAGATAAGGATTGACAGTGATCGCGTCGCACGCGAAGTCGCCGTCGCCGAGGAAGGCCTCGGCATAGGCGGCCGAAGTAGACCCGATATCGCCGCGCTTGGCGTCGGCAATTGTGACCAGCTTGAGCGAGCGTGCGAGTTTGAGCACTTCGACCAGCGCGCGCAAGCCGTCGACGCCCCGCGCTTCGAAGAAGGCGAGTTGCGGCTTGATCGCCACGACCGCGGAGGCGCACGCCTCGACGATCTCGCAGCAGAAACGCGCCAGATCGTAGCCCTCGGGCAGGCCGCGCGCGTTCCGCGTGTCGAGTTGCGGATCGACGCCAAGCACCGCGATGCTACCCTTGATTTGTTGCGCCTCGAGCAGCCGTTCGATGAAATCCATGACGAAATTCTACCGATCAGCGCTTCGCTTTGGCAGTTCGCGTCCGCGGCTTCGCGGGACTTTTCGGCTTGGTGACGGCCGTGCTCTTTGCACCGGAGCCGTCGGGCGTGACGATGCGCAGGCTTTGCCAGAGATACCACGCCGCCGCCGTGCGATAAGGCCGCCACGGCTCGCCCATCTCCCGCAGCTCTTTCGCCCCGACCGGGGACTTGGCCGCGTAAGCCTTGGTCGCGGCGTTGCGCAGGCCGAGATCGTCGACCGCCAGGACGTCGGGTCGGCACAGGTTGAACATCAGAAACATCTCGGCGGTCCAGCGCCCGATCCCGCGGACCCGGGTCAAGTCAGTGATGACGGCTTCATCATCCATCCGCGGAAAGCGCCGGAAATTAAGGGTGTCGTCGCGCACGTGGGCCGCCAGATCGCGAAGGTACGAGATTTTGCCGCGCGATAGCCCCGCCATGCGCATCGTTTCTTCGGGGGCCGCGACTACCTGCTCTGGAGTCGGAAAGCGTCCGGTCCCGACCTGCGCGACGAAGCGATCGAAGATCGTCTGGGCGGCGCGTCCCGCCAATTGCTGAAAGATAATCGCGCGGGCGAGCGCTTCGAAGCGGGCCGGACGCCGCGTAATTTGTACCGGTCCGACCTGTTCGATAATCCGCGCCATCACCTGATCGGCCCGTTGCAGATGCTGTTGCGCGTCGATCGCCCACGCTGGCCCGGAAGCTTTGGTTTTCATTCGTGAAGAGCCGCTCCTTTGCCGCGCTCTGCAATCCGGACCTGCTCGAGCCGGGTCGGCCGCATCGGATTAAGCACGTAACCGTACACCCAGGGTTGACGTATAACGTAGGTGACCGGATGGTACAGTACCACCCAGGGCGCGTCCGCCATGATAATCCGCTGCGCGGCGTCATAAAGTTCGTTGCGGCGCCGCGGGTCGCTGACCGGCGCCGCCGCGGCGAGCAGCGCTTCGACCCGCGGGTTCGCATAAAAGGTATCGTTGTTCGAGCCCCACTGGTTCTTCGCGAAGAGCACGTCGAGGAAGTTTTGCGGGTCGGGAAAGTCCGCCTCCCAACCGAGGCTCACGAGCTCAACCGTATTGGGTTGCCGGACCGCTTCGAGCAGCGGCGGCCACGCGACCGGCTTCAGCACGGCATGGACGCCGACCAGCGCGAGGTCCTGCTGAATCGACTCGCCATGGATAATCTCGCTCTCATCGGCACGCATCCAGAGCACAGGCGCGAAGTCCGGGCCCACACCCGCCTCTTCGAGCAACGCGCGGGCCTTGGCGGGATCATAGGGATAGCCCGCGATCGTCGGGTCGTAGCCGGGCAGCCCCGGCGGCAAGACACCGTGGGCGATCACGCCGCGGCCGTTCAGAATCGCGGTGAGCTTGGGTTTGCGGATCGCGTAGTTGAAGGCGCGCCGCACGCGCACGTCGTCGAACGGCTTCATCCGGCAGTTCATCCCGAGGTATTCGGTGCTCAGCGTCACGATATTCAGGGTGAGCGCCTTCAACGACGGCGTCTTCATCACGTAGGGGAATTCGGCGGGCGGAATCATGGAGACGTCGATCTCGCCGGCCTCGAATTTAAGCCACTGCAACTCGTCATCGACCCCGATCTGCTCGACAATCGCGTCAAGGCGCGGCTCGCCAGCCTTGAAGTAATGGGGATTCCTCACGAGCACGATCCGCTGTCCGCTCAGCCATTCCCGCAGCTTGAACGGGCCGCTGCCAACGACGTGGCGCGAAAAGTCGTCGCCCCATTGTTCGACGACTTCACGCGGGACCGCGGCCGCGAACGGCATCGCGAGCTTGTGCACGAAGATCGGATCGGGGACGGTCAGATGAAAGACGATCGTCCACGGATCGGGCGTGACGATACCGGCGACGCTCGCCGCGCGGCCCGCGGTGAGGTCGTCCGCGCCCACGATCGGGCGATAGTATTCGACCCCCTTGGAGCGAGTGGTGGGCCGCAGCACCCGCTCGATCGCGTACTTGAAATCCGCGCTCGTCACGCGCCGCCCGTTGGTGAAGGTCGCGTCGCGCCGCAGATGGAAGGTAAAGGTTTGCGCGTCGGCGGTGGATTCCCAGGTGTCGGCCAGATCGGGCACGAGGTCGACGCCCGCATCGCTGTAGCGGACCAGCGTATCGAAGATCATCTGCTCGTAGATCCAGGACGCCGTGTCGTAGCCGGCCGCCGGATCGAGCGTGGGAATGTCGTCGAGGGTCGCGAGATGCAGCACCTTCGCGTCGGGCGGCAGATTGAGCTGCGGTGCCTGCCCACGGCATCCGATGAACAGCGAGAGCAGGGCGACTAAGAGCAAGCGCGCGCGATGGTATGCGGTACCCATCATTTGAGAGCCGCGTTGGAAGCGCCGCGGCGGCGCAAGTAGCCGTAGCCGAACAGATTGAAGGCAAGCACCGCGTAAAAAATCGCAAGCCCGGGAAAGGCCGCGAGCCACGGCGCCGTGCGGAAGTACATGGTGGACTCCTCGATCATCCGGCCCCAGCTCGGCGTCGGCGGCGGCACGCCCAGCCCGAGAAAGCTCAGTCCGGCGTCGAGCAGCAGTGTGCCCGAAGTTCCGAGCACAGCCATCACGACAATCACGGGGAGCGCATTGGGCAGCACGTGCGCAATGATCAGGCGGCGCGGAGCCGCGCCAAGGGCGCGGGCGGCAAGCACGAAATCGCGCTGCGCGAGACTCAAGGTCTCCGCCCGCACCACCCGCGCGACGCCGGTCCACGAAACCAGGCCGATCACCAGCAGGATACTCAGCAGGCTCGGGCGCAGCACCGTCACGAAGGCCATCGCGAGCAGCAAGGTCGGGAAGGCCAGCATCATGTCGGTCAGGCGCATCAGGGCAAAATCGGCGGCGCCGCCGAAGAACCCCGCAAGCAGGCCAATCGCGACGCCGATAACCATCGTCACGACCATCGCCGTCACCGCCACCTCGAGCGAGATGCGGGCGCCCCAGATGATGCGCGAGAGCACGTCGCGGCCGAGTTCGTCGGTGCCGAGCGGAAAGGCGCGAGAAGGTCCCGCCGGATCGCCAAAGGTTTCGGCGACCGCCTGAGCGGGATCGTGGGGGGCGAGGAGCGGGGCGCCGATCGCAATTATGACCAGCAGCGTGATCATCAGAGCGCCGGCCGTTTCCATCAGCTTGCCCTTCGCGGTCATCGTATTATCCGATCGCGCCCAGGCGAATCCGCGGATCGAGCCACGCGTAGAGCACGTCCACCACGATATTGGCGAGAACGACGAGCAAGGCGCCAAAGAGCACCGTGCCCATAATCAGCGGAATATCGAGATTCACCACCGCCTCATAGGCGAGCCGGCCGATCCCGGGCCAATTGAAGACCGTCTCGGTCAGAACCACGCCCGAGAGCAGGCCGGCGAGGTCGAGTCCCGCCAGGGTCAGCAGCGGAATCAACGCGTTCGCCAGCGCATGCTTGACGAGCACCTGGCGCCGCGAGAGTCCCTTGCCGCGAGCGGTACGCACGTACTCCTGGTCCAGCGCGTCGGTCAGGTTAGTGTGCAAAATCCGCGCGTAATAGCCGGCCGAGCCGAGCGCCAGCGTGATCGTCGGGAGTATCAGGCTCGACCATCCGCTGAAGCCACCCAAGGGCAACGCGCGCAGATAGAGCGCGGCAACAATCAGCAGCATCGTGCCCAGCCAGAAAACCGGAATCGAGACGAAGCCGAGTGACAGCACGAGCAGCAGATGGTCGGGCATCCGGTCGCGCCACGCCCCGGAAATCAGGCCCATCGCGACGCCGAGCATCAGCGCGGCCACCATCGCGCTGACCGCCAGAATCGCGGTCGCGGGGAAGCGGCCGACGATCAAGTCGGTAACGCTCTCGCGGCGGATATAGGAGCGCCCCAAATCGCCATGGAGCGCCCGCTCGACGTACTGCGTGTATTGCACATAGACCGGCTCGTCCAACCCCAGTTGGGTGCGAATCATGGCGAGCGTTTGCGGATCAGCCTTGGCCCCCGCCATCGCGACCGCGGGGTCGGCGGGAACCACGAAGGCGATGAGAAAGGTGATAAGCGAAACGCCGAGCAAAACCCCGGCGCCGACGAGGAGGCGGCGTAGGATAAACGCAACCATCAAGCGGCGCGCATCATTGCAGCCATCCAGCCGCAGTCAGGATGGGAGCCAGTTTCGCTAATGCCCGTTGCCGCCGGCGCGCGTGAGCGTTGGCGGCCGCCAGAGCGCCATCGGCAGACGCGGCTTCGAGTGCCGCGCGCTCCGCGGGATCGAGCAATTCGAGTTGGGTATCCATCGCGCTGAGGAGTTCGCTTTCCGCGGCACTGAGAGCGTTCGGGCCGTCAACCGCCCGCAACGCCCGCCAGTGGGTGACGAAGGCTTCCATCGACGAGTAGACCCGCGGCGTCACGACCCGGCTCCAAGCGGTGAGATCGCGAGTCCGATCAGGTAGCCGATCGCGGCCGCACCCAGCGCGATCGCGAGGAAGCGCGCACCGGCGAGCGCCGGATAACGCTGGTCGCTCAGCCGCCCCTCGACAAAATAACCTACGGCAAAGAGCACCAGCGCGGTCGCCCCGAGTCCCGCGATCAGACCGGCATGCACCGACGCAATCAGCACGAAGGGCAGCAGGGGCACGAGCGCACCGAGCAAAAACGCCACGCCCATCAGGAGCCCGTCGAGGGCGGGGTTGCCGAAGCTCCCCTGAGAGAGGCCGTAGATCTTTTCCTCGGCGGTGGAGGAGAGCGCCTGGGGCGCGGAGCTGAGCAGCTTGACAACGCGGTAGCTGGCTTCGCGCGCGAGCCCCTCTTTGGCCAGCGCCTCCATCAGGCTTTCCTGCACGATATACGGCTGATCGCTCACCTCGGCGTGCGCGCGCCGGAGCTCGCTGCGGATCACTTCGGTTTCGGCGCGAGTGCCAAGGTAGGCCCCGGCGCCCATCGAGAGGGCGCCCGCCACGGTCGACGCGAGCGCCGCAAGAATCACCTGGGAACGGCCGTTGACCGCGCCGCTCAGGCCCGCCAGCACACCGGCCGTGGTCAGGACGCCGTCCTGGATGCCGAATACGACTTCGCGGATACTCGCCAGGCGTTCAAAGACGCGGCGCTTCTCTTCCGGTTTAGGAGCCGCCAAGCGCGTTCAGCCGGCTATTTGAGTTCGACGGCGGCGCTTTCGTCGCCGGGCTGCCAGTCCGCCGGGCACAGACGACCGCCGCGCAGCGCGCGCACGACGCGCAAAGTCTCACTGACACTGCGCCCGACGTTGATTGAGCTGGCCACGGAGTACGCCACCTTCCGCTTCGCGTCGAGGACGTAGGTGGCGCGCATCGCGACCTTTTCGCTGTCATCGTACACGCCATACTCGCGCGTGACCTTCGCATCCGGGTCGGCGAGCAGCGGGTAGCTCAGTCCACCCAACTCCACCGCCCAGCGCAGGTGTGTCTCCGCGTCATCGACACTCACGCCGACCAGACTGGTATGCTCGGCCTTGAAAGCGGCCTGCGCCTTATGGAAACCGAGCACTTCGGTTGGGCATATAAAGGAAAAATCGCGGGGATAGAAAAAGAGCACGATCATCTCGGAGCGCACGCTCGTCAGCGCCAGATGGCCGATTTTGCCTTCGAAGGCGCAGGGGAGATCAAACGGCGGCGCCACGTCACCCGGTTTTAGCATCGCTTAAAGCCACCCATCGGGAATGATGCGCCCAGCCTACTCAATCTCGTAAGTGAGCGAAACCGACGCGGGCACGGTGACCTGTCCGGCCTCGATCGGCGTCGCCTGACTCGCCATCATCGGACTCGCCTGCATCCGCATCACGGGAATCGGTCGAGCCTCCGACACCGTGGTAGCTTTGACCACGGCGCCGAGCTTGACCGCCAGCGCGGCGGCCAGCGCCTGGGCCTGAGCTTCGGCGTCTTTCGCGGCTCGCGTGATCGCCTCGCTGCGCGCCTTCGTGTTGTCGCGAAGGTCGTAGTCGAGGGACCCCACGCGATTCGCTCCCGCGGCGATCGCGGCGTCAATCAGCGGACCGACCAGCTCGAGCGCGCCGGTCTGGACGGTGATCGAATTCTGCGCGCGATAGCCAATAATTTTGGCTTCGCCGCCGTTGCGCGGTTCGCTGTAGTCCGGGTAGAGGGAATAGCCCCCGGTCCACATCAGGCCCTTGTCCTGCAGTTTGGCCTTGAGCGCGTCGCGCACTTTTTGCGCCAGCGCGCCGTTGCTGCCCGCGGCCTCGGCCGCCGTCGCGGCGTGGGTTTCGATGGCCAACTGCAGCGTCGCCTGGTCGGGAGCGGCCTGCACACTGCCGTCGCCGTTAACCTCGATAGTGTGCAGGTCGGAGGGCGTCGACTCCGCCGCGGCCGCGCGCACAACTGACGCCACAACCAGTATCAGTGCGGCGATCAGCGCAGTTTTAGTCGACATCACGATTTTGCATGATGACATTCAATTGATTCCTCGCAAGTTCGAACAAATGTGGTTCACATGGGCTCGTTCGTATTGCTGATACCGGAACGGGCCGTCTAAGCTCCTGCTTTTGGCTGACTTTTGCTTCGGATCGGTCGGTATCTTAGCGTAAATTGAATCGTTCGCTTACCGCAGGGTCAAGGAGTCGGCTATCATCACGGAAAGGACTTCCGCCGGGGCGGAATTGGTCGATCATTAATGGCTGAGAAAGCCGACGAGAAAAAAGTCACGCCGCGCGGTCAGGATTTCGCCGCCTGGTATAACGACATCATTCTGCGCGCCGAGCTGGCCGATTATTCGCCGGTGCGCGGATGTATTGTCTTCCGTCCCGACGGCTTCGCCATCTGGGAAAACCTGCGCGACGAGCTCGACCGCCGGATCAAGAAGACGGGTGCGCGCAATGCCTACTTTCCGCTCTTCATCCCCTTGAGCTTCCTGCAGAAGGAGGCCCAGCACGTCGAGGGTTTCGCGCCGGAAGTCGCGGTTGTCACGC
The DNA here is from genome assembly GCA_052145175.1 of Binataceae bacterium (SeqCode). Classification (GTDB taxonomy): domain Bacteria; phylum Desulfobacterota; class Binatia; order Binatales; family Binataceae; genus JAJPHI01. Next base: position 13,528 of record JBKQPD010000058.1, on the reverse strand, counting down.
ATGGGGGCGGCAAGGAACTCGAAGAGCCGCTGGTCGTGCGGCCGACTTCCGAAACCATCATCAACCATATGTTCGCCCAGTGGATTCATTCGCATCGTGATCTGCCGATGATGGTGAATCAATGGTGCAACGAGGTGCGCTGGGAACTAAGGACCCGGCCGTGTGTGCGCACCGCGGAATTACACTGGCAGGAGGGCCATACGGCCCATGCCACGCGCGCGGAGGCCGAGCACGAGACCCTGACGATGCTCGAGGTTTATCGCGGCTTCGTCGAGGATTTCCTGGCCGTCCCGCTGATCCATGGACGCAAGAGCGCGGCCGAGCGTTTTCCCGGCGCGGAGGAGACCTACACGATCGAGAGCCTGATGCCCGACGGGCGCGCGCTGCAATGCGGCACTTCGCACTACTTGGGCCAGAACTTTTCCAAGGCTTTCGAGATTCGCTTCCTCGACGAAACCAACCAGTTGCAGCATCCCCATCAGACGAGCTGGGGGGTTTCGACCCGGCTGCTCGGCGCGATCGTGATGAGCCACGGTGACGATCAGGGGTTGCGCCTGCCGCCCGCCGTCGCGGCGACCCAGGTGGTCATCGTGCCGATCTGGCGCAAGGCCGACGAGGGAGAGAAGGTGCTGGCGGCGGCGCGCGGGATGCGCGACGGGCTCGACCAGGCCGGCATCCGCGTGCGGCTCGACGAGCGCGAGGGCCTTACGCCGGGCTTCAAGTTCAACGATTGGGAGATGCGCGGTGTACCACTCCGAGTCGAAATCGGCCCGCGCGATCTGGCGACCAACGAGGCGCAGACGGCGCGTCGTGATATCCCGGGGCCGGCGGGCAAGGCCAAGGTCGCGATCGCCCAGATCGCAACTCGCGCCACGGAACTGCTCAGCGAAATTCAGAAAAATCTCTACCAGCAAGCCAAGTCCGCGATTGAAGCCAACACCCGAAGTTTCGACTCGTATGACGCACTGCGCGCGCAGATGGAGGGCGAAGGCGGCGGCGGCTTCGCCGACATTTACTGGTGCGGCAATCCGGTCTGTGAAACAAAGATTCGCGAGGAGACCCGCGCGACGTGCCGCGCGATCCCGCTCAATCAGGACGGGTCAGCGGGCAACTGCATCGTCTGTGGCGAGCCGGCCAATGAGCGCGCCTTTTTCGCGAAGGCATATTGAGCGCGCGTCTGGACTGCAAGCGCATGCTTGGGCGAAATGGGTGTGAGGCGGCCCATTAATTATTAGCTCTTTAATGAATGGCAGTTGACGTTGCAGCACCGACGCGGCTGGCGATCAATTCAATCGTGCGATGCGCTGCGAGGACAGCACCTTCCTGCCAGGCCGGTAATTGACTGAGATGGGCGCCACTGAAGTAGACGCGCCCTTCAGGTTGATTAAGCAGCCGGTACGCCGCGGTGTCGGAGCCGGAGTTGGTCCACTGGATCCAGGGACCAAGATTGTAGGGAATCTTACTCCAATCCACCGCAACTGGTGCGCTTAGATCGGTTCCGTGCCCTGGATGCAGTTTATCGACGGCGCTGCGAGCCATATCGATCTGCCTGGAAATCGCTAATGCCTCAAACGCCTCGCCCGGCTTACCCGCCACGTAAGCGCCGATAATTATGCCGCGAGCGGACTGGTAGCGACTGCTGGGATACCAGACCGCGCCCGTGGCTGGCCCGCCAAACGATAGTCCACCATAAATCTGTTCAGCTTCCCAAAAGCGGGGCGATTCGAACGCCACTTTCGCGGCGTGATCGTACTTCGCGCCAGCAATAGCCTGCTTAACTGACGCGCTGAAATCCGTATCTATTCCAGCGAGAACGGGCAGCGGTATGGTGCAGACTACATAATCGGCTGAGAGTTTATGCGTTTCGCCAGTACTGCGATCGCGATAGATGATCTCAACCTTTGCCGAAGCTTGACGGAGGCGGCACACTTCCGCGCCTAATCGAATTGGACTCTTTATCGATTTGTGCAAAGCGGCTGGAATGCGATCCATTCCGCCTACCGGTTCGAACATAGTAGCCTGCATGTCAAAAATCTCGTCGAACATCATGCCAGCAAGCGCGCCATCCTCGAGCAGACTGCGCAAGCTCAACGGATCTCGTATGACGCCAATCTGATCGTAAGGTCCCGGCAAGACTTTATAGCCGGCGCGTTCCGACCCCTTATAGAGGCTGTCTTTCGACAGATCGCCATAGTTTCGCAGGAATGCGATCAGACGCTCCTTGTCGTCGGCTGTCAATTCCTGATCAAGGGCGCCACGGTTGGTTGCCTTGGACAGCAACTCGGCTACGCGGCCGTGGAAATCATTGATCGCCTGGCGCTCCTGAATCGGCTTGCCACCAAAGGCCCCGTCGGATTGCAACAAGGCGCTATTGCTGAAATTGACTTCGACTTCGAGCGGCACGCGGAGAAGTTTACAGTAACCTAGAAGACCCTGATGGTGGCTGGGAATCCTTGCCGGGCCCGCGTTGAAATACATTCCCTCCGAAAAGCCGACCGCCTGTTCGGCCTCACCTATCATCTCGACTTTGTCGCCGTGACGGAGAGTCCAGTTTCTGCCTCCCGTACGCCGTCGGGCTTCCACCACCGTCACCGCAAAGCCCGCTCGCTCCATGCGATAGGCCATGACAAGTCCGCAAATGCCGGCTCCCAATATGACGACATGCGTGCCATTGCCGATTTTCGGTGACAGAGCCGGCGCAGGTTCGGCAAAGACTGTGGATGCGAGACCCAAGGCCTGCATGGATAGAAAAGCAGCACCCATTCCACTTATCGCAGCGACTTGCGTCAAGAACTTACGGCGACTAAGGATCATCTGCATCACTCCGCAGAGAATCAATAGTATTTTCGTTAGTATAGAAAAGCGCGCTTACTCAAACTTGTACGCGATCTTCATCGCGGCGCGCACCTCCGCCATCGTGGCCTGCGCGAGCGCGCGGCCCTGACGCGTGCCCTCCACGATAATCTCGTAAACCTGCTTCGGCTTTGATTGAAACGCGGCGCGCCGTTCACGAATCGGCGTGAGGAACTCGTTGAGCGCGTCGTAGAGCTTCTGCTTCACTTCGACGTCGCCGACCGTGCCCTTGCGATAGCGTTCCTTCAAATCGTCCACCTCGCCCTTATTCGGGTTGAAGACGTCATGATACGTAAAGACCGGATTACCCTCGACATGACCCGGGTCGGTCGGATGGATGCGGGTCGGATCGGTAAACATCGACATCACGCGCTTGCGGATCGCCTCGGGCGGATCGCCCAAGTAAATACAGTTGCCAAGCGACTTCGACATCTTCGCCCCGCCGTCCGTACCGGGCAGCCGCGCGACCGCACCGAGCATCGCCCGCGGCTCGATCAGCACCTTGCCGTAAAGGCGGTTGAAGCGGCGGACGATCTCGCGCGCCTGCTCGATCATCGGCAACTGATCCTCACCCACCGGCACGAGGTCGGCCTTGAAGATCGTGATATCGGCGGCCTGTGAAATCGGGTACGACCAGAAGCCGACGGGCACGCCCTTGACGAAATTGCGCTGCTTGATCTCCTCCTTGACCGTGGGATTACGCTCGAGCGTCGCCACCGTCACGAGATTCATGAAGTAGATGGTCAGCTCGGTCAGCTCCGGCACCATCGATTGCACGACGAACTTGACCTTGGCCGGGTCGAGTCCGACCGCAAGGTAGTCGAGCGCGACCTCGAACAGGTTCCCGGCGAGCTTCTCCGGATGCTCGAAATTATCGGTCAGCGCCTGAACGTCCGCGATCAGTACGTAGGTCTCGTACTCGTCCTGCAGTTTGACCCGATTCTGCAAAGAGCCGACGTAGTGCCCGAGATGGAGGGGTCCGGTGGGCCGATCGCCGGTGAGGATTCGTTTAATCATCTTAAGAATCTTGACGCAGCTCCAGGGGGCGGCGGAGTCCGCGACGCGCGGCCAAAATCAAGACGCCCCGTGCTCGTTCCGCTTCGCCCCACTAACTCTAATTCTTGACGCAGCTCGCAGACTCGCCTGCTCGCTCCGCGCCGCAACGGCGCTCCACTAGCGTAACAGTTCATGCAGTTGGCGGAGGTCCGCCATGATGTCCTGCATCTCGGGGCCGGGTTCCGTTTCGAGGCACATCGGCAGGCCGGCGAAGCGCGGATCGTTCACGATGCGGCGAAACGGTTCGAGTCCCAGATGGCCCTTGCCGATATGCTCATGGCGGTCGACGCGCGAATTCAGCGGTTTCATCGAATCGTTGATATGGAACGCCGCCAGCAACTCGAGCCCGACGTGCTCGTCGAGTTCGGCGAAGGTGGCCTCGTAGTCTTCGTCGCCGCGGAGGTCGTAGCCCGCGGCAAACGCATGTTCGGTGTCGAAGCAAAGGCGCAGCCGCCCATTATCCTTGACGGCGTCAATAATCTGGCCCATCTGCGCAAACTTGTAACCCAGATTGCTCCCCTGCCCCGCGGTGATTTCCAGCGCGATTTTGACCCGGTAGCCGGGACACGCGGCGTGCGCCTCGTCGAGGGCCAGCGCGATATTCTTGATCCCGGCCTCTTCACCCGCGCCGACATGCGCGCCCGGATGGGCAATCAGCAGCGGCACTTCGAGCTGCTCGCATCGTTCGAGCTCGTCGATCACTCCGGCGACAGATTTTTTCCGCAGTGCGGCGTCCGTCGCGCCGAGATTGACCAGGTAGGAATCGTGCGCCACGACCAGCTTGATTCCCGATTCCTTTTGCGCCGCGCGGAAGGCCGCGATCTCGTCCTGCGCATAGGGCTTGGCCGCCCACTGGCGCGACGATTTGGTGAAGATCTGGACGCACTCGCATCCGGCGTCGCGGCCGCGCACGAGCGCCTGGCTGACCCCGCCAGCGATCGACATGTGCGCACCGAGCAGTGGTCTTTTCACTTCAAATTACCTCGCGGATGGCGATCCTTGGCGCCCTTGAGCAGCTTCCGTCGCGATTTTCCGTCGAAGGAATAATCTTATACAAACCCGCCGCCAAAGCGAGATGTTCACGGGCGTACTTGCGATACCCCCGAACACGCCGGTATTCCTTGCTTGTGCGTCGAATCGCGCGCTTGATCATGATCGCCGGTTGCCTGCTCGTCGCGGGATGCGCACAGGCCCCGCCAACCCCGCAGATTAAGTTGCTGCCGCCCGACCTCGTGCTCGTGGCGCGCGTGGGAAGTGCCGACATACCGCCGCGCGCCGCCGGATGCTCTCTACAGACCCTGGAGCAGACGCCCTCCACGATTTTCCGCGACCTCGGCTCGATCGAGCTTGCGGGCAGTGTTCCGGCCGGCAAGGACGTGCTCATGGCGGTGGATCAGAAAGCTTGCGAGAGCGGCGCCGACGCAATTCTCGTCAAGCAGCGGGAGGAACGCCTGACCGGCGATCACGTCGATTACCACGTAATCGCCGAAGCGCTGCTGCTGCAGAAGCCCAAGGCGGCCCCATCGCCAGCCGCCGAGAGTTCCTCGACCGATGACGAGAGCTCGCCAAGTCCGAGTCCGTCGGACGAGGAAGCGGGGAATTCCGCAAGTGAAGTCGCGCCGCCCGAAGCCCTGATGCAGCCGGTCGCTCCGGATGAGCCTGGCCGGGCAGCCGCCGGTTCCCCGTCCGGTACCACGACTTCAATGACCGAGTCACCGATCGCGCCGACGGAAGCCGCGCCCCTGACCCAGTCGGCGCCAGCGATTGCCGCGGCTCCCGCGTCGTCGCCCTCGCTAACTGCGACCGCCACATCGACCGAATCGCCACCAGCGACCCTTAACGCGACGCCCTCCCCCGCGCCGACGCCCTCCCCCGCGCCGACGCCCTCGGCGATTCCGACGCCATTGAGCGAATCGCCCACCCCTCAAGCGTCCGCCACCGCGACGCCTTCCTTGTCACCAACGCCGTCGCCCTCGCTAACCGCGACCGTCACACCGACCGAAACTCCAACAATAACCTCGACCGCGACGGGCTCCCCCGCGCCGCTGGAGGCCGCACCGTCCCCATCGGTAACTCCGACCCCGTCGACTGAATCGCCAACGCCCCAACCGTCCGCCACCGCGACGCCTTCCTCGTCACCGACGCCGTCGCCCTCGCTAAGCGCGACCGCCACGCCAACCGAAACTTCCTCAGCGACCCCGACCGCGACGGCCTCCCTCGCGCCGCTCGAAGCCACGCCGACCCCCTCGGCGACTCCGACGCCATTGAGCGAATCGCTCACCCCTCAACCGTCGGCCACCGCGACGCCCTCCACTTCCGCGTCGCTAACGGTCGCGCCCGCCGACTAAGATGCCACCCCGTCGCATCTATCCGTCGTGGCTGCCGCCCAATCCCCGCGAGCGTGAGGCTTTGACGCAATTACGACGCAGACAAGCCGGCGTCATCGGATGGCTAATCGCTCTGCTCCCGGCGGGATGGGGCGTCCTGGCAGTGACCCGCTCCGACGTGATGCTGGCGCCACTTACCATCTTCTGGATCTTGCTCGGCGTGGGATTCGCGCAACGCGTCACCGACAGCCCCTGCCCGCGATGTCAGGAGCGATTTTGCGCGCGACGCGAACTTCCCTACTGGTACGGACTGTTCAACCATCGTTGCGAAAGCTGCGGCCTGAGTCTCGAGCCAGTCCGCGACGCGGACTTGTAAACAGCCTGTAACGCAATGGTCGAGCGAGCTACGTTGCCCGCCCTGGGAGCGCATGCTAATCCCAAAAGCGCGGTGGCGGCCAAGGAATCTATAACTTCAATCGGTTTCGTCCTGCGGCGGGACCATCCGGCGGCTGCCTTGGCGCTGGCGGGCGAACTGGTCGGCTGGACGAAAACGCAGGGTCTTGAACCTCTCGCCGAACCTTCGGTCGCTGATACCCTCGGAGCACGCGCCGTCGAGCTGAATCACCTCACGCGAATCGCCCAACTGATCGTCGTCCTGGGTGGCGATGGAACGCTGCTGGGTGTAGCCCGGCAACTCGGCGATCGCGAGACGCCGATTCTCGGCATCAATCTGGGCGCCTTGGGCTTTCTGACCGAAATTGCTACGGACGAAGCACGCGATACACTCGCCCGGGTCGTCGCGGGTCAGTACGAAGTCGACCGCCGGATCGCTCTTGAAGCGGTGGTGGAACGCGACTCGGGGAGCCATCGCGCGGCCACCCACTTTCGCGCGCTTAACGACGTCGTGATCGCGAAGCGCGAGCTGGGCCGGATGCTCGAGTTGAACGTGATCGCCGATCACAAGCCCTTCTGCTCGTATCGCGCCGACGGTCTGATCATCGCCACACCCACCGGCTCGACCGCGTATGCGCTGAGCGCGGGCGGCCCGATCGTTTTCCCCAATCTGCGTGTCCTGGTGCTTGCCCCGATCTGCCCGCACACGCTCAGCAATCGGCCGGTCGTGCTCCCCGATTCCTTCGAGCTCGAGATGCGCGTCAAGTCCGACGATCATGGCGCAATCCTGACCTGCGACGGCCAGGAATCGGCTCATCTCGGTCCGACCGACGTAATCCACGTTCATCGCGCGCGGCATGCCGTTTCCCTGGTCCGCTCGGCCCATCCATACTTCGAAATCTGGCGCGATAAACTGCACTGGGGTTGAGGCGCCGCGGATGCTGACCGAACTTCGGATCCGCAACTTCGCCGTAATCGAGGAAGCCGCGCTCGCCTTCGGCGCCGGCCTTAACGTACTTTCGGGTGAGACCGGCGCCGGCAAAACGATCATCATGACCGCGCTCGGCCTGCTAGTCGGGGGCCGGGCGTCACCCGAACTGATTCGCGCCGGCGCGAAAGAGGCGGTGGTCGAGGGAATCTTCGAATTCGAGGGCGAGGGCCCCATTTCAGGTGCGGCCGAATGGCTGAGCGAGGAGAATCCGCGGGAGCTTATCGTGCGCCGGTCGATCGCGGAGGGCGGCCGCGCTCGCGTCACTATCAACGACAATCTCGCCACCGTGCAGGCGCTTGGGCGGCTCGGGCCGACGCTCGTGCAGATCTACGGACAGCACGAGCAGCAAGCCTTGCTGCAACGCGACAATCATCTCGCCATCCTCGATCGCCATGCAGGCCTCGAGCGGGAGGTCGCCGCATATCGCAATATTTATGAGCGCGTGCGGCAGGTTGACGCCCGGCGAGCCGAGCTCGGCCGGCGCGAGGGCGCGCGTGTCGAGATGCTCGAGCTGGCGCGCTTCCGCGTAATCGAGCTTGAGCGGGCGGCGCTCATCGCGGGCGAAGATGAACGTCTGGCAGCCGAGCGTCTGTTGCTGGCCAACGCCGCCAAGCTAGCCGAGGCGGCGGACGCCGTTGACCAGTCGCTCTACACGAGCGAAAATGCGGCGGTCGATCTGGTCGCCAAGGCGGAAGCTCGCCTCGCCGAGGCCGCCGCGCTCGATCCCCGGCTCACGGCCACGCTCGACCTGATCCGGGCCGCGCAGGCCAATCTCGAAGAGGCCGTCCGCGAAATCCAGGCTTACGCCACACGTATCGAAGCCGATCCCGAACGGCTCGAACAAATCGAATCGCGCACGACCGAACTCACGCGACTCAAGCGCAAGTATGGCGGCACGATCGCGGCGGCGCTCGACGTACTCGAACGCGGCCGCCAGGAAATCGCGGAGCTCGAAGGTCTCGCTGAAAGCCGGGCGGAAATCGAAGCCGAGCTGGCAGCCCTACTGACGGAACTCGCCGCTCAGGCGGGGCGGCTCAGCATCGAACGCACGCGTAGCGCGGGTGAATTGGGGCAACGCATGAACGCGGAGCTGCGGACCCTCGGGATGCGCAATGCGGCCTTCGAGGCACGTCTCGCGCGGCCGCCGGCTGAGCAGGGCGCGCTGGTTCACGCCGGGCTCGCGATGGGGCCGGCGGGCTGCGATAGTGTCGAGTTTTTTCTCGCACCGAACCCTGGTCAGCCCGCCCTGCCGCTCGCGCGGGTCGCATCGGGCGGCGAGCTATCACGCGTGATGCTCGCGCTCAAACGGCTCGAAGCGCAGCGCCGGGGCGTTGCGACCATGATTTTTGACGAGGTGGATGCCGGAATCGGGGGCGCGGTGGCCGAAATTGTGGGCCGGAAACTCAAACAGCTCGCGCGGTTCCATCAGATTCTATGCGTCACCCATCTCGCCCAGATCGCCGCGTTCGCTGACAGCCATTTTGTGGTCGAAAAAGAAGAACGTCGCGGCGTCACCCGTAGCCGGGTTGACGCGCTGGCGGCGACCGGTCGTCCGGCAGAAATTGCGCGGATGCTCGGTGGCGACGAAACCAATGAAAAGTTTCTCCGCGCGGCCCGCGAGTTAATCGATCGCGCAGGGCACTGATCAAACCAATCGGCGTGCTACACCCGCGGATTTTCGCAAGATCGCGCTACGCATGCAACGCCTCACAAGGGCAGGGCACAAAATGGGCACAGTTAACGAGCGAGATTCTATAAAGAAGCCGCTAAGTACTTGATTTGATTGGTGGAGCTGAACGGGATCGAACCGTCGACCTCCTGAATGCCATTCGGCTACCCTAGTACTTTCTCGCAACATCCTGAAACAAACTCTCGCGATTTTCTCCTTGCCAGACGGGCATTTCTAGCATTTACTGTTACCCGAGACGTTTCATAGGGTTGCGCCATTTTGTTACCCCGGTGTTACCCCGAAACGGAGGGTAACATGCGTCACTCGCTTACAGCGGCTTTCATCGAATCGATCAAACCGACCGACAAGCGGGCAGACTACTGGGATAAAAAGCTTCCCGGCTTTGGCCTTCGCGTCACCGAGAACGGAGTTAAGACTTGGACGGCGATGTATCGCCACGGGAGGAGGCTTCGTCGTCTAACAATAGGCGGCTATCCAGCGATTTCGCTTGCCGACGCGCGCGACGCTGCAAAGCGTGCCTTACGCGACGCCCAATTGGGCGCGGACCCGGCGAGCGCCAAACGGGAAGCGCGCGACGCTGAAAGCTTTCAGGAATTGGCGCACCTGTACCTTGAGCGCCACGCCAAAATTAAAAAGCGCTCGTGGCAAGAGGACGAGCGGATCATCAAGAGCGAACTGGTCCCCGCATGGGGAAACTGGAAGGTGGCGGACATCGAGCGCAAGGATGTAATTGCGCTTCTGGATAAGATCGTCGAACGGGGCGCGGGCGTCATGGCGAACCGGACGCGGGCGCTAATATCCAAGATTTACAATTTCGCGATTCTGGACCGGGGGATGGTCGAACATAACCCTGCGTATAAGGTCGCAAATCCGGGCGAGGAACATCAGCGGGATCGGGTCTTGGGCAATGCTGAAATCAGGGCGTTGTGGAAAGCGCTCGACGGCGAGCCTATCCAGATCGCTGCACCTTTCAGGCTGGCGCTGCTAACGGCCCAGCGTCGAGGGGAAGTTTTGGGTATGGCTTGGTCGGAATTGGACCTAGACGGCGGTTGGTGGACCATCCCGGCCGAACGTGCCAAGAACAAGTTGACCCACCGCGTGCCGCTCGCGCCGCAAGCCTTGGCGATCCTGCGGGAGCGTAGGGCAGGGGTCGCAATGGATACGCCCTACGTGTTTCCGGGACCGCGCCACAAGCCAATCTCGAATCCCCAAAAGTGGCTCCGGCGCATCAAGAAAATATCCGGGATCGAGTTCAAGTTCCACGATCTCCGTCGCACCGCCGCGTCGCTTATGACCGGCATCGGCATCGAGCGGCTAGTGGTCTCGAAAATCCTGAACCACGTCGAGCGCTCGATCACTGCCGTCTATGATCGGCATTCGTACGACAACGAGAAGCGCGCGGCGCTCTTGAAATGGGATATACGGCTAGGGGAAATCGTGACAGGACAAGGGGCGGGTAAGGTGATCGAGTTTCCCGACTAACCGCGTTATTCGATGCAACAGTTCCGTAAGGTTTCAGCGGCCCCTTTTAGGCCGGTCGTACAAAAACGCCGCGTCAGTGTTGGCAATCGTCTTTGTGCTTGTCCTCAATAGCCGCTAGATGCGAGTAAAATTCGCGCTCGTCAAAAGTATATGGCTTTGTGCGGGGCGGTTCGTAAACCCGCGCCCGAATGATTGGGACGCCTTCGGCTTGTGGGTCGCTGTGCGGGTCAGGCGTTAACAGAGCAACGACTGTTTTGATTTTGGTTGTTGCGCCAAGTTGCTCAAGCGCTTTAACTCCCGGCAGTTCGCCGATTAGCTGCTCTTGGTCTTCCCAAACAGCGGCTATCAGTAAGGGGTTCTTACACCTATCGCAATGGAATAGGTACAGCGGGCTGATCACCTCGGGGCCTCCTAAGAGGGGGAACCTCTGACCTACCCTTTGCAGCCGCCATAGACTCCGGGCCGAATTCCGAGCCGATAAGTTTTCCACTGCGCACCCCTCTTTGAATGTTTTGAAATACTACCTGCTCCCAATATTGTCGGCGGGATCGTGCGACGGGCCGTCGACTGAGACTCCGGGACACGTCATTAGACACGAGTCGCGCGCATCATCGACCCGATCTACGCACCCCTGAACTTCGCGTTGGACCTCGTGACCATTGTATTGAGTGTAGGATTGGTGGCAATTGCCGCGCGAAATCTCGTGTGTCTGCTGACAAGTTCGCGAACAGGCCTGCGCATCTGGGGTGTTGGCAACCGCGACAGACGGTGGGCGCGAGATGGATGGTTTCGGCGTGTAGTACATCCCGCAGGCGTTGACGAAAGCCACACTCGCGATCAAGCTGCCTATCACAAGTCTCCTAGCCATCAGCCCCACCTCCCGCATTGTCGTGGTCACGAAATGCTCACAGGGCACCACGGATAGGTCAACGCAAATTTTCGGGTCGGGTGTCCTGTGCGCGTTGTCGCGATTGGATCGCCCCTGAAACCGCTATCCCGTTCGACTGTCCTGCCATCACGCCGCCCGAGCCTAGAACCATCGAGAAAATCGTCTGCGCGGCATCTGGTTGACCTATACTCTCATTCGCGCGCCTCTATACTGGTGCCGTCTGTGAAGACGATCTTTTCAGGTCGCCATTTGAATACTAGGTTGTCAAAGCTTTCAGCGGCAAATTGAGTCTGAGCGTCTTCGAACTGATTGATCTCGAAGTAGCGCTTGAATTGCTGCGTTCGATGGCTGTCGACGGGAGTTTGACTCTCTACCGAGATCAGAATGACGCGATTGCCGAGCAGGTCGTCAACGTCGAGCGTGCCTTGATATGCCCGCACCTTGCGCTCCGAGCGATTATCGCCGACGAGTGTAAGTTCGACTTCAGCAGAGTAACGACCAGCCTCGGGGTCTTTCGGCAAAAGGCGCTTATCCTTGGCAGTCACAGCGACAACGGAAAGCAGCTTCCCCATTTCAGGCGTTTGCGGCTCGTCCGACACAGCAGATGCAGACTGTTTTGAACCGGATTCGGGCCTTACCGCAAGGCCAGAGCTGGAAGTAAAGACCGTGCGCAACGCGGATTGCACTCGGAGCACCGGCACAAGCGCACGCATAGCCGCACCCAATGCTACCAAGGCGACGACGGCGCACGTTACCAGCCCAAAAAAGATGGTATGGTTTTGGCGTTCCAGCCGCTGGAGGCGAGTCTCGACTTCAGTGTGATCCATAGCATCGTTTTTCAACCGTTTGACTGCCCGTCGATATCGCGAGATTTACGTTGATTCAATTATTCGCAGCCGAGCGCTTCCAAAACACCACAGCCTATGAAGATCAGAAGCTCTACCTGTCCTGCATATCGTCGGCGGGGTCGTGTGAAGTCCAAGTTACCGCGCCGTTCCTATCGACCGATTCAGCGGATTTCGCGCTCGCTGAAGACAACGTGAGCTGGGTTGCGGGAGAAGAGCTGGCTATTGTATTCGTCGAGCGCACTACGTCGCCTTGGACCTTGACGCAGACCTGATTGAAAAGAAACGTGAACAGTAGATCGTCGTGTATCGATACGTTTGTCATCATATCGCCGTTAGGGGTTTGGGCAACCGCATGGTCAACGGCTTCCTGCACATTCGGATTGATGCTGCCCAACGGGATGCCGAGAATGTTCGTTGCGCAATCTTCTCCGGAAACCCGCTCTTCTACAGGAGCGTACGTGTAGCCAAGATTCTTGGTTGAGGCTAGCGTCAGACTGCCTACCCTAGTTGATGTACAGGCGGACATCCCGAAGGCGAATGCGACCAAAATAGCGGATGTTTTCATTTTATCACCTGTGTAGTCGACAGACTCGTCTGAGTTGGACCCGCGATACGGACTACGTCACCCTTAACCCTGAGGCAGACGCTGAAGGGTGCTGTGTCTCGATAGATCACCACGTTTTCAAGAGCGTCTCCCTCCGGTGCTTCGGCTAAGGCATTATCAACCGCCTCCCGCAAGTCAGGCGCTAAAGAACCGCTTACTGGCATTCCGAACGCAAAGTACACGCATAAATCATCGGCACCAGCACTTGCGATATCGCCATTGCGCCAAACAACGAAAAACTGGCGGACATTCCCGGCCTGTGTGGCATTGTCGATGGCAGCGTCCTGCCCGGTTACTACGGGTTGGAGGCGGGCCAGTCGGCGGTGGGTGACATTTTCAACTGGTTTGTCAATTATATCAAACCGGGCGGCGCGAAGGCCGGCTCGCACGAGCAA